>JAUZFR010000197.1 GCA_030840335.1 Actinomycetota bacterium | reverse complement strand
CAGTTGCGGTTGCTCACTGGTTTCCAGCCAGTGGTTGGTCCAGTGGATTTCAACCGGTCGCTGGTAGTGGTTGGCAGCTGGTTTCCGACCGGCAGTTCTGGTCTCGGGACCTCGACCACTGCGAAGGACCACAGCCAATCGACCGGCGCAATGGAACCAAGACGACAGACCACAGACGACGGAAGCAGGAACGACACGGCAAGCAAGTAGAGATCAACGATCCAGAGAAATGAAGCAATGCACGCAGTCGATGAACGGAAGCTCCACATGGCCAAGCGTCTCGACGCCGAACATGAGCGCCGCCGAAACAATAAGGTGCAAAATAAGGTGCAGCCCACAACTACCCAAAACGACCGGACTACAGAATAGCCGTCTGACCAGCACTTAAACGGTGGGCCCCGCGGGGCTCGAACCCGCGACCCGCGGATTAAAAGTCCGATGCTCTACCAACTGAGCTAGAGGCCCGTGCAGTTATAAATGGTAGTGCCTTCGTGTCGGACCGTTGGTCACGGTGCACACCCCGAGCCTCGGTCTTCGCGGCCGCTCTCGCTTAGGCTGGATGCGATGGCCTCCGACTTTCACAAACCGACCCAGTATTCGGGCGACAAGTTCGACACCTACGAGGGTGGAGAAGACCCGGCGCAGGTTCTTCGGGTTGCGCACGACACCGCTCATGCCCTCGTGAACCGAGCGCGTGACAACGACGACCCGGAGATCCTTAGCCGCCTCGTCGCCTACACCGACGAGCACGGCATCGATGCAATCGCCGAACTCTGGGCGCGCTCGAGCCCCAGGAGCCTCCCCGGCGCTCTTTGGCGCATCTATCTGATGCGACTGCTCATCCGCCAGGATCCCGAGGGCACCAGCCTGCTCTTCCAGCGTGGCTCTGAGATTCTGCAGACGATCGACACCGTCGTCGCGGGCGCCCCCATGCCAACCGGACCAGACGAGATCACCGATCTCGCCGACGAGATCCTGCGAGGCGTGTTCGTCGGAGACTTCTCGATCGCGCTGGACCGCGCCGCGGCGTTCTGCCGAGTGAGCGCAGCCGGCGCCACGAGCATTGCGGATGATTCGGACTTCACCAGCCCCGAACGAGCAACCGAACTCACCCTGCGAGCAAGTCGACTCGCGTCTATGGCGGATGAATTCACCACCTGCGCGCGTCTGCACCGCCTGGGCGAACTCGACTGACGCATCCGGCCAACCCACGAATCGGATGGTCGGTTCAGACGCATGCGGTAAAATAGTTGAACCGGGCCGCAGTAACCCCGGGCTCCACTAATAGCCGCTTCGAGCGGCCTCGCGCCGAGAGGCGTTCTGCGGCCCGGGCTACTCTCTCGCTTCGCCGAGTAGCAAACCGTTGCTCGCCGCGTGCCGAACCAACAGCATGCAGATGACTCCCGCTGGCGGCGCCGGATCACCACGAAACTGTCATGCTTGAGCTCGTGGCGTCAGGGATCGAGAACGACCGGGAGTCGGACGAAGTCCTACCCGTGAGCCAGAACGATCTTCTCGCCCGCGTCGCCGAAGGAGACAAGGAGGCATTCGGTCAGCTCTACGACGAGATCGCACCTCGGGTTCTTGGGCTCATTCGCAGGCTGCTGCGAGACTCTGCGCAGTCCGAGGAGGTCGCCCAGGAGGTCTTCCTGGAGATCTGGCAGACCGCTACCCGCTACGACGCCAACAAAGGTGGAGCGTCGACCTGGATTCTCACCATGGCTCATCGAAGAGCGGTCGACCGCGTTCGTTCGTCACAATCGACGAGAGTGCGCGATACCCGAATTGGAATCAGGGACTTTCCGACGGAATACGACTCGGTCGCGGAATCGGTTGAGGTGCGGCTGGAAAGCGAGAGGGTCCAGCAGGCACTGCTGCGACTCACCGAACTGCAGCGCCAGGCCATTTCGCTGGCGTACTACGGCGGATACAGCAACAGTGAGGTGGCCGAAATGTTGAAGGTGCCGATCGGCACGGTCAAAACGCGTCTGCGCGACGGCATGATCCGACTGCGCGACGAACTGGGGGTGGCTTCGTGATCGACAAGAAGCGGGTCGATCCCGCGAACAATTCGGGCGCCTACGTGCTCAATGCGCTCGACCAGGACGAACACGCCGAATTCGAGTCTCAGCTGGATGAGTCCGAGCAGCTCAGAAACGAGGTGACTGAATTGACGGATACAGCTGTGCTGCTCGGATTGGCGGTCACGCCGGCGCAGCCCCCGGCCGCACTCAAAGAGAGCCTTATGGCGAAACTCGGCACGACGCCGCAACTTGCGCGCGAGGTCCCCGCATCCGCGTCTTCGTCGACGCTCAAGCCGCCTTCCAGCCTCGAGCGCCGGGTTCTGGTGCGCTGGTTCCAGAAGCCGACGTTGGTTGCGGCCGCCGCGGTTGCCGCAATCCTGATCGTCTCCGGGGGAGCGATCGGCATCACCGGAGCCACCGAACGCATCCAGCACGAACAGCAGGCGGATGCGCTCGCCGCGATCAACTCCGCGCCAGACTCTCGGCGGGTGGAGGCATCCGTTTCCACCGGGGGCAAGGCCACGCTCGTCTGGTCGCTGGCATTGGGTAAGTCGGCGCTCATCGTGAAGGGTCTGAGCGCGCTGCCGAGCGACAAAACCTACGAAGCTTGGTACATCGACACGCAGGGCGAGCCGAGGCGCGCTGGACTGCTGTCCGGGTCGAGCACCTGGCATGTTCTCGACGGCAGGATGGCGAAGGGCGACACCATCGGAGTCACGATTGAGCCCTCGGGCGGCTCAAACTCGCCGACTACCAAGCCCATCGTGGCGATCGCCTCCGCTTAGAAGGTCCCTGAAGTTGCCGAAGAGCAGTTGAAGCCTTATCCGAACTTGCCGGAGACGTAATCCTCGGTGGCCTGCACGCTCGGATTCGAGAACATCGTGTTCGTGTCGTTGTACTCGATGAGCCTGCCCGGCTTGCCCGTTCCCGCGATATTGAAGAACGCCGTGCGGTCGGAGACGCGGCTCGCCTGCTGCATGTTGTGGGTCACGATCACGATCGTGTAATCCCGCTTGAGTTCCTCGATGAGGTCCTCGATTGCCAGGGTCGAGATCGGGTCGAGCGCTGAGCACGGCTCGTCCATCAGGATGACTTCCGGCGCCACGGCGATTGCCCGGGCGATGCAGAGGCGCTGCTGCTGTCCGCCCGAGAGGCCGGATCCGGGAAGCGCAAGGCGATCCTTCACTTCGTTCCACAGGTTCGCACCCTGAAGCGACTTCTCGACAAGCGCATCCGCATCGCTCTTCGCCATGCGTCGATTGTTGAGCCGAACGCCGGCCAACACGTTGTCGCGAATCGACATCGTCGGAAACGGGTTGGGGCGCTGAAACACCATGCCCACCTCGCGACGCACCAGCACGGGGTCGACGCCGGGGCCGTACAGGTTGTTGCCATCGATCAGCACTTCGCCCTCGACGTGGGCACCGGGGATGACCTCGTGCATGCGGTTGAGCGTGCGCAGGAAGGTGGACTTGCCGCATCCGCTCGGTCCGATGAAGGCGGTGACAGTTCGGGGTTCGATCGTGAGCGAGACGTCTTCGACGGCCTTGAACTTGCCGTAGTAGACGTTCAGGTCCTTCACTTCGATGCGCTTTGACACGGAGTTCCTTCGGGTTGACTGCTTAGCGGCCGAGTTTCGGCGAGAAGATGCGGGCGATGAGCCGCGCGATGAGGTTGAGAAGCATGACGACCAGTATCAGCGTCAGTGCGGTTGCCCACGACCGGTTGACGAAGTCGCTCGCATGCGCCCCCTGCTGCGCGTACTGCGTGTACGCGAACACCGGCATGGTCATCATCGGGTTCGCGAACAGGTCGTAGTTGACGCTCGCGGTGAAGCCGGCCGCGATGAGAAGCGGTGCGGTCTCACCGATCACTCGGGCGACGGCGAGCATGACACCCGTAACGATGCCGGCAATGGATGTCGGGATCACGACTTTCAGAATGGTCAGCCACTTGGGAACGCCGAGCGCGAACGACGCCTCGCGCAGCTCGTTTGGCACGAGCTTCAGCATTTCTTCCGACGATCTGACGACGATGGGAATCATGAGAACAGCCAGCGCGACGGCACCGGAAATACCGGCACGAAAGCCGGGGTTGCCAGTCAGGAGCGCGAAGAGGGCAAACGCGAAGAGGCCGGCGACGATCGATGGGATGCCGGTCATCACGTCGACGAGGAACGTAATGGCGCGCGCCAGATTACCGCGCCCGTATTCGACGAGATACACCGAGGTCAGTAGGCCGATCGGGATCGAGATGATCGCAGCCGCCGCAGTGATCTCGAGCGTTCCGATAAGGGCGTGAACGACACCACCGCTCGCATCCACAATGTTGCGCATCGACTCCGTGAAGAACGACGGCTCGATCATCCGGCCGAGACCGTTAGCCACCACCGTGTAGAGCAGGGACACCAGCGGCAGAAGCGTAATGATGAACGCCGTCGCGATAAGGGACGTGACGAGGCGGTCCTTGGCCTTGCGTACCCCCTCGACCAGGTACGACAACACCCAGATCAGAATGTCGAACAGGATCGTGCCCAGAAAGAGGCTTCCGACGAGGTTAAACGTCTTCGTGCCGCCGGCGAACTGGACGAACATGAACACGAGACCGACGATGGCCCAGCTACCGATGAGCACCATCCAGACGCTTCCGCGGGGCAGTTTTCCTGTCGTCAGCGAGTTGACGATGGGCCCGGAAGTCACGGCGGTCATCAGTTTGCTCCCGAGAACGCTCTGCGACGGCTGACGACGAATCGGGCGACCGCATTGACAATGAATGTGATCACGAACAGGACCAGACCGGATGCGACGAGGGCATTCAAGCCGATGCCGGATGCCTCGGAGAATTGGAGCGCAATGTTACCCGCGATCGTCTCCGGGTTCTGCGACGTGAGAAGGAAGAACGAGACGACGAGAGCGGGCGACAACACGATGGCGACGGCCATCGTCTCGCCGAGGGCGCGGCCGAGGCCAAGCATGGCGGCCGACACGATACCCGGGCGAGCAAATGGCAACACCGCGGTCTTGATCATCTCCCATCGGGTCGCGCCGAGCGCGAGCGCCGCCTCCTCGTGAAGGCGCGGCGTCTGGAGGAAGATCTCGCGGCAGACTGCGGTCATGATCGGCAGCACCATGACGGCGAGCACAATGGCGACCGTAAGAATCGTGCGCCCTGTGCCAGACGTCTCACCGCCAAAGAGCGGGATCCAGCCAAGATTGGTGTTGAGCCAGACATAGAAAGGCTGGATGGCCGGGGCGAGCACCTGCACGCCCCACAGGCCGAACACGACCGAAGGTACTGCGGCCAGCAGGTCGACGATGTAGCCGAGCACCTGCGCGATCCGACGGGGTGCGTAGTGCGAAATGAAGAGCGCGACGCCGATCGAGATAGGGACCGCCATGATCATGGCGAGCGCCGCGGCCCAGATCGTGCCAAAGACGAGGGGGCCGACATAGTCCCAGAAGTTCGCTGCCCCGTTAGGAAGAGTGCCCGGCTTTGCGACGATTGCGGGGATGGCCTGGATGACGAGGAAGATCGCGACAGCGGCGAGGACGGCGAGGATGATCGAGCCAGCGACGATGGTGCTGGTGGAGAAGACGCGGTCACCGAGGCGCGTTCGCGCGGGGATCTTGTCTTCTGGACCGGTGGTCATTCCGTGGCTTCCTGGAACGCGGGGAAAGGGAGTGGGTGTCAGCGCAATCGGTCTGGGCCACGAAATGTCGTGACCCAGACCGACTGCGTGAACTAGTTACTTGATAGTAGCGATTGCGGTCGCAACCTTCGCTGCGAGGTCAGCTGCAAGAGGAGCGGAACCCGCGGTCTTGGCTGCACTCTGCTGGCCAGCGTCGCTCGCAACGTACTTGGCGTACGCCGCGACGAGCTTGCCGGTTGCCGCATCCTTGTACTCGGAGCAGGTGATGAGGTAGCTGACCAGGACCAGCGGCCAGGCGTTCGCGTCCGTGTTCTTGCGGTCGATCGCGATGGCGAGGTCATTGGCACCGCGGCCCGAAGCGATCGGCGACTTGGCGACAACGTCGGCAGCACCAGCAGCGCTGATGGTCGAGTATGCGTCGCCCACCTTGAGCTGCGCGACGGTCATGCCCGTTGCGGCCGAGTCATCGATGTAGCCGATGGTGTTCTTCGCAGCCTTGAGAGCCGACGCAACTCCGGGGGTGCCGGTTGCGGCGTCGCCGACCTTGAACGGGAAGGTCTGCGCTGCGGGCACTGACCATACGTCGGGAGCATTGGCGCTCAGGTACTCAGTGAAGTTCTGGGTAGTACCCGAGTCGTCTGCGCGGTGCACGACCTCGATCTTCGCCGACGGAAGAGTCGTGCCCGAGTTGAGAGCGGCGATCTTCGGGTCGTTCCAGGTCTTGATGCTGCCCTTGAAGATGCCGGCAATGGTCGCCGCGTCGAGCTTGAGGTCCTTGAGGCCATCGACGTTGTACGCGATCGCGATCGGCGAGATGTAGACCGGGAGGTCGATCGGCTTCGAGGCGGCCGCGCACTTGGGCGAGGCGGTGGCGAGCTCTTCAGGCTTTAGGGCTGCGTCGGATCCGGCGAAGTCGGCCGAACCGGCGAGGAACGCCGTGCGACCCGCGCCCGAACCAGCAGGGTTGTAGTTAATCGTCACGCCGGGGTTGGCGCTCTGGAAGTCTGCTGACCATGCGGTCTCGGCGGCGCCCTGTGCGGACGATCCGATCCCGGCGAGAGTGCCGCTCAGGGAGGCGGGGGCGTTCGTGCTGCCGGTGGTTGTCGACTCGTTTGCTGCGCAAGACGACAGGATGAGGCTTGCTGCGACTGCGACGACAGCGATGCTGCCGAAACGGGTGAAGCTCACAGGGGTAGTCCCTTCGAAGAGGTAAGTGTGATTCCGAAACAGATGTGATTACGGATGCAGGCCGGTGCGACCCACACTGTCGAAGCTATGTCCGCTCGGTGACGAGCCTCGTGCCCGTTGGTAAACGGGAGGTAAACGGACGACAAACAATCAGTCCGATGTGGGGCTGTGAGTCTCCATTGCGACGATCCCCGAGCGGGGCTGTTCGATCGAGAAATGCAGCACCGAGAATTCGCCGGTGTCGAGCGTACCGAGGGAGCGGAACTCAGGCGTCGCTGGCGTATTGGTGGCTCTGGCGATCTCGATGATGATCTCCGGGATGACCGGGCCATGGCTGCAGAGCACGACTGTCTTCCGCTTGCGAATCTTCCTGCCAACCAGCTCGGCGACCGTCGATCCGCCCAACTCGTAGGCATCCTGGCTGATCCCTTCGTACTCCTGGATCTCCAGGCCGGTCACTCTCGCGAGCGGCGCAACCGTCGCAATGCAGCGGGTGGCCGTGCTCGAAATTACCTTGACCGGACGATACGCGGCGAGACCGAGCGCAATGCTCGCGGACTGGGCGGTGCCGCGCGCGAGAAGCGGGCGCGTCGCATCCGGTCCGTCCCAGACCTCGGGCGGAACGGCCTTGCCATGGCGCACGACGATGATCGCGAACGTGCGTGCGCGGTCACTCTTGATTCGTGCGGAAAATGCGTCGACGATCTCGACGTCGTGTGGGTAGGTCAGCAGCGTGCGCGCCTTCTTGATCGACACCCACTCGAGAGCGGCGATCTCGGCGTTCGGCACGAACCGAGCGGCCTCGATCGCGTGTCCGTCGACCTCGGCCGACCAGTAGTAGACGACCTTCTCGCGGCCGCTCGGGATCGTGTACTCGACCTGGCCAAGCGGTGCGCCGAGCGCGACCACGAGTCCGGTCTCCTCCGCGATCTCGCGAACGGCAGTCTGCGGGAGCGTCTCGCCCGGGTCGACCTTGCCCTTGGGCAGCGAGATGTCTTTTCGCTGCGCGCGGTGGACGAGGAGAATCCGCACCTTGCCGTTCACTATGCGCCAACACACGGCGCCGGCCGCGAGTACCGGTGAGGTGGTGGCGATCGACGTCACCGAAGAACTCCGCTCGTTCGCTTGCGCGCCGCGATCTCTCTCATCGTGACGTCCTGTGCGTCATCGAGCGGCTTGCCGTTCTCGTCGACAGAGTGATGGGTCCACAGACCGGTGGCGTCGAGCCACCACGACGCGGTGTGATCCGACATCTCGGTTTCGAATACGCGATCGATGTCGCTGAGATGATCGGGCTCGGTGAGGCGTACGAGCGCTTCAACACGTCGATCGAGGTTGCGGTGCATCATGTCAGCGCTGCCGATGAATACCTGCGGGTCCCCGGCGTTCGCAAAGGAGAACACGCGCGAGTGCTCAAGGTAGCGACCAAGAATCGATCGAACGCGGATGTTCTCGCTTACCCCCTCCAGTCCGGGCGTGAGCGAGCAGATGCCGCGCACGACGATGTCGATCGGAACGCCGGCATTGCTCGCGCGGTACAGCGCATCGATGATCGCCTCGTCGACGATCGCGTTCACCTTGATTCGGATGCCGGACGGCAGCCCCGCGCGCGCGTTGTCGGCTTCCTGCCGGATGCGCTTGAGCAGGCCTTTGCGCAAGTGGAGGGGCGCGACGAGAAGGCGTTTGAACTTCTTCTCGATCGCATACCCGGACAGTTCGTTGAAGAGACGAGTGAGGTCTTTGCCGATCGTGTCGCTGTCGGTGAGCAGCCCGAAGTCTTCATAGATGCGACTCGTCTTCGGGTTGTAGTTGCCCGTTCCGATGTGGCTGTAGTGCTTGAGGCGCCCGTTCTTCTCCTGACGGATGACGAGCGCGAGCTTGCAGTGAGTCTTCAGCCCGACGAGCCCGTAGACGACGTGCACACCGGACTTCTCGAGTTTGCGCGCCCAGCTGATGTTCGCGGATTCGTCGAAGCGAGCCTTGATTTCGACAAGGGCAAGCACCTGCTTGCCGGATTCGGCGGCGTCGATCAGGGCTTCGACGATGGGGCTGTCGCCGCTGGTGCGGTAGAGCGTCTGTTTGATGGCGAGCACATTGGGATCCGCGGCCGCCTGCTCGAGGAATGTCTGAACGCTCGTTGCGAACGACTCGTACGGGTGATGCAGCAGGATGTCCTGGCGCTCGATCGACGCAAAGATGTCCGGCGTCTCGGTCGGATCGGTAGCCAGCAGGCTCGCACTCGTCGTCGGGAGCTGCTTCGGGAACTTGAGAGCCGGCCGGTCGATCTTGAACACTTCGAACAGGCCGCCGAGGTTCAGCGGGGCTGGAAGGCGATAGACCTCCTGGGAGGTGATGTCGAGCTCCTGCATGAGCAGGTCGAGCGTCATGTCATCCATGTCGTCCGAGATCTCAAGGCGGATCGGAGGGCCGAACCGTCGCTGCAACAGGCCCTTCTCGAGCGCCTGGATGAGGTTCTCGGATTCGTCTTCCTCGATCTCGACGTCTTCGTTGCGCGTGACGCGAAACTCGTGGTGTTCGAGAATCTGCATGCCGGGGAACAGGTCTCCGAGGTGATTGGAGATGAGGTCTTCGAGCGGGATGAAGCGCAGGCGGCCGGATCCGTCATCCGGAAGCCGCACGAAACGCGACAGCAGCGGCGGCACCTTGATGCGCGCAAATTCGACGCGGCTCGTCTTCGGATTGCGTACGCGCACCGACAGGTTGAGCGAGAGCCCGGAGATATAAGGGAACGGATGCGCGGGATCGACCGCGAGCGGCATCAGCACGGGGAAGATCTGGTTGGCGAAGATCTCGTCGATCTGCGCGCGGTCGCTTTCGACCAGGTCTGCCCAGGTCTCGATGTGGATGCCGGCTTCGTCGAGGAGCGGCTTCACTCCCTTGCGGAATGCCTCGGCGTGGCGGGTCTGCAACTCGTGCGCGGCAGCGCTGATGTCGGCGAGAACCTCGGTCGGGCTGCGCCCGACGTTGGTCGGCACGGCAAGGCCCGTGGCGATGCGGCGCTTGAGGCCCGCGACACGCACCCTGAAGAACTCGTCGAGGTTGCTGGCGAAGATCGCGAGGTAGTTCACTCGCTCGAGGAGGGGCACCATCGGGTCTTCGGCGAGCTCGAGCACGCGTTGGTTGAACGACAGCCAACTCAGTTCGCGGTCGAGGTAGCGATCGGGACGAAGGGATCCGTCGTCATCCGACGACGACTCATCGTCGAAATCGTCGTCGTAGTCTGCGCCAACGGCGGCGTCTCCCACGTACGCTTCGGTCTCCATCAGTCAATACTGGCATCCGGGTGGCCGGTCCATGGATTAACGTCCCGTTAACTCCGCCGACTCATGAATCAGAAAAGGTGGGAGCGGTACTGGATGTCGATGGAGTCCTGCGTGAAGCCGCGAGAGCGGTAGAGGCCAAGCGCGGGCTCGTTGTCGCCCTCGACATACAGGTGCGCCTGACGGATGCCGAGTTCGCGCAGCCGCGCAAGACCCGCCTCGAAGAGCAGGCTGCCGAGCTTCTCGCCCTGGCGGTCGGGGTGCACGCCGACCACGTAGAACTCGCCGCCGTCACCCTCGACCTTGAGCCAGCAGTAGCCGATCATCGCGTCGCCGTCGCGCAGGATGAAAAAGTTCGTCGCCTCGAACCATGGCTCGGCCTCGAGCAGCTCGAGGTCCGCACGCGTGATCGATCCCTGCTCGGGATGCGACGCAAAGATGAGCGCGTTCAGGGCAATCCAGTCGTCTTCGTCCGCGCCGGCGATGAACGCGTCGATCCTGCGGGTCGAGCCAGCCGACAGTTCACCACCGAGGTGACTCCCGGGTGGGGTCTCGACAGGCTCGATCCGCAGTTGCAGATGCAACAGTTCCCGCACGGGGGTGAGGCCTTGCGAGGCCGCGAGTGCACGTGCCGCCGGATGATCGCCGTGCGCCCACACGAGCAACTCGCCTTCCGAGCGCGCTAGCAGGGTCTCGAGGAGTCTGGTTCCGTTCCCGCGCCCCCTGGCATCCGGATCGACGACGAACTCGGCCTCAACGGCGCTCACGCTCCCCGACCCCGACGAAGGGAGGGAACGGGTAACCAACGCAGCCCCCACCTCATCGATCGCGACGAGCTCGCGCGCACCAGTTCGATAGTCGACAAGGCCCTGATCAGAAAACGGAGGGGCTCCGTCGACTTCTCGCGCGTGCGTGATCAGCCGCGCAACCCAGTCAGGAACCGATCGTGGTGAGTCGCTCATTCTCGTCTTCGTACACGTTGAAGCGGTAGCCGACGTTGCGAACCGTTCCTATGAGGGATTCGAGGTCGCCGAGTTTGGCGCGCAGCCGCCGCACGTGTACATCCACGGTTCGGGTGCCACCGAAGTAGTCGTAACCCCAGACCTCGCTCAGCAGCTGCTCGCGAGTGAAGACACGCGAAGGATGCGTCGCGAAGAACCGCAGCAACTCGAACTCCTTGAACGTGAGGTCGAGCGGACGCCCGTGCACCTTTGCCGAGTAGCTCGCTTCGTCAATCACGACGCCCGAAGCCTGGATCTTCGAATTCGACTTGTCTTCGACCATGCGTCCGATGACGAGCCGGATACGCGCATCCACCTCGGCCGGCCCTGCGGTCTCGAGAACGACGTCGTCGACTCCCCACTCGGGGCTGACCGCGGTGAGACCGCCTTCGGTGAGAACGAGCATCAGTGGAACGTTGAGCCCGGTGGTGTTCAGAATCTTGCAGAGCGACTTCGCGTGAGCCAAATCCTGACGCGCATCGACGAAGATCAGATCGGATGTTGGCGCATTGATCAGGGACGCCGGAGACGCCGGAATCTGGCGCGTTCGATGACTGAGCAGACCAAGAGCGGGCAGAACATCAGTGTCGACCGCAGAGGTCAGGATCAACAACTGCGCCACGGGGCCTCCAAAGTGCGTGGAGGTCAGTCTACAAGCGCCATAGCATGGTCGTGTGACCTCACGTTTTTCGAGCATCATCCCCGTCTGGGTCGTTGTGGCCGTCGGAATCCTGCTCGTGGGGTTGCTTGCGCCACACAGCGGGTACTTTGGCTGGCTCGCGATCGTGCTTGGCGCATCCGTTCTTCTGACTTTCATCGTGCAGCTCGCACTGTCGCAGAAGGAGGGGCTCGTGCTCAGGATGATGACCAGCATCGGTGGGGCCGTCGCCCTGGTCGCCATCGGCACGGCGGTTCTGGCACCGCTCGTCGCATAACGGGACGCGCCAGTTAGTATTGACGCATGGTCGTCGCGCTTGAACTCTTCTTTGTAGGGCTGCTGATTCTCGCGGTTCTCGCGATCACTTTCGTCTCGCTCACGGTGCTCGTGAACCTGTTCCGAGGCCAGCGCTAGCGCTGCTGCCACTCGTCATGTTCGATCTCGACACCCGGCTGCCCGCCGAACTAGCGCCCTTGTCCTGGCTCCTCGGAGTCTGGGAGGGCACCGGCGTCGTGCACTACAAGATCGGCGAAGAATCTATTGAGCACGAGTTCGGCCAACGCGTCTCATTCAGCCAGGACGGCCTTCCGTACCTCAACTACAACTCCTACACCTGGCTACTTGACCCTTCGACTGGCTCGGCGGAGGCCGGCCAACGGCCGCTCGTTACCGAGTCCGGCTACTGGAAGCTCAGCAGGCCGGCTGCGCCGGGGGATCCCGGTCCGGCGATGCTTCCGGGTGTCGGGGATCGCCCGTTTACCACTGCGGACGCCGTTGAGACCCTCCGGAACGACGTCGGTGGCTTCGACATCGAGGTTTCGATCGTTCATCCGGGCGGTGTCCACGAGTTGTATCTCGGCCGGGTCAAGGGACCGCGCATCGATCTCGCGACCGACGCGGTGATGCGCTCCGCGACCGCGAAGGAATATGCGGCGGCGACAAGAATCTATGGTCTGGTCGACAGCCACCTGCTGTGGGCATGGGATGTCGCGGCCCTCGGCCAGGACCTCCGTACACACTCTTCGGGGAGGCTTGCTCGTGTCGACTGATCCATTCACCACGCTCAACGGAGCGGTCGGTTCGCCGCCCGAGCACTACGGCAATCCGCTCGGTGAGCAGAAACTGCTTGCGTCGGGTGATGCCGTCGTCGACCTGTCCGATCGCGGCGTGCTCACGGTCACCGGCGACGATCGCCTGTCATGGCTCGACTCGGTCACGTCCCAGTCGATCGCCCACCTCGGCGTGGGCGAATCCGCCGAAACCCTTCTGCTCGACCAGACCGGCCGACTCGAGTACGCCATCCGCCTGGTCGACGACGGTGTCGCGACCTGGCTGCTTCTGGATGCCGCGGAGGCTCCCGGCCTCGCCGCGTGGCTCGACCGGATGCGGTTCATGCTCCGCGTGGAGGTCGCAGACCGCACGTCCGAGTTCGCGACCATCGGCACGCTGGGGCAACCCGCCGTCCTGGCCGCAGAGCCCAACGGCGTTCCGCTGGTCTGGCACGACCCGTGGGTATCAGTTGTCGCCGGTGGGCACCAGTACGCGAGCGGCGCGGCGCATCCGTCCGCCGGGTGGACGTACAGCGAGATCCTCGTGCCTCGAGCCGATCTGGATGCCGCAGCCGCTCTGCCGGTCGCCGGAACGCTCGCCCTCGAAGCACTGCGTATCGCCGCGTGGCGCCCGCGGTTTGTCACCGAAGTGGATGAGCGCACGATCCCACACGAACTGGACTGGCTGCGCTCGGCCGTTCACCTCAGCAAGGGTTGCTACCGCGGGCAGGAGACCGTGGCGAAGGTGCACAACCTCGGCCATCCGCCGCGTCGACTCGTGATGTTGCATCTCGATGGGTCTGAGGGGGTGCTCCCGTCGCACGGTGACGCCGTGCTCGCGGGCGATGTCGAGGTCGGTCGAGTAACGTCCGTCGGGCTGCACTACGAGCTCGGGCCGGTCGCGCTCGCGGTCATCAAGCGATCGACGGATCCAGCCGTGGGGCTGACGGTGAGAGCCGGCGAAGTGTTGATCGCCGCGGCCCAGGAGATCATTGTGCCAACGGATGCGGGAGCGGAAGCCGACATCCCGCGCCTGCCGCGCCTCGGAGCCGTCCGGCGCTGACCCCGACCTGAAGAACCCGCAGCGGGTCAGGCGGGGGCGACCGCCGCCCAGGTGACGGTGAGTTCGCCGAGCCTCCAGCGCGCTTTCGTGCCCTGGATGGGCCAGCCGGCATCCCGCAGGCTCTCGGCAGTGGCGATCCAGCGCTGGGATGCCCCGTACACCCCGAGCGGCGCGTGCACCTGCCAGAACCGATCGATGGCCTGCAGGTAGTCGTAGACGCGTTCGCCTTCGACATTGCGATGGATCAATGCCTTCGGCAGACGCTCGGCCACGATCGATGGCTTGTCCAGGTCGGCGAGGCGCAGGCTGATCGTGAAACTCTGCGGGCCGTCGGCGGTGATATTCACCCAGCTGCATACTCTCCCGATCTCATTGCAGGTTCCCTCGATGAGGATGCCGCCCGGCTGGAGGCGCGCGAGCATCCGCTCCCAGGCGGCCGGAACCTCCGACTCGTCGTACTGGCGCAGAACATTCAGGGCGCGGATGACCGTGGCCCGACGCCCGGACGGAAGCGGCACCTCGAACCCGCCGACCCGAAAACTCACCCCCGGCCGAGCCGAAAGCGACGCCAGCCGCACTCGATCGGGGTCTATCTCGATACCGACTACTTCGACATCCGGTCTCACCCGTTTGAGTCGATCGGACAGCTCGAGGCTGGTGGTCGCGCTCGCGCCGTAGCCGAGGTCGACGACGAGCGGGTCATCGGTGCGTCGCAACACCGGCAGTGTCGCGATCCAGCGGTCGATGCGGCGCAGGCGGTTGACGCCGGTCGTGCCCCGCGTGATGCGTCCCTCGGCCATCCACTCATTGTGGCGCAACCGTCGCCGGCGTATCCCGGGCGTGAGCTGACCGTTCGATCCAGATAGATAAGCTGAAACCATGACTTCGACCCTCATCCTGCTCCGCCACGGCAACTCCGACTGGAACCAGAAGAACCTCTTCACCGGATGGGTGGATGTGCGTCTCAGCGACCAGGGCATCGCCGAAGCCACTCGTGCCGGCGAGCTGCTCGCCGAGTCGGGACTGAAGCCCGAGATCCTGTACACGAGCGTGCTCACCCGCGCCATCCAGACCGCCAATCTTGCGCTCGAAGTCGCCGACCGACTGTGGATTCCGGTCAAGCGCACGTGGCGACTCAACGAACGTCACTATGGCGCGCTGCAGGGTCTCGACAAGGCGGAGACGCTGGAGAAATACGGTCCGGAGAAGTTCCAGGAGTGGCGGCGCTCGTTCGACGTTCCGCCGCCCCCGCTCGCGGATGACGCCGAGTACAGCCAGGTTCACGACGAACGCTACATCGGCATCGACGGGGAGATTCCCCGCACGGAGTCCCTGAAACTCGTCATCGAACGGATGCTCCCCTATTGGGAATCGGACATCACCGTCGATCTCGCGGCGGGCAGGACCGTGCTCGTGACCGCGCACGGAAACTCACTGCGCGCACTCGTCAAGCATCTCGACGACATCAGTGACAACGACATCGCCGAGCTGAACATCCCGACCGGTATTCCGCTGGTCTACGAACTGGATGACAACTTCCGTCCCGTGAAGCCGGGCGCCTACCTCGACCCAGAGGCCGCCGCCGCAGGCGCCGCCGCGGTGGCAGCGCAGGGCAAGAAGTAGCTACGCGTCGGCGGGGATCCAGTCGCCGGTCGCCAGATACTGAACCTTCTTGGCAATCGAAACCGCGTGGTCCGCGAAACGCTCGTGGTACCGGGAAGCCAGCGTTGCATCGACCGTGTCGATAGCTTCGCCCTTCCAGGTGGCACCGAGCACCTTGTCGAACACGCTGAGGTGGAGGGCATCCACCTTGTCGTCTTCGTTGCGGATGTCTTCGGCGATCTGAACGTCTTCGGTTCGGAGCAGATCGACAAGCTTGCGCGCGATCTCGACGTCGAGTTCGCCCATTGACGCAAATGTCGGGCGGAGGCTCTTCGGAACCACCTTGTCCGGGAAACGGTAGCGGGCCAGCTGGGCGATGTGCTCGCTCATGTCGCCCATCCGCTCGAGGGACGCGCTGATCCGGAGTGCACTCACAACGATGCGCAGGTCGCGGGCGACCGGCTGCTGGCGGGCAAGGATGTTGATGGCCAGTTCGTCGAGCTGCTGCGCGGCGGCGTCGATCTTGTGGTCGTCTGCGATCACGGTTTCGGCGAGCGCAACGTTCGACTCGTTGAACGCGCGGGTCGCGTGCTCGATGGAGAGGGCGACGAGGTCAGCGATCTCAACGAGTCGCTCCTGTACCTCACGCAATTCCTGTTGGAAAACCTCACGCATCGTATGACTACCTTTCGTCACGGGCATGACTTTTCCCGCACAGTTCTTAGCAACAGTGGTCCGACAAGGTTAACGATGAGTGACCTCGTCTTGAACAATCGCCGAAGCGCTGGGCGCATTTGGTACACGCCCACTGACATGCCGCAAGTTGTAACTAATCTAGTCGCTATGGACTCCGCAACGCTGGTGCCGCTGTCGCTCGCGTTCGGCGTTGTCGCCGGCGCAGCGATTGTCGTCGTCGTTGTTCTCGCGGCTCGACGCGGCCAGCACGCCGTCGAAGTGGTGAACACCGCGGTACCGGATGGTGTCGATCAGGTGCTCGACGCACTCGAATCCGCAGGGGTCGTCATCGACCCGTCCAACACCGTGGTCAAGGCCTCGCCCGGCGCGCTTGCTTTCGGTCTGGTCTGGAATCGCGCCCTCGTGCACCCCGAGCTCATCGCCATGGTCGACCGCGTTCGGCGCAACGGTGATCCGGTTGCGCAGGAGGTACACCTTTCTCGCGGCCCGATCGGCGAGGCCAACATCATCCTCTGGGTGCGCATAGCGCGGCTCGGCGCTCGCTACATCCTGTTGATCGCCGAAGATCGCACGGAGGGCTACCGACTCGATGAGGTGCGGCGCGACTTCGTGGCGAACATCAGCCACGAACTCAAGACCCCTATCGGCGCCGTTGGACTGCTTGCGGAGGCTCTCGAATTCGCGGCGAAGGAGCCGGAGCAGGTCAAGCGGTTCGCGAAGCGACTGAGCAAGGAGGCCGATCGCCTCGCTCGTATCACCCAGGAGATCATCCAACTCTCGCGCCTGCAGGCAGCGGACGCGCTCGCACAGCCGAGCCTGATCGAGATCGACAGCGTGGTTGCCCTCGCGATCGACCAGAACAGGGTCGCCGCGGATGCGCGCGGAATCAGCCTCGTGACCAATTCCGATCCGGAGGCAGCCGTGTACGGTGACGAGCCCCTGCTGGTCGTCGCCCTGCACAACCTCGTGGCAAACGCCATCCAGTATTCGCCCGACAACTCGCGCATCGGAGTCGGAGTCAGCATGGATGACGGGATCGTCGAGATCGCCGTCACCGACCAGGGCGTCGGGATCCCTGAAGACGAACGCGACCGGGTGTTCGAACGGTTCTACCGCAGTGACCCGGCGCGCAGCAGGAACACCGGCGGCTCGGGGCTCGGCCTCAGCATCGTGAAGCACGTGGCGCAGAATCACGGCGGTGACGTTCGCGTGTGGTCTCAGATCGGCAAGGGTTCTACCTTCACCATCCGGCTTCCAGAGGCGTCGCCGGCAACAGCAGCAAGTCTTGGAGTTGAACAGTGACCAGAATCCTGATCGTGGAGGACGAGCCGTCTCTCAGCGAACCGCTCGCCTATCTGCTCGAGCGCGAAGGGTACGGGCCGACGATCGCCGCAGACGGACTTGCGGCCATCGCCGAGTTCGATCGAAACGGCACCGATCTCGTTCTGCTCGACCTGATGTTGCCCGGTTTGCCCGGCACCGAGGTCTGCCGGGAACTTCGCACGCGCTCTTCCGTGCCGATCATCATGCTGACCGCCAAGGACAGCGAGATCGACATCGTCGTGGGGCTCGAGCTGGGGGCCGACGACTATGTTACGAAGCCGTATTCGACGCGTGAGTTGTTGGCGCGCATCCGGGCGATCCTTCGACGTCGCACCGAGGATGACGGCGACCGCGAAGCCGTGCTCGAGGCGGGTTCGGTGCGGATGGACATCGAACGTCACACCGTCTCGGTTTCCGGTCGCGAGACACCCATGCCGCTGAAGGAATTCGAACTTCTCGAGGTGCTGCTGCGAAACGCCGGGCGCGTCCTCACGCGCGGCCAGCTGATCGACCGCGTTTGGGGCTCCGACTACTACGGTGACACCAAGACGCTCGATGTACACATCAAGCGCATCCGTTCCCGCATCGAGGAGAGTCCGTCCGACCCCACGATGCTCGTCACCGTCAGGGGACTCGGCTACCGCTTCGAGTCGTAGGCGGTTACTTCGTCACGGGCTTCGCCGTCGACGTGATCGTCGGGATTGGCGTCGGAGTCGGCGACGGGGTGAGCGTCGTGTACGGTCCCTCCGATCCATCGAGAACCGGGATGCGCACCTTCTTGCCGGTCTGGTCGCCGTACTGGATGAAGAGAGTCAGGAGTGAGCCCGGCATCACATCGGCGTCGCGGAACACCAGCTGCTGCACACCCGGGTTGCCGAATGACACGATCGCGCCCGCAGGGATCAGAACCGGGTCGTTGACGGGCTCCGTGACACCGTTTGCATGGCGCGTGTACTGGAATTCGACGGTCTGCGCCGACTTGCTGGTGTTGATCATCACGCCGACGAGGTTGGCGTCTGTACCATCCGGGCTGATCGCCAGGAGGTTGCGGAACTCGATGGCGCCGACGTTCGCGCTGACGCCGTCGCTCGGGTCGTAGTGGATGAGAGTCGCCTGCGGAGCATCAAATGTGCATGCTGACGTGCTGAGCGCGAGCCCGACAATAAGCGCCGCGGCTGCCACGGTGCGTGCCTTCACGAAACCTCCAGAACGAACGAAACCAGTCGTTACCCCAGCCTAGCCATCCCGGTTGAGAGCGCTAGGTTAGGACACCCTAAGCGATATGTCGCTGTGGTAAACTAGGTCTCTTCTAAAGGAGTCCCATTCATGCTTTTTGAGGTCGGCGAGACTGTCGTATACCCACATCACGGCGCAGCAACCATCACTGAGGTGAAGAAGAGGGTCATCAAGGGCGAAGAAAAGCTCTACCTGAAGCTCAACGTCACCCAGGGCGATTTGACGATCGAAGTTCCCGCGGACAACGTCGACCTGGTCGGTGTTCGCGACGTCATCGGTCGCGAAGGCCTCGACAAGGTTTTCGAAGTTCTGCGCGCTCCGTTCACCGAGGAGCCCACTAACTGGTCACGCCGGTACAAGGCGAACCTCGAGAAGCTGGCTTCGGGCGATGTCATCAAGGTTTCCGAGGTCGTGCGCGACCTCTGGCGACGCGACCAGGACCGCGGGCTTTCCGCCGGCGAGAAGCGGATGCTCGCGAAGGCTCGCCAGATCCTGATCTCCGAGCTTGCGCTCGCTGAGAAGACCGACGAAGAGAAGGCCTCAACAGTTCTCGACGAGGTACTGGCGTCCTGATTAACTCCAGGAGCAGTTCGCTGTTCTAGCGGCGTTGCACTCGTGAGGGCTTGAGATGAGCGAATCGTTGGCGATCGGCGTGATTGTCGTCGCTGCCGGTTCGGGCACACGACTCGGACACGAGTTACCCAAGGCGTTCGTGCCGATTGGCGACCGCACGGTGCTCGAGTGGTCCCTCGAATCGGTTTTCGGAATGTCCGAATCGGCGCAAATCGTCGTTGTCGCGCCCCCTGACCGACTGGATCTCGCGCGCGAGCTGGTCGCGAAGGCCGCGGGACCCGCATCCCGGTTCATCACTGTGGTCCCTGGCGGTTCCACGCGCCAGGTCTCGGTCGCGGCGGGTCTCGCAGCCCTCGACCACGACATCGGAATCGTTCTGATCCACGATTCGGCGCGCCCGTTCACACCGAGTGCGCTGTTCGATGCGATCGTGGCGCGGATTCGTGCCACCGGCGATGGTGCGATCCCCGGCCTGCCGGTTTCGGATACCGTCAAGACCACGGAGGCGGGGCTCGCCCTGAGCACAGTGGACCGCTCGCTCCTCGCCGCGGTCGGCACGCCACAGGGTTTCCCGCGTGTCGAACTGGATGCCGCTTACGCCGCCGCGTCCACCGAATACACGGATGACGCCGCCCTGTTCTCGGCGGCCGGTCACGCCGTGCACGTTCTCGCCGGCGACCCGCTGGGGTTCAAGATCACGACGACGTGGGACCTGCGTCGGGCCGAGCAACTCGTGGCGCAGCTGCCGGGGATGGAGGTCATCGAGGCCACACCGACACGCGGCATCCGCACCGGCATCGGCATCGATGTTCACGCGTTCGACGAGACGCAGCCGTTGTGGCTTGGCGGACTCCACTGGCCGGACGAGACCGGTCTCGCCGGGCACAGCGACGGCGACGCGATCGCGCACGCCATCTGCGATGCGCTGCTGTCGGCTTCGGGGCTCGGCGACCTTGGCGGCCTCTTCGGCACAGACGATCCCAAGTTCGCCGACGCGCACGGGGATGTCTTCATTCGCGAGACGGTTGCGCTCGTCGAGAGCACCGGGTACAAGATCCGCAACGTCGCGGTGCAGGTGATCGGCAATCATCCGAGGCTCCGCCCACGTCGTCTCGAGGTCGAGAACCGCCTGACCGAGCTCGTCGGTGCACCCGTGAGCGTGTCGGCGACGACATCCGACGGGTTGGGCTTCACAGGCCGGGGCGAAGGCATCGCCGCAATTGCGACCGCCCTCCTCG
>JAUZFR010000079.1 GCA_030840335.1 Actinomycetota bacterium | reverse complement strand
CGAGCTTCGAGGGCGCCATCGCGCAGGCGAAGACGCAGCGGATCGACAAGCCGATTCGCGACTTCCTCGCGGTGACCTTCGGGACGGTTCTTCAGTAGTCATCCCTGGGGTTGCCCGGCCGGAGATGTTGTGTCTATGATTCAAGACGACCGGTCATATTGATCGGAACTACGAACAGCAGGATATAGAAGGAAGTAACGACATGACGAACACTCTCGATTTGGTAGAGGCCGAGCTCCAGCACGTGGAGGGAGCGAACGGGGTGAGCTACGCGTATCGCAGATTCGGCCGAGTCGGCGAGGGAGTGCCACTAGTCTTCCTGCAGCACTTCCGCGGGGACATCGACAACTGGGATCCGGCACTCGTTAGCCCGATCGGTGCGGAACGCGACGTGATCCTGTTCGACAACGCCGGCATCGGATCAACCTCCGGCACAGTGCCGAGCACGGTCGAGGAGATGGCGCAGGACGCTATTGCATTCATTGAGGCACTCGGCCTCGCACAGGTTGACCTGTTCGGCTTCTCTCTCGGCGGATTCGTCGCACAGGCGGCGGTCCTCAGCCGTCCATCGCTGGTACGCCGCCTGATCCTCGCCGGAACGGGCGCCAAGGGTGCCGCGGGCATGGGTGCTTGGTTGGAGGATGTCGCCGATCGTCTCGTGGTGAAGGCGGAGCCTGGCGGCGAGGACCTCCTCTATGTCTTCTACGCCCACACCGGATCCAGCCAGGGTGCTGGCCAGGCGTCCCTCGGTCGGATCTTCCAGCGCCAGGAGGGACGCGACACCGGTGTCTCGCTCGAGGCGAAGGACGCACAGTACGAGGCGATCCTCGCCTGGGGCGAGCCAGACGCGCGGGTTGCCGAGAGGTTGGCGAACGTCGCGCAGCCGACGCTCATTCTTCAGGGAGACAACGACATCATGATCCCCACGGCAGCGAGCCACACGCTTGCCGAGCTCATCCCTGATGCTCGCATCACGATCTACCCCGACGCCTCACACGGCTCGATCTTCCAGTACGCAACCGAGGCAGCGGCCGAGACCGTCGTCTTCCTGGCGGAGTGATCTCGAACCACCATTAGAAGACGTCCTATTTATAGACGTAGGTGCATATCGGAGGTGTGATGCGAGTTTGCCCGCGTCACACCTCCGCTGTCACTACCAGACGGAGTCACCGCGCAGGCGATCGCATTCAGCGGTATCGCCGAGCCGGACCACTCGTCGCTGATTGGCGAGCGTCGAATCACGTGATCACGGAACCAGGAGACCGGGCCAGCCGAGCTGAGCGAAAACTGACCTGACCTGTCGTGGCACATCAGTCGTCTTCATCTGAGTTTGAGATGGAGTCTGTCGCGAGCCGCGGCAGCTTGTCGTTGCGGATCTGGGCGATCTCATCGATGAACCGGGTCACTGCGGGCGCGAGTTCGCCGACCGAGGAAAATGCGAGATGGAGATGACGCTCGAGCTGAACGTCGGCTAGAGGCTTAAGGAGAACGGACGGCGTGGGGTCCGCGATTGTGGTGTGGCTGAGCTCCCCGGGAACGATCCCGACGCCAACGCCGGCGCCAACGAGCTGCAGAACGAGATCCCATGAGTTAGCTTCGCAGACGACCCTTCGACCGATGCCCCGCCCGGCGAACGCTGCGTCGTTGAGAAGTCGCGAAGTCCAGCTCGGGGGGACTTCAACGAATCTCTCGTGTTCGAGCTGCGATAGACGCACAGTCTTTTCGCCGGCCAACGGATGGGCTGGGTTGACTGCCAGCTTCATGGGCTCCCGTCCCAACTTCACGAGGCGCAGGCGGTGACCGCGGCTGGGTGGTGCTGGAACAATTGCACAGTCCAATTCCCCGGCCTCGACCATCGCCAACATATCTAATGCAGCGAGTTGATGAATCTCGACCGTGATTCCCGGGAAGTCGCGAGTGAACCTGGCCACGTACTCCGTCAGGGGCACGACGTGCTCTGCTAACTGCATCGCACCAACGCGCAGGATGCCGGTAATCGCCTCACGCGTATCGCGCACCGCCTGACGGGCATACCCGGCACTGCTGACCGTGCGGCGGGCTGGACCCTCGAGCGCGAATCCCGCGGCGGTCAGGCGAATCGGTCGACTACCACGCACGTAAAGAGGGGATTCCAGTTCGCGTTCAAGCGCATGGATCGAGTTGGAAAGGCCCGATTGCACGATGTGCTCCCGCTGGGCTGCGCGGGTGAAATTCTGCTCTTCCGCCAGCGCAAGAAAGTGGCGGAGCTGCCTTAATTCCATGTCTCTCCTTCGATCTGTTCTACAGATTGTAGTGCTCCCATCTAACTCCAAGGAGGATGAAGTTTCGCGACATTCGTCGTACTGTTCTGCAATCGCATATTGCAATTCCGATTGGAGAACTCACATGGCTACCGCAACTGCGGACGATTCAGGACTGCCACACGCCCGTTCGCGAACGCGCCACCTCACCGGATTCTGGTTGGTGACTGTGGCGGTCGTTGTGCTGCAGGCCTTCGCTACGCTTCCGACTCCGCTCTGGCCGCTCTATGCAGAGTTGGACGGTCTGAGTTCGACACTGGTCACTGTCGCTTTTGCGATCACGGTCGTCGGCACAGTGGCCGGGCTCGCATTTTTCGGGCACTTGTCGGATCGCTTCGGTCGACGTCGAATCATCGTGCCAGCGTTGGTCGTCGGGCTCGGCGCCGCAGTCGTGATGCTGATCTGGCCCGCGTATCCGGGGCTGTTGGTGGGGCGATTCCTCACGGGGCTGGCGGTCGGCCTGGTCGCGTCGACCGCAACGACGTACCTGTCGGACCTGTACCGGAAGGCACGGCCTTCGAGCTCGATGACTCGTTTCCCCTCGACCGTGGCATCCATCGCAGTCCTTGGTGGCCTTTCACTCGGCCCACTCGTTTCCGGAGTGATCGCCCAGTGGTTCGCCGCGCCATTGGCTACGCCATATGTCGTCTTAATCGTGGCGATGACTGTGGGACTGGTCGCGGTGTTGGTAAGCCCTGAGACCGTTGACCGGCAAGCCTTTCACAAGAGTCATGCAGAGCGATTCCGACTCAGGGAGGGTCAGCGTTTGGCCTTCATCGGAGCGTCGGCTGTCGGGTTTTGCTCGTTCGGTGGGTTCGGAGTCTTGCTATCTCTCGGCTCATTGATCGTGCAGAGCGAGCTACACGTGACGGCGCCATTCATCTGGGGGCTCGCGGCCTTCGTCGCCTTCGGCGTCTCCGCCATCTCGCAGATCGCCCTTGGAGCGCTTAGTGCACGGTGGATGCTGGGACTTGGCACTGGCGCAGTAACTCTGGGGTTCCTGGTCATCATCATCGGGCTTTTCGATTCGTCGTTAACCCTCTTCCTTATCGGTGCGGGCATCGCCGGTGCCGGGTTGGGCCTGCTGTTCAAGTCTGCCGTCGCAGTTGCTGTGACGACCGCGGATCCGGCCTCGAGGGCGGGCGTGATCGCAATGTTCTACATGATCACGTATGTAGGTCAGGGTCTTCCGCCGGTGCTGCTGGCGTTTGCGACCTCGTTTGTGAGTGCACGGGTTGGCTTGTGTGGATTCGCCATAGCGATCGTCGCCGTGACACTTGTCGCGGCTCGACTCCAGGTGTCCGCGCTTCGCAGGAATAGCTGAATAGCTCAGTTCGAGCGAACCCCGCAGTTCGTACAGTCAGGGTTACCAATCCGCCGAAGTCGCCGTGCGCCTCATGGTGTCCGACGGGCTCTCGGAGAACTGGCGTCGGTAGCTGGCGGCGAATCGGCCGAAGTGGGTGATCCCCCATTTCGCGGCGACCTCCGTCACCGTCACCGTGCCAGGCTCGGCATCACAGAGTTCTCTGCGTATCTGTTCCAGACGCAATTCGCGCAAGTAGCCAATCGGGGTGTTGCTCATCGATCGACGAAACCCTTCCTGCAGGCTGCGCACACTGACATTGACGTCGCTTGCCAGTTCGGAGACGGTCCATTGGTGTTCGGGGCTTGCCCTGAGCAATTCCACTGCTTGCGCCACGGGACGTGGTCCGGCGGAGGGAACGGGGGAGCTGAGGGCTGCCGAGTAATTGTGGGGTTGAGCAAGGAGCAGAGACCCCATCAGCACCTGTTCGAGGTGCAGGGCGGCGAGTGGATGTTGGAGCGGGCCACGTGGGTCGTTCGACGCCTGATCGATCAGGAAGAGAGTCTGGAGCACTGTGCACCCCGGTCCCGCCGTTAGGTCCAGCTCGGCGGAAAACACCAACGGCTTGACGATGCTGTGGCCCAGGAGATTTTCCAGTTCGACCTGCAGTTCCTGGTGAGGGATCATTACCGATAGCTGGGAAAAGTCCTCATCGCAGTCCAGATCTGCGGGGTAGCCGGGTGTGAACACGGCGGCAGTTTGAGGAGTTCCATAGACCGGGTTGTGCAGGCCGGCGCGCATCGTCGCCCTGCCGGTCAACGGTATGTCGACGTGGTAGTCGGTGGCTTCGATCGTACGGATATGAATGGCGTCGCCGAATCGCAGATAGCCCGCGGTGGTTCGCCCCACCTTGATGGCGTTGAGGGTCAAGTGCACGGCGGTCGACGTGGATGCTGAGGGGAACTCCAAGGGCAGGAACACGTCGCTGAGGACTTGGCGCGCATGGTTGATGTCGCCTGAGGAGGCGACGGGGTGACTTTGGAACATCTCTTTGGCGGCTTTTGGCACCCCGAGAGTATAGGTCTGGCGTCTGGGCGTGGTTCGGGCGAAGTGTGGATCACTCGGCCGCGCAAAATGCGTGCTTATCCGCGTTCACGGGATTTCGCGTTCGGCAACGTCAACCTACTTTTGAATACGTCTGGAGCCAGGCGCATGTTGTTTTAGGGCTTGGGGGAGTCGATGGGAAACATACCTCGCTGGATCAGCGCGCCGGTGCTGCGCGCGTGGATAGCCTCGAAGTCGGGCGAGGTCGATCGACTACCGCGGCCCCGTGATGCGCCGGAAGCGCACTCTGTGGGAGTTGATAGCGATCGGGTTCTCATTTTCGGTGGAGGCCCCGCTGTCGGCTGGGGCGTCCTCAGCCACGAGATCGCGCTTCCCGGTGCTCTTAGCCGCGCGCTGTCGCGTCGCACTGGGCGCGGCGCTGACGTCTACGTCGTTGCAGTTCCTCGACTGAAGATCGGCCATGCACCCGATGCGCTAAGCAGGATAAAACTGTATCGATATGACGCTGTGGTCGTCACCCTGGGTGTGAACGATGCTGGAGCCTTAACACCGCTGGCGTCCTGGGAACGTGATCTGACCAGCACGCTTCGAATGATAGGGCGGCGGTCTTCGCTGGACGCGCGGATCTTCGTGGCGGGCGTGCATCCAATCCGTTCGATTCCGGTCTATGACAGCCCATTGGGTTCCGTCGCAGACACCCACGCTCGAAAGATGAACACCATCTCGGCGCAAGTCTGCAGTCGGGTGCCGCGCGTGACGTATGTCCCGTTGACCGCTCCTGAGCAAAGCAACGCCCTCCGGTTCCGCGACGCGATGACCTACCGCCACTGGGCCGAAGAATTGGCCGACTGCATGGCCCCCCACCTCGATGCCGAGCGCCTGATGCCTGATTTCAACCGGACGCTGCGGAGCGATGAAGACCACGATTCCCAGCGGGAGAGGTCAGCGGCTGTGAGGGAGCTCGGAATTCTCGTTGACGATAGAAGCTGGCAATTCGATGACGTCGTCGCGCTGGCGTGCACCTCGTTCGGCGTGAAATCCGCGACGGTGAGTGTTATCGATTCCGATCGCCTCGTCCATAAAGCACAGGTAGGCGACGTACCCCAGCTGATCATGCTCGACGACTCCTTCACGGCCACGGTCATTCGCGAACCGGACGGCATGATCGTTCCCGATGCGGCTGCGGATGACCGGTTCCGCAATCTCCCGCACGTGGCCGGAGGACCCCATATCCGCTTCTATGCCGGCTTCGCCCTGGAGGGTTCCGACGGAAGCCGCATCGGCACTCTGAACATGTTTGACCCGGCGCCACGGTTCTCCGATGAATCGTGGCGGTTGCTCCGCCTCCGCCAGTTCGGCCTCATGGTGCAGTCGGAGCTACTTCGGGGCGGACATCCGCACTGATTGACCGCCCTTCAGGTTCCCGACGAGAGGCGCCTGGATGTCGCCGCACTGCCCGCCCACGAGTTGCCCGTGTGCACGCTCAGCGCTCGCCGGTGGGAGGCCAGTGTGCTTCTGACGGGGATATGCGCCACCCCAACGCCGTGGCACCATCGATCGATCCCGGACCAGTGAACACGTGACGGCATGGCATGTACAGGCAAAAGGGCCTCAGTCGGCCGACGGGTAGGGGTACTCGGCCGAGCGGCCCTGAAACGTGAGGATCGCCTCGTTGCGGATGTGGCCGTCCTGGATCTCGATGGCTCGTTGGATGGTGTCGGATGCTGCCCACGACGACGGGCCCTCCATCGCCGTCCGCAGGAACGGAAGCAGCGCCTCGCTGATCTCCCACGTCGTCGAGTTCCACAACAGCGACGGGCTGTGATCGACCGCGTAGTAGTTGGTTGAGTCGCCTACGGTGAACATCGGTTCGGCGAATGACGTCGGCCGCGCCCAACTGAAGCCCATTCCTTCATCGACCGACACGTCGATGATGAGGCTGCCGGGGCGAAAGGCTCCGAGGTCGGAGGTTTGCAGGTACGTGAGCGGTGCGTTGGGATCCTGAAGCGTGCAGTTCACGACGATGTCGTTCTCGGCCAGGTAGGGGGCGAGTGACACCGGTCCGTTCTCCGTGTTGACCGTGCTTTCGAACGGCGCCTCATCGCTGTGTTCGAACTGGATGATGTCCACCGACGGGATCGGCGAGCCGACGGCAGCGATTCCCCGGTTGGTCAACACGCGCACATCGTGGAGTCCGTGGGCGTTCAGCGCCGTGACGGCACCGCGCGCGGTTGCGCCGAATCCGATCACCGCAGCGCTGAGCCTGCGACCGTAGTCGCCCGTCGACCCGCAGAGCTGCAGCGCGTGCAGCACCGAGCAATACCCAGCCAATTCGTTGTTCTTGTGGAACACGTGCAGCCCGAATCCGCCATCCGCCTGCCAGTGATTCATGGCCTCCCACGCGATCAGGGTGAGGCTCTTGTCAATGGCGAGCTGAGTGATTCGACGATCCTGCACGCAGTGCGGCCATCCCCAGAGCACCTGGCGATCACGCAGATCCTCAAGGTCCGAGGCCTGCGGCTTCGGGAGCAGCACGATGTCGGCGAGGGCAATGATCTCGTCACGGTCGGCCATCGCCCCGACCAACGGCTCGAGCTCGTCGTCGCTGATGCCGAAACGCGTGCCGTAGCCGTGCTCGAGAATCATGTTCGCCCGCAGGTCCGCATCGATGCGCTCGAGATGAGTGGGGTGGATCGGCAGGCGCCGCTCGTCCGCCTTGCGTGAAGTGGCCATCACGCCGAGGCGCAGCAACTCGGGCGAGGAATCCGTTTCGCTCATACCCAAACCCTAGGGGGCGGCGTTCTTTAGGCGCCGAAAGTGCTCAGCACGTGCGGAGACGGTGCGCTCGGATCAGGCGGCCAGGTGGAACGTGTTCGCGAAACGGTCGAGAAGGTCGCCGCGCCCGCGCAGCACCTCGACCACGCCGGTGGCGATCGCGCGATCCGCAGCGAGCTCACCGGAGATGAGCCGGCGGATGCCCGGACCCGCCGCGAAGGCGAGGTCGACCGGTCCATCCCCGCGCGTCACGTCGAGAGTGGAGCCGTCCACCCGGATGAGCAGCTCAGCGGGACCAAAGCGGGCAGCGTACGCGGTTGCCGGCAGTCTCTCCGCCACCTGCGGCCGGAAGGCGGTGCGGAGATCCATCGTCATCGAGTCGGGGGTGATGATCTGCTCCTCCCGCGGTTCGCCCAGCGCCTTGAAACCCCAGGCGCCGAGCGCGAGCACAACCGGCTCGAGTTCGCGGCCGTATGCCGTCAGCTCGTAGACGATGACGCGCAGGTGCGGAATTCGGCGGATGATGCCGGCCGCCTGCAGCTCCTTGAGCCGCGCCGCAAGGATGTTACTCGGGATGCGCGGAAGCCCGGCAGCGAGTTCTCCGTAGCGGCGCGGCCCAACGAGCAGGTCGCGAACGATGAGCAGTGACCAGCGCTCCCCGACAAGCTCGAGTGCCCGCGTGATGCCGCCGTACTGCCCGTAATCTCGCGCGGCCATCGACCTCAGGCCTGCTGGTTCGCGTAGGCCTCGGGACCCTGCGCGGCCGCGGTCGGGTCCATGTAGCCGAAGTCGATGACGTTGCCGTCTGGGTCACTGATACCGCGCTGGTACATGAATCCGTAGTCAGTGGCCGGCCCCGGCTCCGCGCCACCCGCGGCGAGCCCAGCGGCGATGGCGACGTCGACCGCCTCCCGGCTGTCGAGGAAGATCGCGGTAGACGACGCGGGATTGACCGCCGGGTCACCGATCGGCAGCTCAGTGAACGTCTGGAAGTACTCGCGCACCAGGATCATGAAGTAGCTGTGGTCTTCCTCGACAACGACACAGGCCGCGTTGTGATCGGTGAAGAGTGGGTTGATAGTGAATCCGATCGCGGTATAGAACGCCTTCGCGCGTTCCAGGTCGGTCACCGGCAGGTTAACGAACATCTGGGTCATCGTGGACTCCTCTCGTGGGTCCGGTTTGCGGACAATGTCTACACTTGCAAAAAACAAGTGCCGCGTCAAGACCTGACTGACAGAAGCCCGTAGACATCGTTCACTGGTGGGGGGATTCTTGTTTTCACGCGATCGCGCCGCATCAACCGATCAGGCCCGCCTCGCGGAGAGGAAAGCACGATGAGTGATGAACGGGCGGCACCAGAGACCACGGGCGTCGGGGTGGAGTTGCTGGCCACTGTTGATCTCGGGCCCGAAATCCAGGGCATGGAAGGGCGTCAGCTTCGGACGCGACGCGTGACCATCGAACCGGGGGGAGTCTTCGGCCCGGTTCATGACCACAGGGGTAGACCGGGGACGGTCTACGTGCTGCAGGGAACGATCACCGACCATCGAGACGGGATCACGACGGACTACGGGCCGGGTTTGGGCTGGCCCGAGGACCGAAACACTGTCCACTGGCTCGAGAACCGGGGGACGGTTCCGGCCATTGAGATCTCGGTCGACGTCGTCAGCAACGAATAGGCGACGGCGGACCAACCGGCACTTCGCGGTCCCGAACCCACGGAGGGCCTAATGATTCTTAGTGCTACCATGATGGTTAATAAACATCATCATCATAGATATGAATGGAATTACAATCATGTTATTCGCGGCTCCTGAACTCGATGAGCGAGAGCGAGCCGTTTTGGCCCAAATCGAAGACCTGAAGAACAAGCTGCGCTTTCAGTTAAACGAGCCCCGCCGCTGGTCCGGATCGTTGCGCCGCTTGTCCTTTGCGCGAAACATCCGGGGCTCCAACAGCATAGAAGGGTTCGATGCGGCGCTCGATGACGCGGCCGCAGTCGCGGTAGGCGAGGAGCCGCTTGACGCGTCGGCAGAGACCCGGTTGGCGCTAGAGGGATACAGAAATGCGATGACCTACGTTCTCCAGATTGCGCAGGAGCCGCAGGTAGAGGTCAGTGAGGCACTCATCAAGAGCCTCCATTTCATGATGACCCTCTACGACCTGAAGAATAGTCCGGGTCGTTGGCGCCCAGGCGCGATCTTCGTTCGGGACGAGGTAAGCGGGGATATCGTGCACGAAGGTGCCGATATCGACGACGTTCCGAGTCTCATGGCGCAACTGGTCGCCGACCTCAACACACGGGAAGATCCGCCCATTGTGCGCGCCGCAATGGCACATCTCAATCTTGTGATGATTCATCCCTTTCGCGACGGCAATGGACGGATGTCGCGATGCCTCCAGAGCTTGATACTCGCGGCTGAGGGTGTCCTGTCACCTGTCTTCATGAGCGTTGAGGAGTATCTGGGCCGTAACACTCAGGACTACTACGACATTCTCGCTTCGGTCGGTGGAGGCACGTGGCAGCCCTCACGCGACGCCCGGCCCTGGATCAGGTTCATGCTCACCGCACATTTGCGTCAGGCGCAGACTCTCCAACGTCGAGTGCGTGAGAGTGAGCGCCTATGGAGTGAGTTGGAGCGGGTGCGAGAGCGGCTCAACATGCCCGAGCGCATGATCTACCCGATGTTCGATGCCGCGTACGGTTTGCGCATCCGCAATGCAACCTATCGCGCTGCGCTCTCCGAGGAAGAGGAGATTACCGAACAGACAGCCAGCCGTGACCTCAAGGCTCTTGTTGATGCTGACTTGCTTGTCGCCAAGGGGGAACGCCGGGGGCGCTACTACGTCTCCGGACGTGAGCTAACAGCACTTCGTACTCAGATATTCGACAAACGTGGCCCAAGGGTAGATAGCGACCCATTCGAGGGGGCGGCCTGAAGTAGGCGGTGACGACCGGTCGATTCCGGGCCTTCCAAGGCGCCCCTGCTACCCTTGATTACGACCGGACTCGGGACTTCCGGGTCGATACATGGCACAGGACTCCAATCCCATGACCTCTTCTTCGCCACGTCACGTTGCGCCTCGCGCAGCCCAGCGGCGCGATCGAGCGCCGCACGGCGTCAAGAAGAGTTTCGCCTCGGTTGCCGCCCTCGTGGCATTCGCGATGACCGCGATCTTCGCCGTCGCGCCGCCACCCCCTCCAGCATCGGCTTATCAGTTCGAGGCGTACGTCTCCGCTCACCCACAGTCGCTGACCGTGTCGACGACTGTGGCCGGAGCCTCGCTGAAACGAGATATCTACTCCTCCACTCCCGCACTGCAGGCGCTGTCCGCGAATGCCACCAACTACGACTGGGCGAAGCTGGTTCTGGTGACCGGTGGATGGCCAATGTCCCACGCGAACGTCACCGTATTCGTGCGGTGGATGCGCCAGGAGAATGGCCCGAACAATTGGTGGAACCGCAATAACCCCCTGAACAACGGATGGGGATCGGGTGGTGGCGCAGGGCTCGGCAGCTATCCGAACCTCCTGGTCGCTGCCAAGAACGCCGCCGCAGCGTTGCATGGCAACCCGGGGTACAGCGCTATCGTGGCTGCGCTCGCTGCGTCCGCGCCCACCACGGTCACCGAGAAGGCGATCTGGGCTTCGCCGTGGTCGTCCAGTCATTACGCCAATGGAACGCACTGGGCGTACACGCCCGTGCCTGCGTTCACAGCGCCCGCCAGCGCCTGGTAGCGCGGCCGACCTGAAATTTCTCATAGGAATTACCGAGGTCTCACCCAGATAGCGACCCTACGGTGGATTAGATGCGCCGCCTCACAGCCCTCGATGGACTCCGCGGAGTCGCCGCAGCGATCGTGGTCGTGTACCACCTCTCACTCGTTGCGCAGCCGTATCTCGACAGCGGCACCGTCGGTGACCCATGGTGGTGGGTCAGCGCGAGCCCGTTCAAGATCTTCACCGCCGGCAGTCAGGGCGTGCTGGTGTTCTTCGTACTCAGTGGCCTGGTCGTCGCCATACCCGCGATGCGCAAGGGATTTGCCTGGTCCGGCTATTACGTGACCCGACTGCTTCGGCTTTACGTGCCCGTGTGGGCGGCGCTCGCGCTCGCGGCAGCTTTCGTGATTCTTCTGCCGCGGGATCCGTCCGTCGTCACGGCGAACTCGTGGATCGCGGATACCAATGCCACGACTACAACGGTCGCCAAGTGGTTCAGTGACGCGAGCCTGACACGGGTCGGCTACGACCTCGACAACGTGCTGTGGTCACTCCGCTGGGAGGTGATCTTCTCCGTCACGCTGCCGGCATTCCTCGGGGTGGCGCTGTTGCTCCGAAAAGCCTGGCTGATCGGGGTCTTGGGCTCGGCGGCCCTGTCCGCAGTCGGCAGCGTTATAGGGAACAGCTCGCTGACGTACCTTCCCCTGTTCCTGATGGGCACGATCGGTGCTGTTCACCTCGACGACATCCGGCGCTGGGCATCCGCCCGAACCGCAAGGTTCTGGCTCTGGCTCACGATCGCGTCGCTGGTCGTCGTCGTTCTTGGCCCGGTGACGGCGCGAATCCTGCCGTCGGGCTCGATCGCCGTCGCGCTGTTTTCCGCGCTCGCCGGATTCGGGGCGGCTGGCCTCGTATTGTGCGCGCTGTGCGCGCCAGCGTGGGATCGAGCGCTGTCGACTCCCGTGCCCCAGTTTCTCGGGCGCATTTCCTTCAGCCTCTACCTCGTGCACGTCCCGATCATTGCAACTACCACGTATCTGCTGGGCGATCAGCGGTGGTGGCTCGTGGCGATCATCACCATCCCTCTGTCTGTGACAGTTGCCTGGCTCTTTCACAACTGGGTCGAGAAGCCATCTCACCGTCTCGCGAAGACGGCAGGGAGGCAACGCGGTATGGTGCTGAGCGGAGGCACGTCGTGAGAATCCTCGTTGTGGAAGATGACCCCGAGATGGGCCGTTTGCTGACGAGCTGGCTGGCCACGCAGGGATTCGAGACGTTCCTCTGTCAGAACGGCACGGATGGGCTCATTGCCTTCGGCAACGGCGATTACTCGGCGGCTGCGATCGACGTCATGATCCCGGGCATGTCTGGCTTCGAGGTGTGTCGTCGAATTCGTGAGTCCGGCAGCACCATCCCGCTAGTTCTCATCACCGCGCGCGATGCGATCGAAGATCGCGTACGAGGACTGGATGCCGGAGCCGACGACTACATCATCAAACCGTTCGACTTTGCCGAGTTGGGCGCTCGCTTTCGAGCCCTGTTCCGCCGCGATGCGGCCGGCCCGAAAACCACCCTCCAACTGGGCGGGGTCGAACTCGATTCGATGAACATGGAGGTGCGGGTCGGCGGGCGTCGCATCACGATGAGTGTGAAGGAATTCGCACTGCTCCGCCTCCTCGCTCAGTCGCCCGGCATGACGGTCACGCGAACCACGATGTTGCGCGAGGTGTGGGGTTCGAGTGAGTTCATTCATCCGAACATCGTCGAGCAGTACGTCAGCTTTCTGCGGCGCAAGCTTGATCCGGAAGCGTCAAGGCTTCGCATCCGCACGATCCGCGGGAGCGGATACGCACTCGAGCTCCTTCCGTGAGTTGGATTCGCGGGCTTTCAATCCGAACCCGCATTACCCTCGGCACCCTGATGGTCGCAATTGTGGTGTCTGTCGTGGCGAGCTTGCTGCTGCAAGCCAACGTGCGATCCATCGTGCACGCGACCACTGATCAGTTGCTTGAAGGTGACTCGGCGCCGTTCGAGGCGGCGATCCGTCGCGATCCGTCGTCTCCGCAAGTGACTGCTGGCGAGCGTCAGCTAGTCGCGCTCGTCATGCCCAACGGCCGCACGAGCCTGTCGAACCTCCCGGATCGCCTTGAGTCGCGCCTGCCAAAACTGCTGACGATCGGCGAGAAGCCACGCGAAGTCTCGATCGGAGCGACGACCTATCTGGTCAGGCGTGAAGCCGTGCAGACCACGTCCGGCAAGTGGCAGATCGTCGTCGCTCGAAGTCTGGAGCCGGCCAATCTGGTCATGAACCAGCTCGGCGTCACGCTCATAATTGGCGCACTCGTGCTGTTCCTGATCTTCGGCGTGGCGTCATGGGCGCTGTCGGGGATCGCGCTTCGGCCAGTGAGCCGGATGCGAGTCGAGGCCGAGAGGCTTGCCAAAAACGGTTCGTTTGGGTTATTGCCCGTCGGACCAGCGCGCGACGAACTCGCCGACCTCGCGTCAACCCTGAACTCTCTCATCGAGCGAAATCGCCAGACCTTGGAAAGGGAACGGCAGCTCTTGTCCGATGCCAGCCATGAGCTGAGAACTCCGCTCGCTGTTCTGATCGCGCAACTCGACGAAGCGACGAGCCCGTTGGCGGGCACTGCTGAGCAGGGATCACTCGTCGCCGGAGCCCGAACGACAGCTCTTCGGCTCTCGCATCTGGCGATCAACCTCCTCGAGCTCTCCCGGCTCGAGGCTGGCCCTGGTTCGACGACGAGCACCTGGTCCGAACTGGCGCGCGAGTTGTCGACATCCATCGACACGGCAAGGGTGCTCGCCGAACCACAGGGAATCGGTGTGGACTTCGAGATCTCGGATGCACCCGCGAACGCCACCTTCAAACTGTCCGGCGTGAGTTTCGGGCGGGTCGTCGACAATCTGCTCTCCAACGCGGTTGCGGCGAGTCCAAGTACGGAGACCGTGCACGTCGATCTCTCGGCCGATGCGGACGGGCTAATCCTGACGGTGCGCGATCACGGGCCGGGGATGCCAGAGGACTTCATTCCGATTGCCTTCGACCGGTTCACACGACCAGATATCGCACGCGAGCGCACGACGGGCGGCGGCGGGCTCGGCCTTGCGATTGTCGCCGCGATCGTTTCGGCCGCGAACGGAGAGATC
>JAUZFR010000026.1 GCA_030840335.1 Actinomycetota bacterium | reverse complement strand
TTCTGGTGGCCGATGGATCAAAGCTTCCGTCGACAAGGCGCAGGACATGATCGGGAAGTCGAGGTCGAAGCAGCTCGAACAATTCCTGGGTCTTGGCTTCGGAATCCATCAAACAGACCACGTCCTTCGAATCACTCGTTGGACCACTTTCCGTTCACACCTTTGTCTCGCCACCAGAAGAGCGCACTTCCCCGGCCGGTTCCTCGAAGTTGACCCGATCCTCGGACTGCCTCCGAGCTCAGTGAGCGCGCGTGTCCCGTCGATATCCCTCTGCGGTGCCTGCACTCTTTCGGAGTTCGCTGTCGGAATGGTCTCTCGCGATCAGCGCGTTTGCTTCGCGTGCCTGACGCTCGGCGGTCAAGCGAAACGCCATAAGGCCGTTGAACTTGTGGGTTCGCCCATTGTGAACGACAGTCAAGGTTTTGAGCCATCCGTCAGCGGTACTCGGACCAATCCCGCGGAATATCCCGTTGTAGCTTTCAACTTGAACCCGGAGCCCGGGTTCGTAGGCGAACGATTTCGACCTGAACCACGACCGGGCCCGGACCGCCGAAGGACAAACCGAGAGTCCGATCCGTAAACCCCTAACAAAGAAGATGGCGAAAACTCCCATCGCGACGATGCAGCTGATGTCACTCGCGAAATTTTGGGTTCCCCCGCAAAGGCCCGCGAGTGCCACGACGAAGAATATTCCCAGCAACGGAAGACTGACGAGCCTACCCAATTGGCCGGACCTACGGATTTTTTTCATACCGTCGACCTTCCCGAGGGTCGTTACTGGGGCGAAATTCATAACGCTACTCTCCACCTTTGCAATCCGGTGTTGCGCGTTACATAGTCGCTTGTGAGGCTACCTACCGATATTCCTACGCCCCAGCTATAGAGCTGCTCCACCTTCCGAAAGCCTTTCATAAAAGATCGAGGCGATATATAGGCACGGTGTGCTCTTGCTATGTTGCTAACCAACTTGGCTGCGATAACCGGTCTGACCAACTTCGAAGCCGCTGAGACCGCCAGCGATGCTGCTTTACCCGCAACGATGCCGACGGCAGCTATCGCTGCTTCGCCTAATCTCCCCTGAACTGCATATGAGGCTGTGGTAACTACTGAAGCAACGTTACTTTCGATTATCTAAAGTGCCCCGCCGTGCTTCGCGATCGGGATCGAGAGTCGAACGCTCCAGGAAGACGGATGTAGTCAATTGCGTAGTCAAAGCGTTATGCCAACAGAAAAGCCGCCTCCGGATTTCTCCGAAAGCGGCTTCTGATCTGGTGTTTCTCTGTTGCGGGGACAGGATTTGAACCTGCGACCTCTGGGTTATGAGCCCAGCGAGCTACCGAGCTGCTCCACCCCGCGGCACAAGAAACAACGCTACCACAGTCGTTCGCAGCGTCCCACCGAGCGACTTGACGCAAATGGCTGCCATGAGCGCGCCATAGCAGCCATTTGGGTCAAGTCGGATGCTTGTTAGCCGCCCGCGAGCAGAGCCTGCTGGATGTCGTGCTGCAGCGCCTTGTCGGCCTCCGCAGCGGCGACGAGATCGTTCGCGGCATAGGCCGCGGTGCGAGCCTGCAGGTCCTTGTTCGCCTGCTGCAGCCACCGGTTGACCTCGGCGTTGGTGCCAGCCGATCCCGTGGGAATCGGGGAACTGCCGGGCGACGGCGTGGACGACGTGTCCGTGCCGTTGTCGCCCGCTGTCGCCCCGGAGTCTCCACCGAACAGTTTGTCGAGCGCGCTGTCAAGCGTGTCCTCGAAGGCGACCTGGGTGTTGCCGAAGCTCACCAGCACCTTGCGCAGCAGTGGGTAACTCGTCTCACCCTGCGAAGTGACGTAGACGGGTTGCACATACAGCAGGCCGCCGCCCACGGGCAGCGTCAGCAGGTTGCCGAGCTCCACCTTGGTGTCACCACGTTGCAGCAGCGCGAGCGCGTTTGCCACGGTCGTGTCGGTGTGGAAACTGTTTTCGACCTGTCCTGGCCCGGGGATCTGTTTCTGCTTCGGCAGAGTCAGGAGCGTCAACTTGCCGTAGTTCGGCCCGACATCCGAGTCAACGGCGAGGTATCCGGTCAGGATGTTGGTGTTGTTGCCCTGGCTCTTCGGCACGAAGCTCGAGTACAGCGTGAACGCCGGGGACGTGTCGCCGGGCACCTGCATCGTCAGGTAATAGGGCGGCTGGAGCGGCGCGTTCGCACCGGAAGCGGTCGGTTCGTTCGGCGTGACCCACTGGTCGTTGCTCGAGTAGAACGACGCGGCATCCGTGACGTGGTACGAACCAAGGATGGCGCGCTGCGCCTTGAACAGGTCTTCCGGGTAGCGCACGTGTGCAAGCAGCTGCGTGCTCATCGACGACTCGGGCTTGACAGTCGCCGGGAAGATCTTCTCCCACGTCTTCAACATCGGGTCTTTGTCGTCCCAGGCGTAGAGGGTGACCTTGCCGCTGTAGGCATCGACCGTGGCCTTCACCGAATTGCGGATGTAATTGAAGTCGTCCAGCGGGAACTCCGGCGCCTTCGTGTCGTTGTCGGCAATGACACTACTGAGCTGTTCGACCTTCGAGTACGGGTAGTTGTCGCTGGTGGTGTACCCGTCGACGATCCACACGATGCGGCCGTTCACCACGGCAGGGTACGAGTCGCTGTCGAGAGTCAGGTACGGGGCCACCTTGGCGACCCGGTCGCTCGGCTTGCGATCGTAGAGGATCTGCGAATCCGCGTTCACAGCGTTCGACAGCACAATGTCTTCGGACTGGAATTTGATCGCATAGAGCAGGCGCGTGAACAGATTGCCGAGCTTCGGCCCGCCATTGCCTTCAAAGGTGTTCTTCTTGTCTGCGGCGCTGTCCGAGCCCGACGGATAGTCGAGCTCGAGCGGACTCGAACCCTTCTTCGCGCCGACGATCGAGTACTCGGGAGAGTTCTCGCCGAAATAGATTCGCGGCTCGTAATTGCCGAGCGCTCCGGTCACCGGAATCTGCGACTCGAGGAAGACCGGCTGTCCGTCGGCCGTACGCTGGTTTCCGTAGGCGGCGGCGAGACCGTAGCCGTGCGTGTACACGATCGTGTCGTTGTACCAGCTGCGGGAGTCGCCAAGGCCGCTCTGGTCGAGTTCGCGGGTGGCGATCACGGTGTCCTGCTTCTTGCCGTTGATCGTGTACCGGTCGACATCCAGGTGGTCGGCGAAGGTGTAGTACTGCTTTACGCGCTGCAACTGGGCGAACGAACGCGACACGAGTGCCGGGTCGATGATGCGGATGTTCGCGGTCGTCTCCGCATCCTTCCGGAGGGCGCCCGCCTGTGCGTTCGTCGTCGCCTGATATGCCTGAGTCTTCACGTTGGCAACGCCGTACGCCTCGCGTGTCGCGGTGATATTCCGCGTGATGTATGGCGCCTCCAGCGTCTTTGCGCTCGGCTCGGCCTGGAAGCGCTGCACGATTGCCGGGTAGATCGCGCCGATGATCAGGCCACTGACCAGCAGGAGGGCGGTGCCGATGATGGGAAGTCGCCAGCGCCCGATGACGGCGGTGACAATGAAGAGGATGGCGATGATCGCCGCGATCCCTGACAGGATTTCGCGACTGGGAATGGTGGCGTTCACTTCGGTGAAGCCGGCGCCGGTGGAGAGGAATCCGGCGCTGGGGCTCGTGAGCGTCGCGTATTGGTCGAGCCAGATACTGACCGACTGCAGGGCGATGTACAGTGCCGCGGTCACCGCGAGCTGCACTCGGGCAACGCGGGAGATGCGCAGCTCCCGGCCATTGAGCCGAAGCGCGCCATACAGGTAGCTGGTCGCGAGAGCAGCGAGCCCGGCGATGATTACCACGGCGGACGCAAACGCAACGACGCCGCGCCAGAACGGAAGCTCGTAAATGTAGAACGAGATGTCGAGATGGAACTGCGGGTCGACCTTGCCGAACGAGGTGCGGTTGAGGAACTGCAAAACAGTCGGCCAGCGCGTGGCAGCCGAGACGCCACCGAAGATCCCGAGGATGCCCGGGATCCCATACATTGCGAGGCGACGCAGCGGCTCGACGACCTGCTGGTAGCGATCGAGCTGGGAGTTCAACTTGGCATAGACCGGTCGCCAGCGGAACGCGATCTCGATGCTCAGCCAGACCGGAATGCCCATCCCGAAGAAACCGATCAGAAAGAGGACAACCTGGGCGACCCACTGTGTTGTCAGCACGCCAAGGTACCCGACCTGCGCGAACCACAGTACGTCGGTGTAGAGACCGGCGAAGATGAAGAACAGGATGATAAGAACCGCGAGGACTACCGCGGTGATCGTCAGCGAAATTCGCGTTCGACTTGCTGGACGATTCGGCGTTGAGGTCAAGAGACCGCTCCTGGCTCTGGTAGGGGTGGTGTCATCTGCGGTGCTGACATCTGCGGTCCTGTCATCTTAAGCGAGTTGGCAAGGAATGTAGGGAGCCGGCTGGCTTTGTGCTCAACGCTACTTCGTGCACACGGGCAGCGATGACAATCCCTTGCCAGAGGCGATCGCCGTGAGCTCACTAACCGATTGCTTCAACGTGGATGTCGAGAACACCGTGATCCCCGCAGGGATGTGCCCCACCACTTCATTGCAGTTGCTCTTCGGGGCGAGGAAGTATTTAGCCCCCGCGGCCCTCGCACCGTAGAGCTTCTGGCGGATTCCTCCGATTGCCCCAACCGTGCCGGACGCGTTGATGGTTCCGGTGCCGGCAACCTTCTGGCCGCCGTTGAGCTTGCCAGGGGTCAGCTTGTCAATGATGCCCAGCGCAAACATCATCCCGGCGCTCGGGCCTCCCACATTCTGCAGCTGGATGTTCACCTTGAACGGGAACGTGTACGAAACACCGAGATACACGCCAACGGCTGGCGATCCGTCCGCAGGGCTCTTTGCAGGCGTGAGCTGAACGGTCTGTTTGACTCCCTTGCGGGTGACCACGATCGTCAACGGTTTGCTCGTTCCGTTGGCGACGACGGCGTTGTGCAGTGATTCGCTGTCAATGAACGACTGGCCGTCAACGGTATCGATGACGTCGTCTTTCTCGAGCTTGCCGTCGGCGGGGAGATTCTTCTGGACTCCGAGAACGGAGATCTTGGTCTCGAACGCGATGCCCTGCTCGTGAAGTGCCGCGGCCGTCGCATCCTGTTGTGAGTCCGCCATCTCGGCAGCGCTCTGGGCATTCGACTGCTGCACCGTCTCCTGCGGCGCATACAGTTCGTCGATCGGCACGACCGCCTTGCTCGGATCCAGCCACGCCCCGGCGATCTCTGCCCAGCTCGGCGGCTGCTGTGGGTCACCGGAAACCGTCACCGTAAGCATGTCAAGCGAGCCGCCGGTCGGGTAGGTCTGCTTGCCTGAGATCGAGATGAGGGGACGCGGCACGCTCTTGTACTCAACGGCGCCAAGGGTGTTGTAGGCGGGGCCCGGCTCCTCTACGAGGTACGGCGCGGGGGCGATGCCAACAGCGACGATTCCGAGGATTGCAACGACAAGGATGATCCAGCCGATGAGTCTGCCACGGCGGTTTCGTCTGGGCTGCTGGTCCGCGACGGTGAAGAGGGCCACCGATAATCCTTCTCGGGTCTGGTCGGCGAACGGCCGGATGCCGTTTGTTCGCCACGGGCGCACACCCGAAAGGCTCAGCCTAAGTCAATATTCAAGCCGGACGGACGCGCAGCAGCTAGCGTAGTTTGCATGCCTGATGATTCGCGGGAAAACCCTGAGGACGAGTTCGACGAGCCCGGTGGCGACGACGAATTCCGTGACTTGCTGCGCGAATTTCTCGCAGGCAACACGAACATCGACCCCGCAAGGCTGGCCAGTGCTGCGGGCCTCCCCAACGACCCCGAGGTCGTCGCACAGCTGATTTCCCAGTTGCAGAGCGCGCTGCAGTCCAGTGGCGAAGGCGTGAACTGGGGTCTCGCGCTCGAGCAGGCGAAGGGCCTTGCCGCGCGGACATCCGTCGTTTCCCTCCCCGCCGAGCGTTCGCAGCTTGAGCAGGCGTTCCACGTCGCATCCCTCTGGCTGGATGAGGCGACCTACGTTTCCGCCCTGACCGCCGAACCGAGGCTGATGAGCCGCACCGAATGGGTGACGGCCACCATGCCCGTCTGGAGCCAGCTCGCCGAGCCGGTCGCGACCTCTATCGCCAACTCGCTGGCGGCGGTGCTGCAGGACCAGGCGCCCGAAGAGATGGGCGAAATGATCAACGGCGCCAGCCAGCTGATGCGCAACGTCGGTGGCACACTCTTCGCGATGCAGCTCGGTCAGGTCGTCGGCCAGCTGTCTACCGAAGTGGTGTCTGGTGGCGACATCGGCATCCCGCTCCTGGACGACCAGCAGGCGGCTCTGATCCCCCAAAACGTGCTCGCCTTCGTAGCCGATCTCGACATTCCGGTCGACCAGGTGCATCTCTATCTTGCGGTGCGGGAGCTCGCGCACGCCCGACTCTTCCGCCACGCTCGCTGGCTGCGCCTGCAGCTGCTGTCGTCGATCACCGAGTTCGCCCGCGGCATCCACATCGACACGGACCGACTCGAAGAGCTCGCAGAAGAATTCGACCCGCAGAACCCCGAGGAGCTGCGCGAAGCGATGACGAGCGGCGCGCTCATCCCACCGAAGACGGACGAGCAGTTGCTTGCGCTGTCCCGTCTGGAAACCATGCTCGCCCTGATCGAGGGATGGGTGGATGTCGTCACGGCCGAAGCGACAATCCGCCTGCCCAAGAGCGATGCGATCGCCGAGACCGTGAAGCGTCGCCGCGCATCCGGTGGCCCCGCAGAGTCCGCGTTCTCGACCCTGGTCGGCCTCGAACTCCGACCACGAAGGCTGCGCGAAGCCGCAACAATGTGGCGCACGCTGACGGATGCGGTCGGAGCCGAAAAGCGCGACGCGCTGTGGTCTCAGCCCGACCTCATTCCGACCAGCGACGACATCGACAATCCCGCCGCCCTCGTTGCGCGAATCACCTCCGGTGTCAGTGAGCCCGACGATATCGACCAGGCCATCGAAGACCTGCTCAACGACGAATCGGACGACCGCCCACACGAGTGACTGTGAGCAATTCGCGCGTGACCTGCCCGGTTGCGCGCATCCTGTGGGGATGGTTCTGAGGCTCGACCCGCGCGTTCCGATGGTCTGGCGTGACCCGTTCAGCCTCCAGTTTGGCGTGGAGCCCGCCCGGGTCATCTTGCGAGAGGTCTCGAACGCGCAGGAACGCATGATCGCCGCTCTCGCGATCGGTGTGAGTCGCCCGGGCCTCGTCATGGTGGCGCGGGCCGCGGGCGCGACCGAGCTGGATGCCACGCGCCTCCTGATCGCACTCGGCCCGGTGTTGCGGCCCAGCAAACCGGAACAATCACGCCACACCGTCGCGATAGTCGGCGCCGGTCCGACAGTCGACCGAATAGCTGGAGCTCTCGCCGAGACCGGGCTCCAGGTGGTGGTCGATCGCTCGGTCGGCGATATCCCGTGCGACCTCGGTATCGCCATCGGCCATTACGTCTTCGATCCCGACGTCTACGGATTCTGGCTCCGCCGCGACATTCCGCACCTGCCGATCGTGTTCGCGGACGGATCGGCGACAATCGGTCCGCTCGTCGAGCCCGGATCGGGCCCCTGCCTGTATTGCCTCGAGTTCTATCGACGAGACGCGGATGCTCGCTGGTCCACCCTTGCTTCCCAGCTCTGGGGGTGCCGCAGCGCCGCAGAGACTCCCCTGGTCTCTCGCGAGGTCGCCGCGATGGCAGCCCGCATGGTGGTGCGGCGTCTCAGCGGGGGTGCAAGCGACTCCCCGGCATCCTCGGCAGCGACATCCTTCCGAATCGGCGCAGAAACCGGCGAGATCGTGCGCGGGGAATGGATGCCTCACCCGGACTGCGGGTGCCTCTCGCCGCGAGCAGCACCGGGAGACCCGATGGAGGCTCCCGAAGCTACCGAAGCTCCGCGAGGAATCGGCTTGGCTGGCGCTGCGACGACCGATTCGATCCCTCGGATGCCCACGACAGCTGAAGCCTTCGACGAGCCCGCGTGATGCCGACATAGAAGAGTCGGCGTTCCTCGTCCACCGCTGCCTCGGTTTTGGCGTACGTGATCGGCAGCAGCCCCTCGGAGACTCCGACGATGTACACCGATTCCCACTCCAGCCCCTTCGCGCTGTGCAGTGTCGCAAGCGTGACCGCGGACATCGTCGGCTCGTGTTGGCCGGCCTGTCGTTCGAGCAACTCGGCGACGAATTCCTTGAGGGTGGTGTCTGCCGGAGCCTCTTCAGCCAGGCCCATGAGGGCGTTGAGCGACTCCCATTTATCGCGCACGGCACCGCGCGTTTCGGGCGCATCCTGGGTCCAGCCAAGCGAGCGCAGCACGTCACTAACGGTCTTGAACAGCGGCTCACCGGCGATCGAGATGGAGGCGCCCTTCAGCATCATGATCGCCTCCTTGATCTCACGCAGATCGAAGAATCGTGTGGCTCCCCTGAGCACGTATGGCACGCGCGCGTCGTTCAGCGCCGATTCGAGCGCTGCCGACTGAACGTTGATGCGGTACAGAATCGCGATCGATTCGGGCTTGGCCCCTGCCTCGATCTCGGCCGCGATCGACTGCGCGATCGAGCGAGCTTCCGAGGAGTCCGTGTTGTTTGGCGAAATCGTCGGGGCTGGCCCCTGCGGCGTTCCCGCGACGGCATGCAGATCGAGAGCGCCGGGGCGTCCGCGCATGATTCGATTAGCCGCGTCGATGATCGACGGGGTCGAGCGATAGTTCTGTTCGAGACGCACGACTGTCGCATCCTCGTGCCTGCCGGTGAATCCGAGCAGATAGTCGGGGGTCGCCCCCGCGAACGAGTAGATCGTCTGGCTCGCGTCGCCGACCACGCAGAGGTCATCGCGTTCGCCCAGCCAGAGGGTGAGAAGCTCCTGCTGGAGCGGTGAGACGTCCTGGTACTCATCCACCACGAAGAATCGATACTGCTCGCGCACCTGCTGGGCGACGCGCGGCTCGGACTCGATCATTCCTGCGGCGGCGAGAAGCACGTCTTCGAAATCGATCTGGCGGCGCTCATCCTTGACCTTTTCGTAGGCTCGCTGCAGGTCGACCGCTTTCTCGATGGTGAGTGTGGGCGGAAGAGCGCGCCGATTAGCTGCGTTCGCGTACTGCTCGATGCTCAGCCGCGAGACCTTGCGCCACTCGATCTCCGCCGCCGTGTCACGCAGAGTGGCGGTGTCGAGCCTGAGTCGCAGGGACTCCGCCGCGTGACCGAGCAGGCGCCCCTTGCTCTCGAGCAGACGCGGAACAGAACCGCCGATCACCTGCGGCCAGAAAAAGCCAAGCTGAGAGAGGGCGGATGCGTGGAACGTGCGCGCAGAGACGCCGCCGGCACCAAGTCCGCGGAGCCTCGATCGCAGCTCGCCTGCTGCCCGGGCAGTGAACGTCAGCGCCATGACCCGACTCGGCGAATACACGCCGGTGGCGACTCCATACGCGATGCGATGCGTGATCGCCCGAGTCTTACCCGTGCCTGCGCCGGCGAGGAGCACGACCGGGCCCAGGAGCGCCTCGGCCGCCTGGCGTTGCTGATCGTCAAGACCAGCGAGAAGGTCTTCCGGGCTCGTCACCACATACCGTCGGTGATCGGTTCGCCGAACCATTCCTCGATAATCGCGTGTGCGATCGATGTCGGTCCAGGCAACTTGATCTCGCCTCTGGACGTACGCAGCTCGTCACGCGTGAACCATCGCAGGTCGAGGATCTCGGCGCCATCCGGAGTCAGAGTGCTGGCGACGGCAGAGTCGACGGTTGCCGTGAATCCCAGCATGAGCGACGCGGGGAACGGCCAGGGCTGACTGCCCAGGTACACCGGATCGGTGACGCGAATGCCCGATTCCTCGAAAACTTCCCGGATCACCGCGGCCTCGAGTGACTCGCCCGGCTCGACGAAGCCCGCGAGCAGTGAATATCGGTTGCTCTCCCACATCGCGTTCGAGCCGAGCAGCAGGCGATCATCCGCGTCGATCACACCCACGATGATCGCGGCATCCGTGCGCGGAAACACCTCGGTGTTCGAGATGGGGTCGTATCGCACCCATCCCCCCTTGGTTAAGACCGTGGGTTCGCCCGTTTTCGGCGAGAAGCCGTGCGACTGGTGCCAGTTCAGTATGCCGAGTGCTTCCGTGAACAAGCCCGCGTCGCGATCGCTCAGCCTGCTGCCGACGGTTCGCAGGTTTGCCCATTCCGATTCGGCGAGATGCCCGGCGTCCAGCAGGTGCGCGGCGACGACGGGCGTGCCAATCGGCTCGGTCGGAGTCGCAGTCGTGGTGCGACCGAGATAAACCCGGAGGTCCGCTGCCGGCACCGCCGCAGGCGGCACAAGCGCGAGCGAATCGTCGGATGCGAGCAGCGCCGTGCCCTCGAAAATGGGCAGCACCCGGGTGGCCGGATCCTCCCACAGCTCGTCGAGGATGTTCTCCCGCTCCCGCGCCAGATAGTCGCGATCGACCTCATGACGAGACAGCGGAAGCCGCGCGAGGAAGGAATGCGACATTCTTGTGACCTTTTCGAAAGGCGTGGCGTGCGAGGGCTGAAGGGAAAGGTCGACCTACCCTGTGGGTATGGCTCGATCTCATCTCACTCTAGCCGCGCTCGCCACTTCGGCTGTGCCCGGCCTCGACCTCGTTGAGGCGTCCACTTTCGGTGCCGAGCAGGGCGATTTCGATTCCGCTCTTCTCACCAGTCGCGACGGACGGCACTGGGTCGCGCGCCTCCCCCGCAATGAGCGCGCAGAGGCCGAGCAGTCGGCCGACCGCGTCGCACTGCGCGCCCTCTCGGCCGGAGTGCGAACCCGACTCCACTTTTCGGTGTCCACGTTCGCCGGTCAGACTCCGATTAACGGAACCCGCGCCGTCGTCTATGAATTCGTGTACGGATCGAAGGTGCCGCTCGGTGGCCTGGATGCCGCTCACGCGACATCCGTTGGCCGCGCAATCGCGGCCATCCATGCTCTCCCAACCAGCTTCGTCGCTGACGCAGGCCTGCCCGTGCTGACGCCGATCGAATGCCTGCGCGCAAGCATCACCGTCATGGATCGCGCGGCTGGCACCGGTGTGGTCCCTCCGGCCCTGCTCGCGCGCTGGGAAGCGGCGACCGAAGACTCGAAGCTCTGGCAGTTCCAGCCCACCGTGATCAATGGATCGCTCGCCGCCGACTCGTTGCTTTTTGCGGGCAGCGAAGTCACCGGAGTCATTGGCTGGCACGAACTGCGGGTCGGCGACCCTGCCCGCGACTTGTTCTGGCTGCTCGGTGCTCATGCGGAATCGGTGCCCGAGATCGGTTTCGATACGTACAACGAGGTGCGCGGCGGTGCCGACCGGCAGATCCGCCAGCGCGCAATGCTGTACGCAGAGCTGGAGCTCGCGAAGTGGCTGCTGCACGGCACCGAACTGCACGACACCGAAATCGTGGATGACGCGGTGGAGATGCTCAACGCGCTGGTCGACAACGTGCATAACGACGTGATGAACCCGCTCAGCGCCCAGACCATGCCGATCATCGGTATCGACGAGGTCGAAGCGATGCTCGAGCGCAGCGAGCGAGCGGTCTAACCGAGCGACCGGCCCCAGAGTTCGATCAGTTCCTCTTCGTCGTACAGGCGCTCAGGCGTGATGACGCGGTCGTCAGCGACGAAATAGAAGACGGCGTCGATGAGGTGCGGGTCGATGCCCTTCCATTTCGCGTAGGCGAGGCGGTACAGCGCGAGTTGCAGCTGCTTTTCGGCCAGATCGTCGGCATCCTTCGGTGCCTTGCCGGTCTTCCAGTCAACGACCTGGTATCGGCCGTCGTCGTGCTGGTAGATCGCGTCGATCTTGCAAATGATGATCTGGCCGTCGAGGATCAGGTGAATCTCGCGCTCGACCTCGACTGGCCTGAGCGTCGCCCACGGGCTCGATTCGAAGGTCTGCTTCAGCCGGTCTAGCTGAGCTGCATCGATGTCGTCGCCCGTGTCTGTCTCGGTCGATGGCGTGTCGAGTTCGAAGGCATCTCCGCCGATTCCGTACCGGTCCTCAACCCAGGAATGGAACAGTGTGCCAATCTGTGTCGCACGGTACGGCCGTTGCGGCATCGGGCGCCGCAGCAGTGCGGCAACCGCGGCCGGATCCGTGACGAAGTCCTTGAATCTCGACGCGGGCACTCGCGAGGGCAGAGCCGCGCGCACGTTCGAATCGAGTCGCGCCCGTCGCTCGTCGACCAGGAGAGTGAGTTCGTCTTTCCACGGACCGACGATTTGTGGCGCCGCAGCCCGCACCTCGGCGGCCGCCCATTCGATAGCGGCGCGACGGCTGCCGAGCGGATCCATCGGCCAGACGATTCGCTCGATGTCGTCGCCGTTTGGATTGTCTGCGCTCTGCGCAGCCGCAGGAAGAGCGTCGATCACGCCGTCGTCGGCGAGCTCCTTCAAGAAGATGCTGGGCGATCTCGGCTTGGATTGGGTGGCCCAGAACGACCCGCTGAGCAGAAGTGAGTGCCGCGCTCGCGTGACCGCGACATAGAAAAGTCGCCGCTCCTCGTCAACGCTGCGGGCTCGCACGGCCTCCGTGAAGCGGGCGCGCTCATCCATGATTTCCTTGCGCGTTGTCGCCGACTTCCAGTCGAAGACGGGGAGTTCGGCTGCATCGCCGCGGAACGGCCACGGCAGCCGCCCAAATGCCAGCCAACCGGTAAAGCCCTCGAGCGGTTTCGCTGGCAACTCGTCTTCCACGAGCCTTGGCACCACAACGAGGTCCCACTCGAGCCCCTTCGCTCCGTGGATTGTGAGAACCTGCACCGTGCCCGGCTCTGGATCTTCAGGGCGCGGTGTGAGGTCTTCGCGCTCCTCTGCCTCGCGCAACCAGGACAGGAATCCGCCGAGCGATGCGGCGTCTGCCATGGCGAGGTAGCCGCCGAGAGCGTCGAAGAAGGCATCGAAGTTGGCTGTGCCAAGCACGCGATACTCATTGGCCGCGACCTCGATGTCGAGCTGGAGTTCCTGCATCACGAAGACGACGAAATCCCGAAGATCGAGGTTCAGGCGCGCGCGAAGCTTCGTAAACGTTCGGCCCGCGTCCCGAAGTCGATCAAGGCCGATCTCGGTAAAAGCGCCGAGCATGCCGTGATCCGCACGCGCCGAGGCGATGAAGTCGAGCGCATCGACGATCGAGCCGCCCTCGCCGCTGGCGACCGACATCCGCAGTTTTCCCTTGACCTCGCTGGTGAGCGGCTGTTGCGCGTAGTCGCGGTCCCGAAGCCAGGACGCGAGCCTGTTCAGCGCGTGGAGGTCACGCACGCCGATGCGCCAGCGCGAACCGGCAAGCACCCGAATCAGCTCGAGGCCGGCGGCGGGATCGTTGACGACCGTGAGCGCGCTCACCAGGTCGGCGATCTCCGGCTCGGACATCAGCCCGCCAATACCGAGCACGTGGAAGCGCACGTCGTGCCGGCGCATGGCTTCGAGAAAGTAACCCTGCGTCTTTCGCGTTCGGAACAGCATTGCTGCGGACGGCGGCGCTCCCTTAACGTCAAGCCGTGACTTCAGCCACAACGCGGCCGCCTCGGCTTCATCGGCCACCTTCTCTTCGAACGCAACACCCAGCGGAATGTCGCTCGCGGTCGGGCTCGCAATGAGTTCATCCACCTGCACCCGAGCAGTCGCCTTGAAGGGCGCCACGACGACGTTCGCCGCGTGGAGGATGCGATGGCCGTTCCGCCAGCTGGTCGCGAGCGCGAAGCGGGCATCCTGCGCGCCAAAAGCGGATGCGAAGTCGTCGAGGTTGCTGGCGCTCGCCCCGCGCCAGCCGTAGATCGACTGGTTCGGATCCCCGACCGCCATCACCGGATGGCCAGCGAACAGATCCGCGAGCAACCAGGTCTGCACCACAGAGGTGTCCTGGTATTCATCGAGCAGAACGACGCGGTACTTGTCTCGCTCCGCCTCTGCGACCCTGGGTTGCTTGCGAACGATCGAGAGGGCAAACGCGACCTGATCCGAATACTCGACGAGCCCGCGCTGGTCTTTCGCTGCCTCGAACTCGGTCGCAAGATCGACGAGCACCTCGAGAGATCCGATCGTTTCGGCGAGCTCGACGACCTTCTCGTATGACCCGCGCGTACTCCCGGCCGGGAGCTCGGCCACGACGCGGAATTGATCGGCAAAGTCGACCAGCCCCTGACGATCGACGACGTTTTCGACGATCGCCCGTGACAGCGTGAGCACCGCCCGAGTGATCGGCTCCAGGTTCTTGCCCAGGTCGGGGAGCCGGTCGTCACGGCTGCGCGTGGCGACGCTGCGAGCCAGCTGCCAGGCAGCGGCCTCGCCGATCACAGTGCCGTCGCTCTCGCGGCCGAGCACGATCGCGTTGTCGCGGTACAGCGTGTTCGCGTACGAGTTGTATGTCGACACCGTTGGCGCCTCGAACGGGTCGTAGTCTTCCGGGAGCAGGCCGACAGCTGCGAGTTCAGCGATTCGCTCGCGGATGCGCACACCGAGTTCACCTGCGGCCTTGCGCGTAAACGTCAGCCCGAGGATCTCACTCGGGCGCACCTTGCCGTTCGCAAGCAGCCAAAGCACGCGGTTCGCCATGGTTTCGGTCTTGCCACTGCCCGCCCCCGCGACGACAAGGGCCGGTTGCAGCGGGGATTCGATGACCGCGCGCTGTTGGTCGGTTGGACGCGGTCTGCCGAGGGCATCCGCAATCTGGTTCGCGCTGACTTCTGCGTTCTCAGTCACTCGACACCGCCTTGACCCGATGAATTCGCAGCCGCGGAATATCGCCGAGTCCGTAGGTGCCGAGATCGAGTTTGCCCTCGAACTCCGCCCGCGCGATCAGCGCTGCAGCTGTACGAATCCGCGCCCGGAATTCGTCGAGTTGCTCGTCGGTGAGTTGTGCCTGAACAGCTTCGCGGTACCGTTTCTGGCCGACGCCCTCCTTGACGAAGAGCAACTTGGCGCCGCTGCCGGAGTGCGGAGCGAACCCCTCAAGCGCCTCGTCGAGCACACCCTCGGCGTAAGCGAGCTGATAGGCGGCGAGTTGAGGATGCTCGTCGATGACGCTGCGCGCCGTCACCGGTGTTCCGGTCTTCAGGTCGACGATCACGATGGACCCGTCGGGCGCGCGCTCCACGCGATCGATCGATCCCCTCACAACCGCGGGCTCCACCGCGAGCTCGAACCGGCTCTCCGCTCCGGCGAGTACCTTCCCCTCGCGGGCGAAATCAGCAAGATACTCGCCAAGCGCGTCGGTGAGTCTGCGCGCGATTCTCTTCTGGCGTTCGCCAAGCCAGGGTGCGTCGAAGAGCAGCTCTGTCCAGCGCGACTCGACCGCTGCCCAGAGAGCGTCAGCGGAGTGATCTTCGGATGTCTCCATCGCCCAGTGCAGGATCGTGCCCACGTTCGCCACCACGCCGGATTCCCCTCCGGCGATCATCTCGAGGAACCAGTCGAGCGGGGAGTCGACCAGTCGCTCAAGGGACGACGGCGAAACAGGTACCGGTTCGCCGCCCAAATACAGTGGGTCGCCGACCGAGAGGGGAATGAGTCCGTGCCAATCTGCGGGCTCAGCACCGGGAACGCCCTCTCGGGCGAGGGCAGCGAGTGACGCCGCAGCTGCCGCGCGAGTCTCCGCGCGGGTTTTGGGATCGACGAGCTGCCTTCGCAGCCTGCCGGTCACCGCCCGAAGGGAGAGCGGAACGAGCGACGCAGAATCGAGCACGGGGACCTTCGTTGGAACTAGTCCGAAGAACACGCTCGGGGATTCATCGTCGTTTGCGACGGCGGAGAGCACGAGCCGCGTGCGCGCGCGGGAGACGGCGAGCGCGAACATCCGCAGCTCGTCGGCCATCACCTGCTTTCTCTCGTCAATCACCGATGAGTCGACTCCGGTGACCGCTCGCACCAGGTCGCCTGCACCGAGCAGCGAGTTTCGCAGCCGCAGGTTCGGCCAACCGCCCTCCTGCAGCGAGGCGACGACGACCGTATCGAGCTCGAGCCCGACGCTCCCGGAAGGAGTCGTGACCAGCACCGCGTCATCGGTCGGCTGCGGTGACAGAGTGTCTTCCGGCACCTCGGCGTCGAGTACGTCGGCGAGGAAGGTGGCGGGGTCTTCGTTCGGCCGCCGCTCGGCGAATCGCTTGGCGGCGGTGAACAGGGCAACGATCCCGTCGAGATTTCGGTTGGCCTCCGCCGCAGTGATACCACCACCCAAAGCCTGTTCTCGCCAGCTCGTTGCCAGGCCGCTGCGGTCCCAGCCGATCCAGAGCAGTTCCTCGATGGAACCGTCGCTGCCGCGCAACTCCGCGAGTGTGTTCGCCAGCTTTTCGGCCGCGCGCCCGACGCGATGGTCAATCGTCACCAGCCGGCCCGGCGCGGCAAGCGCGTCGACCACGAGCTCGTCTGCGCTGCGCGTCCCGCCGCCGGCGAGTTCCTCGGCGCGCAACGCGAGTCGCAGCCGACGCAGGGCGAGGCGGTCGAGCCCCCCGAATGGTCCGAGCAACAGTGCGGATGCGTTTTCGGCCGCAAGCGGTGTTCGCCCGATGCCGATGTCGACCAGGTCGAGAAGGCCGCGCGCAGCGTGCTCATCGCGCAGCGCCGTGCCGCCCACCGCCGTGCGAGTGGGAACCTCGGCGAGCGCGAGCGCTCGCGAGACGCCGTCGATCTGTGCGCCGCTGCGCACGATCACGGCCATCTCGCTCCATGGCACTTTCGCCGCGAGGTGGCGTTCCCGCAAGACTCGCGCGATCGCTGCTCGCTCGCGCGCGGGACTCGTCGCCGCGATCAGCGCGATCGGAAGCTCGTGGTTCTGCCCGCCAGCACGAGCGGAACGCTGGAACCCGGCCGCCGCGGCACCAATCCTGCCGACGATCGCCGAGGTGAGGTCTCGGAGAGCGGTGCCCTGCCGGTGCACGAGCTCAAGGCCGAGTTGCTCGACGTGCGGGATGCCCAGCACAGTCGACAGGCGTCCGAGCGCGTCGGGCTCCCCACCGCGGAATGCGTTAGCCGCGACATCCGGATCCCCGAACGCCACGATGGCGATGCCGCGTGAAGCAAGTGCGCGCAGGATCGACAGTGTCGATTCCGTCGCTTCCTGCAGGTCATCCACGACGACGAGCCGAAGGCGCTCGACGCGTTCGCCTGGGTGCTCGCCCCTAATTGCAGCGACGGCAAACTGTGACAACTCGGCGGCGTCGACCTGGCTGGACCGGGCGAAACTGACCACCTGGAGGTATTCGTCGATAAAGTCGGCCGCGGCCGCCCACTCCGGGCGCGCGTGTTCTGTGGCCAGCTCGCGCAGTCGAGCCGGGCTCACGCCGAACTCTGTGGCGCGCATCATGAGTTCACGAAGCTCGGTGCGGAAGGTGCGGAGCCGCCGGATGTCTGGCCCGAGATCGTCTGGCCAGCGCGGCCCCGTACCCTCGACCGCCGCGCCTTCAAGAAGCGCCGCGATGTCCATGTCCTGGTCGCCACCCGTTACCAGCCGCAGCGTGCCCGATCCCGCCGCCACACTCGCCGCTCCAGCGATCTCGAACGCGAGCGAATTCACCGTGCGGGCGAGGGGGCCGTTGGTGGCGACGCCGAGTCGCAGCGCGATCGCGTCGCGGAGCCGGGTCGCGGATGCGCGGGTCGGCGTAAGGACGACCAGGTCGTCGGGCGACCATCCGCGACCGAGAACACGGTCGGCCACGAGCTCGATGATCGTCGTCGTCTTGCCAGTGCCCGGGGCTCCGATCACTGCTGCGGATGCAGCGTCGTGCAGCCCGATCACCGCCGACTGCGATGGGTCGAGTTTCAGTGCAGCACCCGCGGTCGTATCGCGCGGCGCGCGCTCAAACCCGAGGATGCCCACGTAGGCAAAACTAGCGGAGGGCAGCGACATCGCCGCCGTCATTCGTGCATTGTCGAGCAGCTGCGTTCTGCCGACAGAGAAAAGGTGTCGGGCACGGTTTGTTACTGTCGTAATCTGTAGCCGTGGACATTCGAATCGGCATCCTGAACAGCCCCCGCGAGATCAACTTTGAGACGGCGCAATCCGCCGCGGAGGTGGAGAAGATCGTTTCGGCGGCACTCGACTCCGGATCCAAGTTCATCAAGCTCGTGGACGACAAAGACAAGGTCTACATCATCCCGGTTGCGGCCTTCGGCTACATCGAGGTCGGCTCCGAGATTTCGCGCCGCGTCGGATTCGTGGCGTAACCATGGAACTGCTGTTCGTCGTTCTGATCGCGTTCGCCATCGGTCTCGTCATCCACTATGCCCTTCCGGGGCGTGACACCCACGGCAGCATGCTCGTCCCGTCGGTCGCCGCGGTGGTTTCGTCGGTCGTCTGGGTCGCGCTGGTGTGGGCCGGATGGAAGTTCGACGGTGGCTGGATCTGGGTTGTCAGTCTGGTCGCGGGCGGCCTGGTCGCACTCGTCCTCGCGCTCATCGTTCCTCGCACTCGCCGCAGCGGCGATGCCCTGATGCTGCAGAAGTTGTCGCGCGCTTAAGGCGCACCTCGACGGCTAAGCCGTTAGGCCGAGCGCATCCATGCGTCGCGTATGGGCCGCGATGAGCTCGGTGAAGACCGGCTCGATGCGCGCCTCGTCCGAGTCGTGATTGGCCGAGAGCGCGAGCGCCGACCTCGCGACCAGCATGGTGTCGCCGACGAGGCGCCTCCCCCACAACGCCAGGCGTGCTGACAGTCGCGGATTCGTCTCGATCGCGGCGAGCAGTACTTCAGCAATGATCTTTTCGCCCGATGGGCCGCCCAAAATGTGACCGACGCGCTCGGCCGATCCACCCGGAAGTCCGCCGGCCAGTCGATAGAAGAAGTCATCGAGAAAACCAGCGGTCACATAGCAGGTCGTGACAGCCTCAAACCAGTCGGAGCCCTGGGTCGCGCTCTGGAATCGATCGATTGCTCGCGCGGCCGGCTCCATGACGTCGGACGGATGATCGCCGTGGCGCTCGATCTCTCGCACCAGACCCTGATGCTTCGCGAGGGAGAGGGATGCCGCCTGGCTTAGCGCGGTTTTCGCACGCATGGTCGGGGCTGTGGCCACCGCGCGCCCGAGGTTCTCGAAAATCATGAGCTGCAGGTAGGCGGCCTTGCCGAGGTAGTCGCCTAGTCCCGGCGTGAGTTCAGCCAGGTCGACCTTGGTGCTGTTGGTCGTCGACGTCGATCGCGGCCGGAGTCGGGGCGCGTCAACGCGTTTACGCCTTCGCGACGCGAACCAGTTCACCACGAGGCAAGCTTAGGCGGCGGGCCACGGCTGCCGGGTATCGACGGGCATCCGCAAACGGCCTGTCGCCAGCACCAGCGACCACCGACCCGCTAAACTGGTCGCTATGCCTCCCATTTCTGGCGGGGGCCGCGCCCCAGGTCAAAAAAGGGCGTCTCTCGATACCTGCTGACTCACGTCAGCTGACAAGGGCAATTCACAGTGACTTTCGCAGAACTGAATATCGATCAGGACATGGTCGACGCACTCGCAACAAAGGGAATCATCGAACCGTTCCCCATCCAAAGCCAGACGATTCCCATGGGTCTCGCCGGGCAGGACATCATCGGCCAGGCAAAGACCGGCACGGGTAAGACTCTCGGATTCGGCCTGCCCCTTCTGCAGTCCCTCGGTACGAACCCCGCCCCGGGCGTGAAGGCGCTCGTCGTCGTTCCCACCCGCGAGCTGTGTGTGCAGGTCGCGGAAGACCTGGTGCTCGCCGCATCCAATCGCGCGACCAAGGTCGTCGCCATCTACGGCGGCAAGGCCTACGAAGGTCAGGTCGAGCAACTGAAGGACGGCGCCCAGGTCGTTGTCGGAACGCCGGGCCGACTGCTCGATCTCGCCAGCCAGCGCATGCTGTCGTTGAAAGACGTGCAGGTCATGGTGCTCGACGAAGCCGACAAGATGCTCGACCTCGGATTCCTGTCGGACATCGAAAAGCTGTTCGCGCAGACGCCTCCCACTCGCCACACCATGTTGTTCTCCGCGACCATGCCCGGGCCGATCGTCGCGCTCGCTCGTCGTTTCATGAACCGGCCCATTCACATCCGTGCGACCGATCCTGATGAGGGGCTGACGCAGGCCAACATCAAGCACGTCGTCTACCGCGCCCACAGCCTCGACAAAGACGAGGTCGTCGCGCGCATCCTGCAGGCCGAGGGCCGGGGTAAGACCGTCGTCTTCACACGAACCAAGCGTGCGGCTGCAAAGCTCGTCGAAGAGCTTAACGACCGCGGGTTCAACGCCGCGGCTGTACACGGCGACCTCAACCAGGAGCAGCGCGAGCGCGCAATGGCCGCGTTCAAGGCCGGCAAGAAAGACATCCTGATCGCCACGGATGTCGCAGCTCGCGGTATCGACGTCAACGACGTCACACACGTGATCAATCACACGATCCCGGATGACCACGACACTTACCTGCACCGCGCCGGTCGCACCGGCCGCGCCGGCAAGACCGGTATCGCCGTGACATTCGTCGACTGGGACGACATGCACAAGTGGTCCCTTATCAATCGCGCGCTCGACATGGGACAGCCGGAGCCGGTCGAGACGTACTCCTCGTCCCCGCACCTCTACGCGGACCTCGATATCCCCGTCGGATCGAAGGGTCGCCTCAAGGCGAGCCCGACGCCGCGTGTGGAAGGTGCCGCGTCGCATCCTCCGCGTGAGCGTCGCGAGAGCGATCGCCAGCGCACCCGCACTCGCGGCAACGGCCCGTCGACCGAGCAGCGCACCCACGAGCAGCGCCCGCACGAACAGGGTGTTCCCGGAGCCGGAACGCACGACGGTGCGGCCCCGGCACGTCGCCGAAACCGCACTCGTCGCCGCCCGTCCTCGGGCGGGACGCCGACCGCGCCGACCGCCTGATAGCGCCTGCACGCAGGAACTGCCCGCGAGATGTATCCAGCCTGCCCAGCGGATGACTGCGAGCTCAGCCGACGAACGGTGCTGAACCTGTTCCGGCGGCAATCAGTCTTGCCAGCACGGCCGGTTCCGTCGTGTTTTCGCCCAGTCGGTTCGGCTTGCCAACGCCGTGATAGTCGCTCGAGCCGGTGACCTCCAGCCCGAACTTTCGCGCGAGCTGATAGAGGCGTTGCTTTCCATCGTCGGTGTTGTCGCGATGGTGGATTTCGAGACCGAATAGCCCCGCATCCTTCAGTTCTTTGATCGCGGCGTCTTCGATTACGCGATAGCGACCATGCGTCGCCGGATGCGCGAGCACCGGGACTCCGCCTGCCCCCACAATCATGCGCACTCCGGCGAGAGGAGACGGCGCGTAGTACTTCTCGTAGTAACCGCTCCGCCAGTGCAGGATGGTCTTGAACGCGGCACTTCGATCGCTGACGTCGCCATTCGCGACGAGCGCGTCAGCGATGTGTGGCCGGCCTATCGTGCCTCCATCGACCGACTGCGCGAGTACATCGGCCCAGGTGATGCCGTAGTCCTTCGCGATGCGTTCGACGATGCGCTCGGCCCTGTGCATCCTGCCATCCCGGATGCGCGCCGTCTCCGCGACGATCGTCGCATCCATCGGGTCGAACAGGTAAGCGAGCATGTGCACGCTCGCCGGGCCGTAGTTGGTGCTGAGTTCCATTCCGGGGATCACGGTGAGGCCGGTTCCGGATGCGGCGTCGAACGCGTCCTGCCAGCCTGCGGTCGAGTCATGGTCAGTCAGGGCGATAGTGCCGAGCCCCGCATCGATTGCGGCGCGCACCAGTTCAGCAGGCGACTCCGTGCCGTCTGAGACGCTGCTGTGAGTGTGCAGGTCGATGGGACGAAGCACGGACATCCATCAATCGTATTGGTCTAGGCTTCCTGCACCATGATCCGCCGTGTTCTCGCTGCCCTCGTTCTTGTCGTGGTCGCGGTGATCCTGCTGGTAGCCGTATGGCCCCAGGTGTTCGGTCTCCAGGCCGCTCCGGTCATCGCTCAGGTGGTTTCGCTGCGGGGAGTCGATATCGCGATCGCCGTTGCCCTTGCCCTTGTGATCGGCGTGATTGCGCTGGCCTGGCGGCGTGCGCGCCGATTCCTCGGCTCGATCGTCGCGTTGCTGCTGGTGTTCTCTCTCGTCAGCGTCGCCATTCTCGGAAGCCGTGGCTTCGGGGATACCGCCAAGCCGCCCTCGAGCGCCGCGAACGTCACCGTCTTGTCCTGGAACACGAAGGGCGATGAACCGGGAGCTCCCGCGATTGCGCAACTGGCACTGGCACAGCACGCCGACGTCGTCGCGCTGCCCGAGACCACACTGATCACGGGCAAGCTCGTCGCCCGGTTGATGAGAGCCGCCGGGCGACCGATGTGGGTGTACTCCCTCGCGTACGACTACATCTCGAAGTCGCGGTCGACAACTCTCCTCATCAGTGCCGCACTTGGCCGATATTCGGCGACCAACCTGTCACGCACGACCGCGGTGCTGCCGACCGTGATCGCCAAACCGATGAACGGCAACGGCCCCACGATCATCGCGGTTCACGCGGTGTCGCCAATTCCGCGCGAGATGCGCAACTGGCGAAACGATCTGCGGTCGCTCGCAGGTCTGTGTTCGGGCGCCAGCACGATCATGGCCGGCGATTTCAACTCCACGCTCGACACTCTCGCCGCTCACAGCGCAAAACCGGGAGCAGACTTCGGAAAATGCAGTGACGCGGCCCGTGTGCGGCACGCTGCCGCGGTCGGCAGTTGGCCGACGAACCTGCCCATGGTGCTCGGGGCGCAGATCGACCACGTGATGTCGACCTCGAGCTGGAAAACCGTCTCAATGAAGGTCATCGGCACCGAAGACGGCAGCGGAAGCGACCATCGCCCGATCGTCGCGACCCTCGCGCCCTCGCACTGAACAGCAACGAGGGAGGACAATGGATGTCATGGCTGACTCCAAAGCTCCCCGCGCCACTGCAAATCGCTCGACCACCCCGGTGTCCGACACGTTCAAGGACTTCATCTCCTCGGGCTGGGCTGAGCGAGAGGAAGACGCGCCCGCGCCCCGCGAGCAGACTCCCTATGCCGCCGCCCGCCGCTCTGCGCTGTCGAAGGAATATCCGGGCAAGCGGCTCATCATCCCGGCCGGGGCCGCAAAGGTGCGGTCGAACGACACCGACTATGCATACCGCGCCCACTCGGCATTTGCCCACCTCACCGGTTGGGGCAGCGATGCTGTGGCGGGCAGCGTGCTCGTACTCGAGCCGACTGCGAACGGTCATGAGGCCACCCTGTACTTCCGCGAAGCCGCAGGGCGCGACTCCGACGAGTTCTACGCGAACCCGGAGATCGGCGAGTTCTGGACCGGACCGCGTCCCTCGCTCGCCCACGTCGCGGCCGATCTCGGCCTCGCGACCCGCAATCTGGCCGATTTCGCGGGCGTGATCGACAGCGTCGACGCGGATACCCTGATTCTGCGCGATGCCGACCGCGACACGACCGACTCAGTGGATGGTCGGCGCCTGCTCGCCGCTGACACCGAGTCCCTCGAAACGGATGGCGACGCGTCGCTCGCGCGGACACTTTCCGAAATGCGCCTCGTGAAGGATGTCTACGAGGTCGACCAGATGCGTCGCGCGATCGCCGCGACCGCCAAGGGGTTCAACGACGTGATCGCGGATCTCCCCGCGATCACGGCCCATGATCGCGGCGAGCGCCTCGTCGAAGGAACCTTCAATCGCCGTGCGCGCGCCGAAGGCAATCAGGTCGGCTACGACACGATCGCGGCCTCGGGGCCTCATGCGTGCATCCTGCACTGGACCCGCAACGACGGACCGGTGGTGCCAGGTGACCTGATCCTGCTCGACGCCGGGATCGAACTCGACAGCCTGTACACCGCAGACATCACGCGCACGCTTCCGATCGCGGGCACTTTCACCGAAGTGCAACGACGCGTCTACGAAGCCGTGCGGGAAGCGGCGGATGCGGCATTCGCGATCGTTCGGCCGGGCATCCGTTTTCGCGAGATCCACGCCGAGGCTATGAAAATCATCGCCGCGAAGACCGCCGAGTGGGGACTGCTGCCGGTGAGCGCCGAGGAGTCACTCGAGCCGGCTCACCAGTACCACCGCCGCTACATGGTGCACGGCACCAGCCACCACCTCGGAATCGACGTGCACGACTGCGCGCAGGCGCGGCGTGACCTCTACATCGACGGTGTTCTCGAGCCGGGAATGGTGTTCACGATCGAGCCCGGCCTGTACTTCCAGCCGGACGATCTCACCGTGCCGGAGGAATACCGAGGCATCGGCGTGCGGATAGAAGACAACATTCTCGTCACCGCGTCAGGGGCTGAGAACCTCTCGATCGGCATTCCGCGCACCGCTGATGACGTTGAGGCCTGGCTCGCGCGCAGCCGCTGAGCCCTAGCGGCCCGGGGCCTAGGCGTCGGGACGGCCCAGCAGTTCCTGGGCGCGCGCAATCTGGGTCGACGGCGCAATGACCTGGTAGTTGCTCGCGATCACCTGGTGGGTGGAGGTGAAGTCCCTGCGGCGACGATTGATGGCGTAGGTCGCGACGCCGAACAGCATGCCGAAACCCGCGCCGATGAGAATCGCGGCCAGCACGAACCCCACATTCGGCGCGGCGGAAATGATGAAGAACAGGATGCCCGCGAACAGTCCGAACCAGGCTCCACTCGCCGCGCCTGCCGCAGCGGCCCTGCCGTAGGTGAGCTTGCCTGTGACTCGTTCGACGGTCTTCAGGTCGTTTCCGATGATGGCGAGCTGGCTCACCTCGAAATCGGCTCTCGCGAGTTTGTCGACGATGAGCAACGCTTCCTGGTAGGTCTCGTAGGTGCCGAGCACATCACCCTTGGGGAGCGTGGGCAGGGCCGCGCCACGGCGCGAAAACGGCGGCTGGTTGGTCACAGGCTCATTGTGCCACGCGCGACTACGCTTGTAGCCGTGAGCGCCACGAGAGTATTCGTAGCCCGACTTGCCGGGTGCTCCGTTTTCGACCCCTTCGGCGACCGTGTTGGCAAGGTTCGTGACGTGCTCGTGGTCTATCGCAACACCGAGTCGCCCCGTGTGGTCGGTCTGATCATCGAAGTTCCGGGTAAGCGCCGCGTGTTCCTTGGCATCGGCCGGGTGACGAGCATCGGCTCCGGACAGATCATCGCTACCGGTCTCATCAACCTGCGCCGGTTCGAGCAGCGCGGCGGCGAGGTGCGTGTCATCGCCGAGATGCTGGGCCGCAAGGTGTCCCTGCGCGACCGCTCAAGCGAGGCGACCATCGAAGACGTCGCAATCGAAGAAGTGCGTCCGGGCGAGTGGGAGATCAGTCAGCTGTTCTGCCGTCGGCCGAAGGTGACGGCGACGCCGTTCGGCAAGGGCACGACAGTCTTCGTCAACTGGAGAGACGTCGTAGAGAAGGCCAATACCGGCGAATCACAGTCCGCGACCCAGCTGATCGCGAGTTACTCCGACCTCCTCCCCGCCGACCTCGCCAATGCAATGCTCGACCTTCCCGAGCAACGCATGCTCGAGGTTGCCGGCGAGCTGTCCGACGACCGTCTCGCCGACGTTCTCGAGGAGATGCCGGAAAACGACCAGGTCGACATCCTGAACCAACTGGATGATGCCCGCGCCGCCGACGTTCTCGACCAGATGCAGCCCGACGACGCAGCCGACCTGATCGCGCAGCTCAGCGAAGAGCGCGGCGAAGCCCTGCTCGACCTGATGGAGCCGGAAGAGGCGGATGATGTGCGCTTCCTGCTCTCCTACGCCCCCGACACGGCGGGCGGGCTGATGACGACCGAACCGATCATTGTCTCGGCCGACACCACCGTCGCGGAAGGTCTCGCGCTCATTCGTCGTCACGAACTCGCGCCCGCGCTCGGTGCGGCCGTCTGCGTCACCCTGCCACCGTATGAGCCGCCGACCGGTCGATTCCTCGGCATGGTGCACTTCCAGCGGATGTTGCGGTATCCCCCGAACGAACGTCTCGGCACGCTCCTCGACCAGGCCCTCGAGCCGGTCGCGGCCGACACGCATGCCGCAGAAGTCGCGCGGCGCCTCGCGAGCTACAACCTCGTATCTGTTCCCGTTGTTGACGAAAACCATCGTCTGGTCGGGGTGGTGACCATTGACGACGTTCTCGACTACCTGCTGCCCGATGACTGGCGAAGTACCGACCATGAGAGCAGTACAAAGTCGCTGTATAGCGACACTTCGACTGCGACAATTCCGGTAAGGACGAGGAGGACAACCAATGGCACGCGTAAACAGGACTGATACCCGCCTCGACTCGCCAAAGGGCCTTCGCGCCAACTTCGTCCCTCGATTCGAGAGCCGTGATCGGTTCGGACGCGCAACCGAGTGGATCGCCCGCAACATGGGCACGCCCGCCTTCCTGCTGGGCCTGACCATCTTCTGCCTGCTCTGGATCATCTACAACTCCAGCGCTCCGGTAGCGTGGCGTTTTGACACATCCAAGTACGGGTTCACTGTTCTCACGCTGGTGCTGTCGCTCCAGGCGTCGTATGCCGCTCCGCTCATCCTTCTCGCGCAAAACCGTCAGGATGACCGCGACCGCGTGCAATTCGAGCAGGATCGCCAGCGCGCGGAGCGCAACCTGAACGACACTGAGTACCTCGCGCGCGAGATCGTCAGTCTGCGACTCTCGATCAAAGACATGGCGAGCAAAGACTTCATTCGGGCAGAGCTCAGATCGCTTCTCGAAGATCTCGACCGCGACAAGACCCCCTCGGCGGACTAGGGAATGCCTGACGGTACCGCACCCGACGGCGTCGAAGGGGCCGTTCGCGCGGCCCTGATACGAGTGATAGATCCGGAGATCCGTCGACCGATCACGGAGCTCGACATGGTCGGGTCGGTCGAAGTCATCGAAGGAGCCGCGACCGTTGGCATCAAGCTGACGATCGTTGGATGCCCCGCGGCAGACACCATCGAACGAGACGTGCGCTCAGTGGTCGCGTCGGTGCCGGGAGTGACCTCGACGGTCGTCAATGTCTCCGTCATGTCCCGCGAAGAACGGAATGCGCTGACCGAGCGCCTCCGCGGCGGCAGATCGAAAACGCTGCAATTCGGCCCGGATTCCCTTGCGCGCATCTACGCGATCACGAGTGGAAAGGGTGGCGTCGGCAAGTCGACGATCACCGCAAACCTTGGCGTCGCGCTGGCTGCGAGCGGACTGCGCGTTGGGATCGTGGATGCCGACGTGTTTGGGTTCTCGATTCCGGGCATTCTCGGCATCACCGGAGCGAAGCCGACGCAGGTGAACGACATGATCCTGCCGCCGGTCGCGCACGGGGTGAAGGTGATCTCGATCGGGATGTTCGTTGAGGGCTCAACCGCGGTCTCGTGGCGCGGACCCATGCTGCACCGCACCATCCAGCAGTTCCTCACCGATGTCTACTTCGGTGACCTCGACATCCTGCTGCTCGATCTGCCGCCCGGCACGGGCGACGTCGCCATCTCGATCGGACAACTGCTGCCAAACTCCGAGGTCATCGTCGTGACGACGCCCCAGCCCGCTGCCGCCGAGGTGGCGGAGCGCAGCGGACTCGTCGCGCGCCAGACCGGCCAGAAAGTGATCGGCGTCATCGAAAACATGGCAGGACTGCCCCAGCCCGACGGTTCGGTACTGCAGCTGTTCGGCAGCGGCGGAGGGGCGGATGCTGCGGCTCGGCTCTCGACAGACGACGAGGTGGTCCCGTTGCTGGCGTCAATCCCACTGAGCATCGGCCTGCGCGAGGGCGGCGACGCCGGCGAGCCGATCGTGCTCTCGCATCCGGACGATCCCGCGGCGGCCGCCATCCTGTCGCTCGCCCGGCAACTCGCGACTCGAAGCCGCAACCTGGCCGGCCGCAAGCTCGGCCTGAGCGTCACCTAGCGCGCCGCGATTGCGCCCCAGCGAACCAATTGCTGCTGCGCGACTGCGCGCAATTGGTTCGCAGGCAAGCAATCGTGTCGCGCATGAATCGCGGTGTAGCGTGATGCGCATGTCCGGATTACTTGTCGACCGGTCGCTCGCCGCGGAGCTCGTGCATGACCTCTCGGCCGCGACCAACGCGAGCGCCACACCCGTCATTGCACCCTTCACTGGCGAGGTGCTCCACGACCTGCCACAGAGCAGCGCCCGGGACGTCACGGATGCGGCTGCCGCGGCACGTGTCGCCCAGCTCGCCTGGGTGCGACTCGGTTTCGCCGAGCGCCGCCGCATCCTGCTCGACGCGCACGACAGGCTGCTCGCGAACCGCGAAGAGCTGCTCGACGTACTTCAGTCGGAGACCGGCAAGACGCGTGGCCAGGCGTTCGAGGAAGTCTTCCAGGGTGCGTCGGTCACCCGGTACTACGCGGTTTCCGCGCGCAGCGTTCTCCGCACTCGTCGCAGGCGGGCGGGCATTCCCGTGGTGCTCGCGACGCGGGTGTCGTACAAGTCAAAGGGGCTCGTCGGAGTGATCACGCCGTGGAACTACCCGCTCAGCCTCTCGCTGATGGATGTAGTTCCTGCGCTGGCGGCGGGGAACGCGGTCGTTCAGAAGGCCGACAACCAGGGCGCGCTGACCATCCTGCACGCGCGTCGCGCATTCATCGACGCTGGCGTGCCGGCCGCGCTATGGGCTGTCGTTGCGGGGGACGGCAACGAGGTGGGTAATGCTGTCGTCGACAGCGTCGACTACGTGTGTTTCACCGGGTCGACCGCAACCGGAACCAAAGTCGGCGTGAGAGCGGCCGGTCGGCTCATTGGAGCGTCTCTCGAACTCGGGGGCAAGAATCCGCTGATCGTGCTCGACGATGTGAACCCTCAGAAAGCTGCCGCCAATGCGGTGTACTCGTGCTTCTCGTCCATGGGCCAGCTATGCGTGTCGATCGAGCGAATCTACGTGCAGCGCGCCGTTGCTGATGAGTTCACCAAAGCCTTCGTCGCACGCGTCGACAGTCTCGTCCAGGGCGCGGCATTCGATGACAGTACGGATGTCGGCTCACTGACCTCCGCCGCACAGCTCGAGCGCGTCACGGCACACGTCACCGACGCGATCGCCAAGGGCGCGACGGTTCTCAGCGGCGGCAAGGCTCGCCCAGACCTCGGCCCCTATTTCTACGAACCCACGGTTCTCGCCGACGTCACACCCGACATGGCCTGCTGGGCGAACGAGACGTTCGGCCCTGTCGTCGCGATCACGGTAATCGAGAGCGAAGACGACGCGATCGCGGCGGCCAATGCCTCGGAGTTCGGGCTCAACGCATCCGTTTTCAGCGGTTCGGTCGCGCGCGGGCGGCGGGTTGCGTCGCGGATCTCCGCGGGAAGCGTGAACATCAACGAGGGCTACCGCGCGACGTTCTCGAGCGTGGATGCCCCGATGGGCGGCATGAAGCAGTCCGGCCTTGGCCGTCGGAATGGGCGTGAGGGCCTTCTGCGGTTCGTCGACGCCAGAACGGTAGCCGAATCGACCGGCGTGCTCACTCTGCCGCGCGCGGGCAGGGAATTCGCAAGGCTGGCGCCCGCGATGATCCTGCTCCTGCGCATCCTGAAGCTTGCGCGCCGCCGCTAATTCCGCCGAGTGCGGCGCGTCGTCGCGAGCGCGGCGCCCATAGCTCGTGCAGTCGTGACAACTGGCCGCACTCGCGGAAAGTTAGGTTGCCTCTGAGTCGTAGGGCGCCGGGGAGTCGTCTCGCATCATTGACTTGCTGACGGGCTTGACGACCGGTTGAACGGGCTCGTCGTCGAGCAGAGCCTCGCGGATGATGCGCCGCGGGTCGTACTGCCGCGGGTCGAGCTTCTTCCAGTCGACGTCGTCGAAATCCGGGCCCATTTCTTCGCGCATCCGGTCTTTCGCCGAATCCGCCAGGTTGCGCACCGATTTCACGAGCCGAGCGAGCTGGCTGGCGTAGTACGGAAGGCGCTGGGGACCCACGACGAACACGGCGATGAGACCGATGATCAGAAGTTTGTCGAACGTGAGCCCTAACACTCGATCAGAATAGCCCGTGTCTCTGAGCCGCTCGCTCTAGGCTGGGGAACCACAAGGAGTGAACGTGACGAACATGGATCTGAGTTGGAAGTTCGCTGAGGACTTCGTCGTCGAAAGCCCCGACATCGCCGCCGCCCGGCAACTGTCGCTGGAAAACGGTGTGGAGGCGATCTCGCCCGCGGTTGGCGCACAGATCGCGGTCATCGCGGCCGCCACGAATGCGACAACGGCCATCGAGATCGGCACCGGACTCGGCGTGAGCGGCCTCTGGCTGTTCGCGGGCGCCCCCAACGCCATCCTCACGTCGATCGACATCGAGATCGACTACCAACAGTCGGCTCGACGCGGGTTTACCGACGCGGGCATTCACGCAAACCAGGCTCGCCTCATCGCTGGACGTGCGCTGGACGTGCTCCCTCGGATGAACGAGGCCAGCTACGACCTTGTGGTGGTCGACGCGGATCCAGCGTCGGTGATCGAATACGTCGAGCACGGGCTGCGTCTCGTACGTGTCGGGGGCACCGTGCTCATCCCTCACGCACTCTGGCGCGGACGAGTGGCGGATGCCGCACAGCGCGACGAAACAGTCGCCGACTTCCGCACACTGCTCGACGAAATCGCGAAATCACCGGCAGTACTGAGCAGCTTGTCGCTCGCGGGCGACGGACTGCTTCAACTCACGCGAGTGAGCGATTAGCAGCAGTGAGCGTCCAGCGGTCGAAGCGCCTGGCCCCGAACGCTAGCGCCGAACGACGCTAACCCTGAACGACTCCGGCGAGCGCGTCGTGGAGTTCTTTCGCCTCGGCGTCATTAACTGACACGACGAGGCGGCCGCCACCTTCGAGCGGAACCCGCACGATGATCAAACGACCCTCTTTAACAGCCTCCATTGGGCCGTCCCCGGTCCTCGGCTTCATGGCTGCCATGAGTAGTCCCCTTTCACACGGATACCTGTCTATTATCCCTTATTAATCGCGTGCCACGAAAACGACGGATGCACGACCGCCCCGTTACGGCGGTGTCCAGTCGTATCCGTTGGACCAAAAAGCGAAATATACCCAGCCAATTTGCCCCGCAATGCAAAGCAGGACGATCCCGACCCGGTAGCCGATCGATCGTGGCTGGGCGAGGGCGCCGAGCAGAGGAAAAGTCGGCAGGAGCAGGCGAAACACGCTCGACTGTGGGAAGAACACGGCGAGGAGATAGATCACCCAGCTCGCGACCCAGAGGCGGAGGTCGATCCCGAGGCGGCGAACCGGTGGAGAGAACATCACCACGGCGAAGAGGAGCACCGCGATGATCAACACCACAACGGAGAACGTTCCGGCAATCGGCAGGTGAATCCACGCCGACCACCAGGTGATTCCGTCGACCCACGACGCGAACGGCACGAGCGGTCCCCAGCCGACATACGGAGCTCGCCAGGACAGCTCCGTCGCCGTGTAGGCATCGGGAACGCCCGTCACGACACCGGCTATCGCGGGCCAGGCGTACCCGAGCACCGCGGTGATCAGTGTCGCGGCGATGGCTCGGAGCTGTTCGCGAAGCGGAAACGGATCCGTACGCCGAACGACCCAGCGATAGATCACGTGCAGGCCAAGCGCCAGGGCGAACGCGAGGCCAGTCGGACGCGTGAAAGACATGATGGCAACAAACGGCAACATCGCCCAATATCGCCGGCGCTGGAGAAAGAACAATGCACACAGCAGGAAGAACACCTGCATCGATTCGGCGTAGACGACCTGCAGAATCGGTGACAAGGGTGCAAAACAGAACAGCACAACCGCAAAGAGCGCGGTCGATGATGACAGCTGGGGAACCAGTACGCGGTAAAACATGAGCGCTGAACCGGCGGCGAACGCGACCGAAACGAACACCCCGGCGACGTTGAACGGGAGGCTTGTGATCGTCGAGATCGTGCCGACGACAATCGGATACCCGGGCAGGAAAGCCCACTCGTTCTGCATGACATGACCCGCGGAATCGTGCGGAAGCGCGGAGGAGTACCCGTACAGCACGACCCGGTGATACCAGTCGCCGTCCCAGATGCCGGCAAACGAGAAGTAGTCGGGGTGGGCGCCCGTCCAGAAATTCGCGGTCTGCAGCGCCGCAAACACCAGAAGGATGATCGTGGTGACCACCCGTGAAACAGCGAAGACGACCAGCACTTTCACCCACCAGGGCGTCAGGCGGTAGCGAACGCGCAGGCTCATCGCGGACGGATGGGCGTGCGACGACACCTCGAGGGTCTCAGCCATTGCCGCCCGTGAGCCAGGTTCGCAGTGCGAGCTCACATGATTCGATCTGCTCGACCGCGACCCGTTCGTCATCCGCGTGAGCCAGCATCGGATCGCCCGGTCCAAAGTTCACGGCCGGCACGCCGAGGGCGGAGAACCTGGCGACATCCGTCCAGCCGTATTTCGGCGTGGGCGTTCCACCCACCGCGGCCGCGAACTCCTGCGCGAGTGGGGCGTCGAGGCCGGGCCGGGCTCCTTCGGCGAGATCGACGACGGTGAGGTCGTAGCCTTCAAACAGCTCGCGCAGATGCGCGATGGCCTCTTCACCCGACCGACTGGGCGCGAACCGATAGTTGATGTGCACCATCGCCTCGTCCGGAATGACGTTTCCCGCCACTCCCCCAGAGATACCGACGGCGTTGAGGCCTTCGCGATACACGAGCCCATCGACCTCGACCTCTCGCGGCTGGTACGCCGCCAGCGTGGCGAGGATGGGCGCGGCGTCATGGATGGCGTTGTGTCCGATCCACGAGCGGGCCGAATGCGACCGCTTGCCGAACGTGCGTACTTCGACCCGAAGATTTCCGTTACAGCCGCCTTCGATCCGCGAATTGCTTGGCTCGCCAAGGATCGCAAAATCGCCTGCCAGCAGGTCCGGTCGATTTCGGGCAAGCCTGCCAAGGCCGTTGAGCGCCGCTGACACTTCCTCGTGGTCGTACCAGATCCAGGTGAGGTCGACCGTGGTGTCGGTGAGCTCCGCAGCGAGTTTCAGCTGCACGGCGACACCGGCCTTCATGTCCACGGTTCCGCGTCCCCAGAGGTACTCGGTTCCCTCCCTGGTCTCGAAGCGCGTCGGCAGGTTGTGGTTGAGCGGCACGGTGTCGGTGTGGCCGGCGATGACCACCCTGCGGTCGCGACCGAGATTGGTCTTTGCAACGATCGTGTCGCCGTCCCTGACCAGTTCGAGGTGGGCGGATGCCGCAAGCGACGACTCAATGGCGTCGGCAAGCGTCGTCTCGTTGCCGGATACCGACTCGATGTCGCAAATCTGACGAGTGAGCTCCGTCGCCGTCGCCGCCAGATCGAGAATGGGCACTGTCGTGTCGGATGTCGGCATTGCAAAATTCTAGCCCGGCGCCGAATCGCTACTCTGGGGATATGACTTCTCGCGCGGCCTGGGGCTACGGACTCGCAACGATCGCGGGCGACGGCACCGTGCTCGACACCTGGTACCCGGAGCCACGACTCGGAGCACTCCCCGCCGGCACCGAGCGCTACATTGCCCCCGCGCAGTTCGAAGCGATCGTCGGCCCGGATGCGCGGCGCAACGTCAGGGTCGACTTCGTCACCGTCGACATCGATCTGGATGCGCCGCCCGCCTCGACCACGGACGCCTACCTTCGCCTGCACCTGCTCAGCCATCTGCTGGTCGCCCCGAACACGATTAATCTCGAAGGCCTGTTCGCCCAGCTGCCGATCGTCGCATGGACCACCGCCGGCCCCGTGCATCCCGCTGATTTCGCTCGGCTGCGTCCGTCCCTGCAGCGCGAGGGGATCTCTGCGCACGGCATCGACAAGTTCCCGCGCCTTCTCGACTACGTGACTCCCCCGCGCGTGCGCATCGCCGACGCGTCGCGCGTTCGCCTCGGTGCGCATCTGGCACCAGGAACGACGGTCATGCACGAAGGTTTCGTCAACTTCAACGCGGGAACGCTGGGAACCTCGATGGTCGAGGGTCGTATCTCGCAGGGAGTCGTGGTCGGGGACGGCTCGGATATCGGTGGCGGCGCATCCATCATGGGCACCCTGTCCGGCGGCGGCACCGAACGCGTCTCGATCGGCGCTCGCGCCCTGCTCGGCGCAAATTCCGGAATTGGAATATCAATCGGTGACGACAGCGTGGTGGAGGCCGGACTATATGTGACAGCCGGCACGAAGGTCACCGTCGTTGGTTCGGATGAGCCGCGAATCGTGAAAGCCGTCGAGCTGAGCGGCGTGCCAGGGCTGCTGTTCCGCCGCAACTCGCTCACCGGAGCCGTCGAGGTGCTGGCTCGAAAGGGCGGCGGCATTGAGCTCAACGCCGCGCTCCACGCCTGAGTCACTCCGCTTGAGCCGATCGTGTTCTCACCGCGAACCTGGACGATCGGCTTGATCGCGGTCGCGCTGGTCGGGATTCTGGGCGGGGCGGCGGCACTGGATGCTTCGTTCGCGACGAGCACGCAGGCCCAGGCGTCGAGCGATGTCAACTACGACGGCTACTACCCGGCCAGGAGCCTCCTGTACGCGGGCAACGTCACCGTGAACGGCGGACAGTATCTGCTCGGCTACAGCGCCGATGTGCGATTCGTCAGCTCCTACGCGGGCGCTTCGGTGAGTTGTGGGCTCATCGATCCGACACATCAGATCGGCTACATCCTCACGAACACCTTTCGGTCGACGCCCGCGAATGGTACGACGCGACACATCACATTCAGCGCGCTTTATTCGCTGCCCGACCTGACCATCGGCCTTCGCTGCCGGCCGTCTGTCGAGGGCAAGCTGCGACTGCAGGCCACGAACATCCGAGTCTTTGCGGAACCACGGCAATAGGCGCAGGGTGTAGTGGTGGAGACGCGCCGGGGCATTGCGGTGACCCTCGCGGGTGCAGCGTTGCTCGCGACGGTCGCGGCAATCGTCGCGCTGTCGGTGTCTTTTGCGCCCGCCGCCGCCGGACCGGCGCCGGGCGAGCGCTTCTACGAGGCCTACTACTCGCCGAGAGATGAGCTTGACGTCGCCAACACCACGGTCAATGGCGGCACGTACCAAATCACCTACGCGATCGACATTCGGTTCGTGGAACGCACCAGCTCGGCGACGCTCGTGTGCGTACTCAGGGATCCGAACAGCAGCGTGTTGCGCTTTTCGCCCGACAGCATTCGGCGCATCCAGTCGTCAGGCAACGCGCAGCACGTCGAATTCACCGGCGTTTACGCTCTGCCGCCGATGTCTCTGGGCATCAGGTGCCACACGACCGTGGATGGGTTCGTGAAGGCGCACTTCAGCAACATCACACTGACGACCGAGCAGGGTTGAGTCAGGACCGCTCGGGCCAGGGGCGCAGCGGCTCACCGGTGTAGACCTGCTGGGGGCGCCCGATTTTTGTGGCCGGGTCGTCGTTCATCTCGCGCCAGTGAGCAATCCACCCGGGCAAACGACCGATCGCGAACAACGGCGTGAACATGCGCGACGGAAACCCCATCGCCTTGTAGATGACGCCGGTGTAGAAGTCGACATTCGGGTACAGCTTGCGCTCGATGAAGTATTCGTCCGCGAGCGCGACCGCCTCGAGTTCCTTGGCGATGTCGAGCAGGTCGTCCTGAACACCGAGCGCCTCGAGTACCTCGTCGGCGCTCTCCTTCACCAGCTTGGCGCGCGGATCGAAGTTCTTGTATACCCGATGGCCGAAGCCCATCAGGCGAACGCCCTCTTCTTTGTTCTTGACTCGCTCGACGAATTTGTCGACGGTCTCACCCGAGGCCTTGATCTCTCCGAGCATCTTGAGCACGGCCTCGTTGGCACCGCCGTGAAGCGGCCCGTAGAGAGCGTTGATGCCCGCGGAGATCGACGCGAAGATGTTCGCCTCGGTCGATCCGACGAGCCGAACCGTCGACGTGGACGCGTTCTGCTCATGGTCTTCATGCAGGATCAGAAGCCGGTCAAGCGCCTTGCTCAATACCGGATTCACCTCGTACGGCTCGGCCATCGTGCCGAAATTCAGCTTCAGGAAGTTGTCGACGAAGCTCAAGCTGTTGTCCGGGTAGAGAAAAGCCTGCCCGAGGCTCTTCTTGTGGGCGTATGCCGCAATGACCGGGAGCTTCGCGAGCAGGCGAATGGTAGAGATCTCAACCTGCTCAGGGTCGTGGACGTTCAGGGAGTCCTGGTAGTACGTCGACAGGGCAGAGATGGCACTCGACAGGACGGACATCGGATGCGCGTTGTGGGGCAGCGCGTCGAACAGGTGACGCATGTCTTCGTGCAACAGCGTGTGGCGTCGAACCTTGTCGTCGAAAGTGGCGAGTTCACTCGCTGACGGCAGGTTTCCGTAGATCAGAAGCCAGGCGACCTCGAGGTAGGTCGACTTCGCCGCGACCTCTTCGATTGCGTAGCCGCGATAGCGAAGGATGCCGTTGTCGCCGTCGATGTAGGTGATGGCGCTCTTTGCGGCGGCCGTGTTCACGAACCCGCCATCCAGCGTGTTCAGGCCTGTCTGCCGGCCCAGAGACGAGATGTCGATCGCATCGCGACCATCGACCGCGCGAACCAAGGGGAAGTCGGCTTTACCGCCGGGAAACTGGAGGGTCGCTTTGTCGGCGTTCTCGCTGGCAGCATCGTTCACCCCTACAGCCTAATTGGCCCCCACGTGAACCGTCGCATCCACCAACACCCGGGCGACTTCATTGGAGGATGTCGTCAAACTCACGCGAGGCGTGCAACGACCTCATCGACCTGAGCATCGCTGACCGTAAGAGCGATTCGCACGTGCTCAGGCGAACGGTCTCCGTAGAACGACCCGGGAACCACGAGGATGCCGCGATCGGCCAGGGCGTCGACCGTCGCCCAGGCGTCTTCACCGCGAGTCGCCCAGAGGTACAGTCCCGCGTCGCTGGAGTCGACACGGAAGCCGGCTCCGTTGAACGCGGAGAGCAGGCGATCGCGGCGCGATCGATATCGCTCGCGCTGCACCTGCACGTGCGCGTCGTCACCAAGGGCTACTACCATGGCGGCCTGCACAGGAGCGGGCGGGATAAGCCCTGCGTGCTTGCGCACGGCGAGCAGCTCGGCAATGAGATCACCGCACCCGGCAACGAATCCGGCGCGGTAACCGGCGAGATTCGACTGTTTGCTGAGTGAATAGACCGAGAGCACGAGGTGGCGCGAACCCTCGATAACGCGGGGATCGAGTATGGATGGCGTCGGCTCGGGCCCGGCCCAGTTCAACTCGGCATAGCACTCGTCGTTCACGATGACCGCCCCGAGTTCGCGCGCGCGCACGACTGCAGCTCGCAACCCCTCGACGCCGATGACTCTTCCGTCGGGGTTGCCCGGCGAGTTCAGCCAGATCAGCCTGGTCTCGGCGGGCCACTCCGCCGGATCATCGGACGCGATCACGGTTGCCCCCGCGAGCGCCGCGCCAATCGCATAGGTGGGATAGGCAGCGGTCGGCTGCACGACGACATCCCCCGCGCCGAGGCCGAGCATCAGCGGAAGGAAGGCGATGAGCTCCTTCGATCCGATGGAGGGCAGAACGTTGTCGACCGTGAGCTCGACGCCGCGGCGACGCGCGTACCAGTCCACGATGGCCTCGCGAAGGGGCACGCTGCCCGCGGTCTGCGGGTAGGAGTGCGCGTCGGTCGCGGCAGCGAGCGCTTCCCGGATGATCTGCGGGGTGGGGTCGACCGGTGATCCAACCGAAAGGTCGATGATGCCACCGTCGTACGTTCGGGCTTTCGCACCGTAGGGAGCGAGCGCGTCCCAGGGAAAGTCAGGGAGGTTCAGCGGCACGTTGGTCTCCGGTGGCGCTAGCTGGCGGACTGCGGCGGGAGCGCGGACACGACGGCGTGGTCCTTGTGGATGACGCCGACCTTCGCTGCACCACCGGGCGATCCGATGTCGTCGAAGAATTCGACGTTCGCCTTGTAGTAATCGGCCCACTTATCGGGAAGATCGTCTTCGTAGTAGATCGCCTCAACCGGGCAGACCGGCTCGCACGCTCCACAATCGACGCATTCGTCCGGATGGATGTACAGCATCCGATCGCCCTCGTAGATACAGTCGACGGGACATTCGTCGATGCACGCGCGATCTTTGAGGTCGACGCACGGGAGAGCGATGACGTACGTCACTGGAGCGATGGTCCTTTCACGATGCCTTGCCCCTCAATCTTATCGGTCGGGCGCCTGTGTATTTGCGGCCAGGCCACCACCACCAACGCGATGGCGGTCGGGGCAATCGACCACACGACCCCGATCCAGTTGTTCGGCACAAGCACCGTGCCACCCGTGCTTTCGACCGACAGCGCCGCGACGGACACCACGACTCCGACCGCGGCGAAAGCCGCGACCACGCGGGTCTGGAAGGCCAGCCGCAAGCCGACTTCGAGCAGCAGCACGAGGACGATGGCGGCAATGAGTCCGGTCTGGACGGTGGCTCCCGCAATGACCATGCTCTCCTGGTGGTACACGGTCAGCAGCGCACCCGTCGCGATCCCGATCGCTGCGGCGACCAAGCAGCCGACGATCCTGGCGCGCCAGCTCTGGTCCTTGAACGGAAGCGAGCGTTCCCTCTCGGTGCTGAGCCGTCGGAATTTCTCCGTCGTGTCGATGGGCTGCCGCTTGCCGTCGGACAGCGCAAACGAGTCACCATCGACCGCGACCTGGCTCGGATACGCCCCGAGTGCCTGTTTCTTGCGATCGAGGACGGGCGAGACATCCACGGTCAGGGTCGCCTCCGCCGACGACTCGCGCGGTTCGATCGCAAAGAACGGGACGCCGTACACCTCGGCCGCGCGTCGTGCGGCCTGATGAGCCCTGATGTGATCCGGATGTCCGTAACCGCCGCGCTCGTTGTAGCTGACGACGACATCCGGTTCGACCGAGACGATGACCGCCGCGATGTCGGCCGCGACGTCTCCGAACTCGGCGGCAGTGAAGGATGAAGGGTCGAAGTCTGTGCTCGCTTCCGCCCCCTTCGCACCCCAGCGCATGCCGGAGTCGACGTACCGGCGAGGGGGTCGACCTGCCCACCGCGCATCCGAGTCACCGAGATATCGGTGGTCGGTGACCCCAAGGATTCCGAGCGCCTTACGCAACTCGAGCTCCCGCAAAGACGATAGCGTCTGCTGCGAATCGAGCGCGTACTTCAGCTCGGCAGGAATCACTTCCCCGCGTTCACCCCGAGTGCACGTGACCACCGTGACGTTGGCTCCGCGATCGACAAGCGTGGCGAGCGTGCCGCCGGTGCTGATCGATTCGTCGTCGGGGTGCGCGTGAACGAAGAGCACACGTTCGGTTTCGGTCATGTTCCGCCTTTCTCCTCCAAGCGTATTGGACACCAGCGGAGTGCCCGGGTAGAGTCGAACGAGTAAGGATAGCCTTACCAACCTCCCCCTCGGTTTACAGACACGAAAGACTCATGCTCGCAACTCTCGTAATCGGCCTGCGCGAAGGTCTCGAAGCATCGCTTATCGTGGGAATCATTGCCGCATTTCTCTCTCGCACGGGCAAGTCCCTTCGGCCGATGTGGATCGGAGTCGCATCCGCAATCGCCCTGAGCATCGGCGTTGGCGTTGTACTCGAGGTCATTTCGGCCGACCTCCCGCAGGCCCAGCAAGAGGGTATGGAGTCGATCATCGGCTTCGTCGCGGTCATCTTCGTCACGGGCATGATCGGCTGGATGAATCAGCACGCGCGCAACCTGCGATCCGATCTCGAGCACTCCGCGGCGTCCGCTCTGCGTGACGGCACGGCGTGGGCGCTCGTGGGAATGGCCTTCCTGGCGGTCCTCAAGGAGGGCTTCGAGACATCCGTCTTCCTGCTCGCGGCCTTCCAGTCTTCGACGAGTTCACTCGCCGCGGGCGCCGGCGCCGTCATCGGGATCGCGGTTGCTGTCGGAATCGGAATCGGCATCTACCGCGGCGGAATCAAGCTCAATCTCGCCAGGTTCTTCCGCGTCACCGGCCTCTTCCTCGTGCTGGTTGCAGCGGGCCTGGTGCTGAGTGCGATTCGCACGGCGCACGAAGCCGGCTGGATCCTGATCGGCCAGCAGGCCACCGTGAACCTCTCGTGGCTCGCCCCGAATGGCTCGGTGCAGGCCGCACTCCTGACCGGCGTGCTGGGCATCCCGTCCGATCCCCGACTCATCGAGGTACTGGGCTGGTTCGCCTACCTGGTGCCCGTGCTGTTGTACCTGCTGTGGCCCGCCTCTCGCCGTCCGTCACCCGCGCGAAAGCCCGCACTGTTGTTCGGCCTCGCGGGTGCCACGATGGTCGCCGCAATCGTGCTCGCCGTTGCTGTTCCGCTCCCCGGTGCCTACTCCCCCGGCGCGGCGAAGCTCGTTGCGGCTGGCGGCGACTCGGCCGGCACAGCCTCTCTGACCCGCAGCGGCAACGCCTATTCATTCGATGTGAACCAGGGCGGGGCCGTCTCCTCGCATGCGTTCAGCTTCTCGCAGACAAAGCCCGACGGAAGCGACGGTATTGCGTCTCGACTCTGGCAGAACGCTGCGACAAGCAGCGAGTCGCAGTCGCTGTCACTGGTGGATCTCATCGCGCTGTCCGGCGGCCGAGTGCCGATCGGCATCGACCCGTCTCAAAACCCGGGTCCGTTCTCGACGACACGCGAGACGCGCGCAACCCTGAGCGTCCGGGCAAGTGGATCGACACTACTGGATGCCTCGCTTCGCTCGGTCAGCATCCTCACGCTGTCGGGTGGCGGCCTGAACAGCCCTCGCACGATCACGGTCGAATCGCCGAAGTCCAGCCCGTCATGGTCAGCGACCTCCAGCTATGTGGCCCGAACGGCGGCGGGCATCGCGGCCGCGGCAAGCGCGCGCACCGAACTCCTGCTGTGGAAGCTGTACCTCCCCGTGGTTCTGGTGGTCGCCGCGCTTCTGCTGGCGTTCGCGGGATACCGCGGCAAACGCATCCTTCGAAAGCGCGAGCGCGTCAAGGACGGCGACGTCGCCGGCAGCGCTGCCGGGGCAGCCGCAGCACCACAGCCCGCGCGCGTCTGACCTTTCCCCCTTTCTCTTTGATCTGGAGGTAATCACTCATGAAGCACGCCATCTCACATCGATACAGGCGACTGGCAAGCGCGATTTCGGTCACGGCGTCGGCAGCGCTTCTGCTCTCCGCCTGTGCAGCGACAGGCGCCAGCAGCCTAACTGCCACCGACAGCTCGGTCGCGAAAGTCGTCGGCGGAGCGTCTCAGGTCAAGGCAACCCTGAAAACTTCGGGCAGCGGCGATGTCTGCGCGCTGAACAGCACTTCAGCCAAGGCCGGCCCCGTCACGTTCACTATCACCAACACCGACTCGACGGCCATAACCGAATTCGAGCTTCAGAGCGACCAGCGCATCATCGGCGAAAAGGAAAACCTCGTGCCCGGGCTCGCAGCGGTGTCCTTTACTGTGACGCTGACCGGCGGCAAGTACCAGGTGATCTGCCCGGGGGCAACGACCGAATCCCAGACGTTTACCGTTGTGGGCAAAGCGGCATCCACCGGCAACGGCAGTGTGCAGGAGGCGCTGGCGAGTGGGATCACCGGTTATACCTCGTACGTCACGCAGGAGGTCAACAACATGGTGTCCGGATCGATCGCGTTGAAGAATGCGATCGACAGCGATGACCTCGCGGCCGCCCAGAAGGCTTACGCCGAGGCTCGCCCGTACTACGAGCGAATCGAATCGGATGTCGAAGGGTTCGTGCTTCCCGGCTTCAAGCCGACCGATAACGCGGGCAACCTCGATTACCTCGTCGACATGCGAGCATCCAATCTCGACCCCAAGGTCGGTTGGCACGGATTCCACGCGATCGAGAAGGACCTGTTCCAGACAAAGGCGATCTCGCAGGGCACGAAGGCGTTTGCGACCGAACTGGTCGCGAACGTCAAGAAGCTCGATGAGCTGTCGAAGACGCTGACGTACAAGCCCGAAGATTTGGCGAATGGTGCGTCCGGACTGCTCGAAGAGGTGCAGACCTCAAAGATTTCGGGCGAAGAGGAGGCGTACAGCCACATCGATCTCGTCGACTTCGCGGCGAACATCGAAGGTGCCCAGCAGTCATTCGCCTACCTGCAGGACGGACTCAAATTGATCGATCCGGCCCTCACCACGAAGATCACCGCCGAGTTCGCTGCGGTGACCACCCTGCTCGACAAATACAAGGATCCGTCCAGCCTGGGCGGATACATCCGCTACACCGCGAAGGTGAAGGCGGCCGACGCGCCAAGCCTGTCAAAAGCAGTCGAAGCACTGCACGAGGATCTCGCACGCATCGCCGAGAAGGTGGCGACGGCCTGACGATGGCAGACAAAGACGACGACAAGATCGACCTTTCCCGTCGGGGATTCCTCGGCGGGGCGGGTGGCCTTGCCGCGAGCGGACTGGTGGTTGGGGCCGTCGCGGGCGCAGCGGGGGCCTTCGCGGTCGCCACCCAGTCGCCGACAATCGCTGCTGTCGCCGCAGACGCCCATCCGTTCTACAACCAGCCACACCAGGCGGGAATCCAAACCGAACCGCAGAAGTACACCGTCTTCATGACGTACGAGCTGACGACGTCGTCAAGGACGGACGTGCAGGTGCTCCTTGCCCGCTGGTCGGCCGCGATCGCCCAGCTGGCGAAGGGCGACACGATTGGAAGCCCGCAGCCGACCCGGCCCGACGCTGTGGCGCAGGACTCCGGCGAAGCCCTCGACCTCGGGCCTGAGGGTCTCACCGTCACCCTCGGGCTCGGACCGGGTGTTTTCGACGACCGCTTTGGACTCTCTGCGCGCAAGCCGACGTTGCTGGAAAAGATCCCCACGTTGCCGAGCGACCAGCTGCAGCCCGAATACACGGGGGGCGACCTGAGCCTCCAGGCATGTGCAAACGACCCGCAGGTGGCATATCACGCGATCCGAAACCTCACGCGGATGGCCCGTGGCACCGCAGCGACCCTCTGGACTGTTACCGGGTTTGGACGCGCATCCGCTGGTCCGAGCCAGCAGACTCCGCGCACGCTGCTCGGCTTCAAGGACGGCACGCGCAATATCTTCGAAGACAGCGATCTCGAGAAGTGGGTGTGGACCGCGGGTGACGGCCAGGCCTGGATGAAGGGCGGTTCCTACATGGTCGCCCGCAAGATCCACATGAACATCGAGACCTGGGACACCGACGCAATCGGAGACCAGCAGAACGTTTTCGGGCGCACGAAGCTGGAGGGCGCACCGCTCAGCGGGCACCGCGAGCACGACACCCCGAATTTCACGAAGAAGGATGCGTCTGGCGACCTCGTCATACCCGCGACCTCCCACATCGCGCTCGCGGCGCACGAGAACAACGGTGGCGTGAAGATCCTGCGCCGGTCGTACAACTACACAGAGGGGATCGACGATCTCGGTCAGATCGATGCGGGTCTGCTCTTCATCGCCTACATGAACGACCCGAAGCACTTCATCGAGATGCAGACGAAGCTCGGCTCCGTCGACCGCCTCAACGAATACATCAAGCACATCGGATCAGCCGTGTTCGCCGTGCCGCCCGCGCCGAAACAGGGCAGCTTTATCGCGGCGGACCTGTTCGCGTAGTGCGCTAGTTGCCGCTGTTCTGCGAGTCCGCGGGGCCGACCGTGTAGTTGACCAGCCAGCCGGTTTTGTCCTTTGCGATGCCAATCAGCACGCTATACCTGGCGGTCGCCCCGATCAGCGCGGAACCGTCGGACGTCGAGGTCACCGGCTCGATTGTGAAGCCCGCGCGCTTCAGATCGGACTCGATGCCGTCGGTGGGGTCAGCACCGGTGACGTGAACACTGGCGTTCCAGATCTTCTTCGCGCCGGACCCGGCACCGACGCCGGAGACGACCGTTCCCTTCGCGACCGGAACCGCTTTCGGGAAGTCGGACGGAAGGGAGTGACCGTCGCCGACATCCACTTTTCCGCCGGTCGCGGCTTTGACGATTCCCTGAACCGGATTGCCGATGCACCCGGTCAAAATTGGCGCCATTGTCAGGGCGAGCAAGACGGCGACCGGAGCGACGAGCTTGTGACGCAGGGTGGTCATCTTCATCTCCGGCTGTTTGGAATGAGCTTAGGCGTTCTGCTTCTTCAGGCGCGAGGTTCGACGAGCGCGCGCGTTTGCGTCGAGTTCCACCTTGCGGATGCGAACGAATTCTGGCGTGACTTCGACGCACTCGTCTTCGCGGGCGAATTCGAGGCACTCCTCGAGGGTGAGCCGGCGCGACGGAGTCATTCGCTCGAAGGTGTCCGAGGTGGACTGCCGCATGTTGGTGAGCTGCTTTTCCTTCGTGATGTTGACATCCATGTCGTCTGCGCGTGAGTTCTCGCCAACGACCATGCCTTCGTAGACCTCCTGGGTCGGCTCGACGAAGAACGACATGCGCTCCTGAAGGGCGACCATGGCGAACGGCGTTGCGACGCCGGCGCGGTCAGCGACGATGGAGCCGTTGACGCGGGTCGTGATCTCTCCGGCCCACTGCTCGTAGCCGTGCGACACCGCGTTCGCGATGCCCGCACCGCGGGTGATTGTGAGGAACTCCGTGCGGAAGCCGATGAGACCACGGGAAGGAACGATAAACTCCATGCGCACCCATCCGGTGCCGTGGTTGCTCATGCTGTCCATGCGGCCCTTGCGCGCCGCGAGAAGCTGGGTGATTGCGCCGAGGTATTCCTCGGGCGCATCGATCGTGAGGTGCTCGAACGGCTCATGAACCTTGCCGTTGACCGACTTCACGACGACCTGCGGCTTGCCGACGGTCAGCTCGAAGCCCTCGCGGCGCATCTGCTCAACGAGGATGGCGAGCGCGAGTTCTCCGCGGCCCTGCACCTCCCATGCATCCGGGCGTCCGATATCGACGAGCTTGATCGAGACGTTACCGACGAGTTCGCGGTCAAGGCGATCCTTGACCATGCGGGCGGTGAGCTTGTGGCCCTTGATCTTGCCGATCAACGGCGACGTGTTGGTGCCGATCGTCATCGAGATCGCGGGGTCGTCGACCGTGATGGTCGGCAGCGGGCGGACGTCGTTGGGGTCGGCAAGCGTCTCACCGATGGTGATGTCTTCGAAACCGGCAACGGCGACGATGTCGCCTGGGCCCGCGGAGTCAGTCGGGAAACGGTCGAGGGCCTTCGTGATCAACAGCTCGGTCACGCGCACGTTGGCGACCGAGCCGTCGTGCTTGACCCAGGCAACTGTCTGGCCCTTCTTGATTGTGCCGTTGAAGACGCGCAGCAGGGCGAGGCGACCGAGGAACGGGGATGCGTCGAGGTTGGTGACGTGGGCCTGAAGCGGGTGCTCGTCGTCGTACGTGGGCGCAGGAATGTGCTTGATGATCGCGTCGAACAGCGGCTCGAGGTCGTCGTTGTCGGGCAGAGTGCCGTTTTCGGGCTTGTTCCAGCTCGCGGCGCCGTTGCGGCCGGATGCATAGACGATCGGCACATCGAGAATGGCATCGAGGTCGAGGTCGGGAACGTCATCGGCCATGTCGGATGCGAGACCGAGCAGAAGATCCTGCGACTCGCTGACGACCTCATCGATGCGCGCATCCGGACGGTCGGTCTTGTTGACAAGCAGGATGACGGGCAGCTTGGCCTCGAGCGCCTTGCGCAGCACGAAGCGAGTCTGGGGCAGCGGGCCCTCACTGGCGTCCACGAGCAGAACGACCCCATCCACCATGGACAGGCCGCGCTCGACCTCGCCACCGAAGTCGGCGTGGCCGGGGGTGTCAATCACGTTGATGGTGATGGGGCCTTCGGTCGCATGCAGACCCTCGTACGAGACAGCGGTGTTCTTCGCGAGGATCGTGATGCCCTTTTCGCGCTCGAGGTCGTTCGAGTCCATGGCGCGCTCTTCGAGGTGCGCATGCGCCGCGAAGGAGTTGGTTTGGCGGAGCATCGCGTCGACGAGCGTGGTCTTGCCGTGGTCGACGTGCGCGACGATTGCGACGTTACGCAGGTCATTTCGTGTGGCAATAGCCATCAGTATTTCCTTGGGATTGAAGTGGCGTGTTCAGTGCTGGCCGCCAGAGCAGGAAATGCTCTGTGTGCTGAGAAGCACTATGCCCGAAGTGGGCGGCGGCTCTGGCAGCGAACGATCGCTGGACAGGAGTCGTGGGCGCGCAGGATCGCATCAGTGAAGACCTGCTGTGTCAGTCTATCCTGTCGGACGCCATTCCCAGATGTTCCAGAACACGCCTGGGGCGAACGGCGACCTTTGGATGCCCGTCACGGTGGTCCCGAAAGCGGTGAGCGATGGCAACTGGAACAGCGGCAAACCGTAGGCATCGGAGAACAGCTGGTGGTCGATTTGCCCCAGCAGCGCGTTCTGCCCTTCAGCGTCGGGCGTCTGCGCGAGGGCGTCGAGGAGGGTGTCGGTGATCGAACTCGCATAGTTGTTGTAATTGAGCGGCGTCACTCCAGAATGAAGTCGTGCCGCAGCGGCGGTAACCGCTGAACTGGTGGAGCGCCAGCCGAACAGGGCCGCGTCATATGCACCCTTCTGTCCGAGCCTTGCCACCCAGTCGGTCGACGAGCAATTCGTCACGGAAATGCCCGCCTGCTTCGCAGATGCGCGAATCAGGGTGAATTCCGCGACGCGGGCCGGATTCTCCGGGTCGAACAGGATGCACACCCGGGGCGAGCGCACATGGGCGGCACGCAGCAGCGCCCTCGCACGGGTGAGATCGACCGCGTCGTATTCCTTCGAGCCGTTGTCGGCGATCGCCGCGTCGTATGCCGCCGTGCCCGGGAAGAACACGAATGACGAACGTGGCGCGGGTTCCTCCTGAAGCGCGCCGGCGACCTTGTCAACGATTTCGCGCCGCGGCACGGTCAGGAGGAATGCCGTTCGCACCCGCTTGTCGTCAAAGAGTCCGCTCTTGCTGTTCGCGAACTGCAGGTCGAGGTGATCGAAGGTCGCATCGAAACCACTTGCGACGGTGACCTTCGACAGAGTGAGAAGCTCCTTCGCTGTCGCAGCCGTTGCCGACGGCGTGATGATGTCGACAGAACCGTCGCCCAGCGCCTTCACTGCGGCCTTGCGACTGGCGATTACGCGAACGTCGATCTGCGCGATCCGCGGTCGGTGGTCGCCCGAGTAGCGCTTGTTTGCGACAAGTGTCACGGTGTGGTCCCTGGCGACCGAAGCGACCTTGTACGGACCGTCGCCGATCAGCAGATCCGGGTCGATCGCTCCGTGCGCCACGTTGAAGGCGGAATTCCATGTGCGTGAAATCGCCGCAAGCTTTGTCGTGTCGTCAGTGCTGATCGCCTCGAGCACTGCCGCCTTCGCCGAGCTGGCCGAAGTCAGGCCGAGCGCCTTCTCGCCCACGATGTGTGCGGGCAGTCCCACCGAAAACGCGGATTCCCAGTCGACGAAGAATTGATCGTAATTGAGCGTGATCGATCGGCCGTTCGAACCGATTGTGGGGAGAGAGGATGCGTATTGCAGGCCGCCCAGTGACTGGCCGTCGAACCAGACGGCGTCCTTGGGAAAACTGCTTGTGAACGTGCCGTTCGGGGCCGTATATCCCGTGGGGTCGAAGCCGACAGTGTTGAGCGCGCCACTATTTGCGGCCCATGCCAGCAGGAGGTCGCTCGCATCCACTTTCGTGCCGTCCGACCATTTGACGCCGGCATTGATCGTGTAACGCACACGCAGAGGCGAGGTGCCGACCCGCTTCACTGTGCCAAAAGAGGTGTCAGCGATGAGTTTGGAGTGGTTGTCGTAATAGACGAAGTTGGAATTCGTCGCGTACGAGATCTGCTGGTTGACCGTTGTCGCACCAAACGAGGTCGCGGGGTTGTACGAGGTTAGTGGGCTCGCTACCCCGATCGCGACTGATGAATTCTTCACGACGATCGGTTGCGAAGTACACGCCGCCAGAGTCGCCGCCACCGCGATGACGGCGAGACCAGCAACAAATCGGCGTTGTCTCATCAGTGCGCGAGCGTACTACCCCCGGCTGGTAGACCGGTTGGCGCGGCGCTCGCGTTGCGCTACCGGGTCGGGCAGCGGAACCGCGGCGATGAGCCGTTGCGTGTAGGGATCCTTCGGGTTTCGCAGGATTTCTTCCTTCGTTCCCTGCTCGACGAGCTTGCCCTTGTGCATCACCGCAATCCGGTGCGCAAGCACGTCGACCACCGCGAGGTCGTGGCTGATGAAGAGGCAGGCGAACTGCAGCTGCGCCTGAAGTTCCTGCAACAGGTCGAGGAACCGCGCCTGCACCGACACGTCGAGGGCAGACGTCGGCTCGTCAGCGATGAGCACGGGCGGACGGAGCGCGAGCGCCCTGGCGATTCCGACGCGCTGGCGCTGGCCGCCTGACAGCTCGTGCGGGTAACGGTTGCGGAACGAGCGTGGAAGCTCAACTTCGTCAAGAAGCTGCTCGACGCGACGGTCGAGGTCTTTGCCCTTGGCCTCTCGCGCAAGCAGGATTGGCTCGCCGATGCTCTGGCCGATCGGCATACGGGGGTTGAGCGACGAACCCGGGTCCTGGAAGACAATTCCGGTGTACCGGCGATGCGCCCGCATCTCCTTGTCGGTCGCCGACGAGATGTCCCGCCCGTTGATGCTCAGCGAACCCTCGTGGATCGGAATGAGGCCGATGGATGCGCGACCGATCGTGGTCTTGCCCGATCCGGATTCGCCGACCAGACCGACGACCTCGCCCGGATAGATGTCGAGGTTCACACCGTCGACCGCCCTGAAGGCCGGGATTCGACCGTGCTTCGGATACTCGATCACAACATCCTTGAGCGACAGGACTGGCGCGGCATTCGTCTTCTCTGCTTCGAGGAGTGCCTCGGTAACGATCGCCTCTCCGGTGCCGAGGTGCGGAACGGCCGCGAGCAGCTGCTGAGTGTACGGATGCTGCGGATCCGAAAACACACCCTCAACCGTTCCCGACTCCACGATGACGCCGTCCTTCATCACGATGATGTTGTCGGCGAGGTCGGCCACGACGCCCATGTCGTGGGTGATCAGCACGATCGCACTGTTCAGGCGGGTGCGCAGGTTGCGCATGAGGTCGAGGATCTCGGCCTGCACGGTGACATCAAGAGCCGTGGTCGGTTCGTCGGCGATGAGCAGCACCGGGTCACACGAGATCGACATCGCGATCATGGCACGCTGGCGCTGTCCGCCTGAGAGCTGGTGGGGGTATTTGTTGAATGTCGACTCCGGTGACGGCATCTCGACCATCGTCAGCAGTTCGATTGCGCGATCCTTGGCCTCCGTCGGAGACATCGACAGCTGCGTGCGAAGCGCTTCGACGATCTGGAAGCCGATTGTGTAGACCGGGTTCATCGCCGTCATCGGCTCCTGGAAGATGACTGCGACGTCCTTGCCGCGCACATTCCGGAGCTTGTTGAGCGGGAGGCCCGCTAGTTCGCGACCCTTGAGCCTGATGCTGCCGGTGACGCGACCGTTCGGCGGAAGGAGACCGAGAAGAGCCATCGAGCTGGAGCTCTTGCCCGACCCGGATTCGCCCACGATCGCCAGTACTTCTCCGGGGCGAACCTCGTAGTTCATGCCGATTGCGGCGGGATACCAGGTTCCGTCGACCCAGAAGTCGACACCGAGGTCGGTGACCTTGAGAATGGGGGCGTCGGAAGACCGCGCCTGGGGTGTTGCACTCACAGTGTGCACCGTTCCTTCATTGATTCTGAGCGATTGTCTGTCAGCATGGGCTGGTGAATGAGTCCGTTACCCTGAGGCCCCGGTTTGGCAAAGTGCTGTGCGTTTGCGTGTGGGTGATCATGGCGGTCACCGCGGTCAGCCTCATCGCCACCATGGATGTCGAGCGCATTCTGCGCTACTCCCCCGGCCTTCTCTTGATCGCGTTCGGCGCGTGGCTGCTTTTCTGGCGCCCCGCTGTGAAGGTAGAGCCATACGGTGTCGAACTCATCAACCTGCTGCGCACGCGATCCATCAGCTGGCCGGCAATCCAGCGCATCGATACCAAATACGCGCTGACGCTGTTCACGTCTGGCGGCAAGTTCACCGCGTGGGCTGCGCCTTCCCCCGGTCGCGCCACCCTGAACAAGGCGACGCGGCAGGATCTGCGCGGCCTCCCCGAATCCAGCTACGGACCGGGCAACACTGTGGCGATCGGAGACGTGCCAACCTCGGAGTCCGGCGCCGCGAGCCTGCTGGTCCGACGCCAGTGGGAGTGGCTTCGCGACGAGGGACATCTCGAAAGCGGAGCGGTCGAAGGCTCGGGTGTCAAGACCACCTGGCATTACTACTCGGCCGCCGCGCTTGTCATTCTCATTGTTGCGGCCATTCTGGGCGCAACGCTGTAGATCGACAAGCAGGGCGGCGGGCTTATGCCCCCGCATTTGCGGCCTTCTCGCGCGCAGCGGACTTTGCGGCACGAGCGCTGCGGTTGAGGAGGCGCTTCTGGCGCGGGTCGAACGCGTCGCGCAAGCCGTCACCAATGAAGTTGATGCTCAGCGCGATGATCACGATGAAGGAACCGGGCCACCAGAACAGCCATGGGCGCGTGTTGAATGACGCCGAGTAATCGCTGATCAGCTTGCCGAGCGAAACATCCGGGAACTGTACTCCGAAGCCGAGGAAGCTGAGTCCGGTCTCGAGAAGAATGGCCGCGGACATCGTCAGCGTCGCGCTGACGATGATCACGCCGATGGCGTTCGGCAGGATGTGCCGGAACATGATGCGCCAGCTGCTCGCTCCCGCGACCTTCGCCGCATCCACGAATTCGCGTTCACGCAGGGTGAGAACCTCACCACGAACCAGGCGAGCGAGGCTCGTCCAGATGAGGAGGCCAAGCACTACGGCGAGAAGGAACGAACCCGAGTTCTGGAACGTGCGCCCAATGACAGCCGCGAGCAGGATGAGCGGAACGATGATGACGACGTCGGTGAGGCGCATGAGGAGCTGGTCGAGGCGTCCACGGAAGTAACCGGCGACGGCACCGATGATCGTTCCGACGGCGGTCGAAACCAATCCGACCACGAAGAGGATCATCAGGGACTGCTGCATCCCGCGCATCACCTGCGCGAACGTGTCGTGACCCACTTCGTCCTGGCCGAAAGGATGGTCGCCGAGCGAGATGCCGCTGCCGCCCAGCCACTGCGGGATCAGGCTGAGGGTCGGATGCGCGCCATTCACGATGTTGTGTGGAAGTGTGTACTCCCACTTCCACCACCCGCGAAGGTGCAGCCCGAGCGCGTCGATTCCAATGGAGGAGAAGGCGAGAACGACGACGAGGAAGAGTACCGTCAGTGAAATCATTGCGCCCGTGTGCCGAACGAATCGGCGGAACACGATGCGCCCCTGGCTCAAGCCTTCGATTTCCTTGAGCTCGATCGCGTTCTCTACGCGTTCCTCGAGCTGGTCCGACGGTGCATGCTCTGAGACTTCAGTGGCGAGTTCCTCGCGCTTGATGGAATCCTCTTTGTCGCGCTTCTCCGGGTCTTCCGGGGGCACGCCCACACCATAAAAATTACTCATTAAGACACTCGGATTCTGGGGTCAAGGGAGGTGTAGATGAGGTCGGCAAGCAGGTTGAACACGACGGCGGCGATTCCCGTGACAAGGAACACGCCCATGATCGGATTCACATCCGGCCATGGTGAACCACCGGCCCCCAGCGCTTGCTGGAACATCTGTCCCATTCCGACCCAGCCGAACACGCGTTCAGTGATTACCGCACCACCGATCAGTGCCCCGAAGTCGAGGGCAACGATCGTCGTGATCGGAATCAACGCATTGCGGAAGGCGTGGCGCATGACCACGGCTCGCTCGGATAGGCCCTTGGCCCGAGCGGTACGGATGTAGTCCTGGTTCATGACTTCGAGCAGGCTCGCTCGCGTGTAGCGGGTATATCCGGCCAGTGAAGCGAGAAGCAGGGCTGCGGTGGGAAGCAACAGGTGAGTGAACGAATCGAGACCCTGCACCCAGAAACTGCCGATGAGGTCAGGCGTGGACGATCCGATCGTTGCGATCGGGCGACCACCGATCTCGTCGCTGTTCGCGTAGACGTTCCATGACTGCATGTACCGGTCGACCAGGATGAGTGCACCCATGAGCACGACGACGATCGCCGCCGTTCGCACAGAAACCCAACGGTCGACGCCGCCCCAGAACCAGCCGATCGCTCCGGCGACCAGCAGGGCGATGATCGCGAGAATCAGGATCGTCCACCCCGTGGTCGGGTAGAGGAACAGGTAGTTGAGCGGGTAATACAACGCCGTCCCCAGCACCACAACGCTCAGCGATGAGTAGAGGGCTTTGCGGTTGGCGAGACCAGCCGACAGGGTTGTCACAAGGAACGCAACCCCGATTCCGAGAACGAAGACCACGACGATTCCCAGTCCCGGATGGGCAAACCACCGCGTCGCCGAGAAGAACTCGAGCACGATCGCCGTCGTCAGGGCCGCGATCCCGAAGGTGATCAACCGCTTTCGCCAACCACCGCCGAGTATGCCGAGCCACGCAATGCCGGCTATTAGCGAGACGATCAGGATTATCCCCGGCGCTATCACGGGATCCTGGAGGAAGTCGTTGAAGTTGATCGCCAGGTACTGCTTGAGCATGACGGCGAGCCAGAAGATCGGCAGCGAGAAGAACAGGAACGACAGGAATGTCACCGAGTAGTCGTACGAGGTGTACTGGCGCAGTGCCGTGGTGATACCGACGATGACGCCGACGATGATCGCGAGCAGGGTTGCGGTCGTGACCAGCTGCAGAGTCGATCCCATGGCCGCGCCGAGCTGGGAGGTGACTGCCTGGCCCTGGATGTTCTTGCCGAGATCGAACTGGCCGATGAAGCCCCTGAGCAGGCCGCTGAACCAGATGAAGTACCGCAGGAACGGCGGCACGTCGAGGTTCAGGGCGTGAATCCGGTTTTCGATCAGCGTCTGCTTGTTTCGAGCGGTGCTCGTGCGCAGGTCCTGCAGCGGGTCACCCGAATAGCAGGTGAGCACGTAAACGATGTACGAAGCCACGAGAAGGACGATGATCGACGCGATAAGGCGTCGGGAAAGAAATGTCACCATTTCTGTTACTACCTAACTACTGCGGGCGGGGCGCGGACGGCATTGTCCAGGCCGTTCGCACTACGAAAGCGCCAAGGGCTGTGTACATTGTGCTCCTCGGATCCCGTGAATGCGGTGAAAAATGCACGAGGGTCGCGGTGAAGCGCCGGGGCGATTTCTCGCCCCGGCGCTCAACTCACGAGCGTTTCGAGAGGTCCGAAGACCTGACTACTTCGCCTTTTGCGCTGGAGTCGTCCAGTCGTAGAAGTTCCAGAACACCGTTGGTGACAGCGGTGCATCCGAAACGTGCTTGATCTTGTTGCTGTAGCCGACCACGTCCGGGAACTGGAAGATGACTACGCCATAAGCGTCGTCATACAGGTTCTTCTCGATGGTCTCGAGCAGGGTGAGCTGCTTTGCCTTGTCGAACGTTCCGTTCAGCTCGTCGGCTGCGGCGTCGACATCCTTGTTGGAGTAGCCGTTCAGGTTGTTACCTGCACCGGTCTGCCACTGCGCCATCGTCGCGGTAACGGCGGTCGAGGTCGACTGCCAGGCAAACAGAACTGCATCGTACGTTCCGTCGCCGAGCTTGTCGGGCCACGCGTCGTTACCGGCGTCGATCACGTTGAAGCCGGCACTCTTGCCCGACGCCGCGATCAGCTGGTACTCGTTCGCACGGCGAGTGTTGCTCTTGCCGTACATGAACTTCACGTTGACGGGCGTCTTGACGCCAGCCTGCTGGAGCAGCGCCTTCGCGCCGGCCACGTCCACCGCGTCGTACTGCGCCGAATCGTTGGCCTTGATCATGTCGTCGTAACCGGCGTAGCCCGGCAGCAGCGTCTGGGAATCAACCAGGACTGCCTTGGGGTTAAGCGGCTTGATCAGCTTGTCGAGGATCTCCTGGCGAGGAACGATCTTCAGGAACGCCTGACGAACCGCAAGGGCCTTTGCAGCGTCGCCACCATACGTCGCGGGATCGAACGGTCCCTTGTTGTTCATGGTGAGGTCGACGTGCTCGTAGCTCGCGCTGTTCGCGCTGATTGCGGTCGCGGACTTGACGGCCTTGAGCGCGCTCAGGGTGTCAGCTGTCGGCTGGCCGTTGATGATCCCGACTTCACCGTTCTGCAGAGCCTGAACCTGCGCGAGCGGGTCCTGGATGAATCGGACGGTGATCTTCTGTACGTGAGGAAGCGGTCCCCAGGTGTACTTCTTGTTGGCCGTCAGCGTCACGAACTGGTCCTTGACCAGGCTGGTGATCGTGTAAGGGCCATCCGAAAGGAAGATCGACTTGTCGGTCGGCATGGCCGGCTGGTCGTATCCGGTGCTCCAGGCCTTCGACAATGGTCCGAGAACCGTGGTGTCGTTGGTCTGGATCGCCTTGATGACCGCGGCCTGCTCCTTGGCGGGAGACAGCTTCTGGTCGGGGAAGGCGAGGTGGTAGGTCTCGTGCGCGGGAACGCCGACAGCGAAGTTGACTTCCCAGTCCACGTACGGCTTGCTGTAGACGAGGGTTAGCGCCCGGCCACCGTCCGAGATCTTCGGGGTGTCGGTGACATAGTCGAGTGCTCCACCGGCATTGACGGAGTCGAAGAAGACACCCGCGTCAACGGCAGCCTGGTTGGTGACGTTGCCCTTGGCATCCGTGACCGGCTTGACGTTGTTGAACTTGCTGATGTTTGCCGCCCAGCTCAGCAGCAGGTCGGAGGCGTTGACAGCGGTGCCGTCTGACCACTTCACACCCTTGTTGATCGTGTACTTGATGGTCAGCGGGCTGTCCGAGACCTTCGTGTACGTGCCGAACTTGGTGTTCTTGAGGAGCTTTGGCGAGTTGTCGTAGTAGTTGAACTGCGACGTCGTCATGTAGGTGATGTTCGAGTTGTATGTGGAGTTACCGTTCGACGTCTGGGTGTTATACCCAACGAACGACGCATTCTGCGCCGCGCTGATCGACGTATTTTCCACAATCTCGGACGCCTGTGGCGCAGAACAACCCGCGAGAACGAGGGCTGTCGCACCGACGACCGCACCAAGTGCGGTCAAGCGACTGATCTTCAATTTTCCTCCTGTGCAAAGTGGAGCTAACGACAGCACGATTCCTAGCGTGCCGCGCGCTTATTAAGTGCCACCCTAAAACGGGTGGCAACCTTCGCCAAACTGTAGGGGGAAACGTTACACATTGGTAACGCGCAATAGCGTTCATTGCGCGCTTTGCAACTTTCGATCATCCAAGGGGCCGCCAACGCAATAATCTTGCGAACCGTCGCGAGGGGTGATTCTTAACGGCGCGGGAGTCGGCGTAGCATCGTGAAGTGATCGATGCCGCGCCGCAGGAATTGCGCACTTCGTCGCGTCGACGTATCTCCGCAGAAATATTGATCGTACTCGGTCTGTCTCTCGGCGCATCCGCTGTCTACTCGATCGTCAACATCATCGACCTGAGTACTCGCAAAACGCCCCTGAGCCACCAGTCTGCAGCCCTCAACACCTCAGAGAGCTCGCGCCCAACATTCGCTTTGATCTACCAGCTTTACGGGATCTTTTTCAATCTCGTCCCTGTCGCGCTGGTCGGATTTCTGCTGTGGCAGGCCGCGCGACCGCACCTCGCGCGACTCGGCGTCGACTTCCGACGTCCGTGGCGCGATGCGGGTATCGGCCTCGTACTCGCCCTCATCATCGGGTCGGGCGGCATCGGTGTCTACCTGGGCGGCCGAGCGCTCGGCATCACGGTCGACGTGTCGGCGAACAACCTCGGGACGTACTGGTGGACGGTGCCGGTTCTGCTGCTGTCGGCACTGCGAGCCGGCCT
>JAUZFR010000016.1 GCA_030840335.1 Actinomycetota bacterium | reverse complement strand
ATCGCCCTCGACGGCCGGCTTCCGCTCAACACCGGCGGAGGGCAGTTGTCGGCGGGACGTCTGCATGGATGCGGGCTGCTGTACGAAGCGTGCGTGCAACTCGCCGATCGCGGAGGCGACCGACAAGCCGGGCGTCCAGACGTAGTGGCGGTCGGCGTCGGAGGAGGACCGACGGCAGGCGCCGCGCTGTTGGTTCGACGATGAACATGGCAGTAAGCGTGACGGAAGGAGTGAAGTGTCTCTTCTCGACGACGGCAAGGTCTACCTCGAAGTCGGCATCAACGAGGTAGTCACCAAGGACGACAACCCGAACGTGCCATACGGTGCGGAAGAAGCGGCGTCTGACGTCGTAGCCGCGATTCAGCACGGCGCGACAGTGGTGCACTTCCACGCGCGTTACGACGACGGACATCAGGCATGGACCGACGACGAGGTCTCGCGCACAATACTTTCCAGGGCGGCACGCGAGGTTGACGTGCTGGCCTATCCGAGCTACCACGGCAGCCTCGAGCACGTGTGGGCGCTTGCCGAGCGACCGCCAGTCGGGACCGAGCTCCTGATGACGCCCTTCGATCCGGTTCAGCACATCAAACGAGTCCTCTGGGTTGAAGAGGAGAATCGTTTCGGCGTCGTCACCTTCGACAAGGACGACCCCAACGGTTCGCGTCCCCCGTATCCGCCTGAATTGGACCGATTCGCGGAGTTGGGTCTCGTTCCCAACATCGCGGTTTTCAACTCGGCGGACATGCGCTGGGTTGCACTGGCCGCCCGGATCGGGATCCTGCGACAACCTGTGAACATCAAGTTGTTCTTCTCCGACCGTTGGGTATCGAACAACGATCCGGATCCCGACGTCATCGACTTTCTGTTGTCACGTCTACCCGCAGACATCGAGCACGAGACCATCGTGGTGCCGTACGCGATGAGTTCCGCCGAACGTTGCCAGAATCTGTGGGAGCGCGCCCTCGACCGGGGTCTGGGTATCAGGGTGGGCATAGGCGACTGCCCGCTCGCCTTCCCCACGGCTACCAATGCTGAAATGGTCGACCGTGCAGTCGATTTGATCACCGCACGCGGATTGACACCCGCCACTGCGGCTGATCTGCGCGAGCGCGTCGGTGCATCGGCGGCGTCGAAGTCAGCCTCGTGAACTCCGCCCCGCGATGATTCGAACTGAGCCGCGGGATGCTATCGCGGCTTGATGAGGTCATCGACGGTGCCGGTGCCCTCGTCGCGGAACCGCTCCATGAACGACTCGCCCCACGCGAAGCCCAACTTCACCTTTCGGGTGTCTCCGTGCATGCCCACGCGCCCCACCTGCGCGCGATACCCGGCTCCGCCGCGGGCTTCGGAGAACTGCGACAGCTGACCGCCGGAACCCAATTCGAAGATCCAGGTCCTCCCGCCGTGCGCCCGGTAGCCGATGCGCTGCGCCCAGTCGTCTGTCGTGGGGTCGATTCCACCTTGGGTTCCAGAGTCCATCGCGACCGGTCCGTCGGCATCGGCGATTGCCACAAAGTTGAAGCCATCCCGGCCGATGGCCACCTGGCCCCATTCAACGGTGCCGTCGTCGAACTCGTTGGCGTACACCGACCACGACAGTTGGAAGTCGCCGAAGACCTTCCACTCCTTCCAATCACGGCCGTGTGGCCAATAGCCGTGATCGAGGAAGACGAACCCTTCGACGTTCTCGCCGAGTGCGCGCCCGGAGATCTTGTACACCTCGCTTGTGTAGAAGAACGGCTCGACATGGTCCAAAGTGCCGATCTGGATACCCGGACCCACCAGATGGCCCTCGAGATCCAGAGCATCACCCTCGCTCCACGAAATGCCGCCAGCGGTCAATCGGTAGTCGATGCCCGTGCCGCCTGAGGCGCCCAGCAAGGAGCCTTGGTACCGATGCTCGGTGTCGGTGTAAAAACGCTTGACCTCACCGCGGAACGACTGCAACGCCTCATCGGCAAGTTGGACCTTGCCGGATTGGTCGGTCATCAGCCACGCACCTCCGGTCATCGGGCCGGTGAACTTCCGCTCGATGATGTGTCGCGCTCCGGATTCGGTCTGCCAGCCACCATAGAGATAGAACGACTGCTCAGGCAGCCCGAAGGGCTTTGATGTTGGCAGGTGCATCGCCAGATCCGGTTGGTAGCACCCGACGGACGTCGCGAAGCCAAGATCACCTAGCGCACGGACGGCACTCATGAGAATTCCCTTCATTGGTTTCAGACATCCTGGTTTTCACGTTCCCTCCGCGACCGAAACCGCGGCATCTTCGAGAATGCGAACCACCCCGGCCGTTCCGTCGACTTCGACGAGTTGTCCGTTACGCAGTTGTTGAGTGGCCACCAGGGTGTTGGTGACTGCCGGTATGCCGAACTCCCTTGCGACGATCGCCGCATGCGACATCAAGCCGCCGATGTTCGTCACGACCGCTGCGGCACATCCGAAGAAGGGCGTCCAACCGGTGTCGGTCACGTTGGCAACGAGAATCTCGCCGGACTCGAAGTCGTCGGATGCTTCAGTCATGATTCGCACCCGGCCACGCGCCAGCCCGGGCGAGACCGACATGCCGCTAATAATCTGGCCGTCGACAGCAGACACGGCTTCCGTGACAGGCTCCCAGGGCTGTGTGAAGTGCACGGGAAAGTTCAATCCACGCAGTCGTTCTCGCTCGACTCGCCGACGTTTCACGAGCGACTTCGCGTCACCGGGCGGCGTGTGGATCTCGTCCGGTGAGAGATAGTGGATGTCGTCAAGCGAGTCGAGAAGGCCTCGCTCGGCGAGGCGGCGCCCCCATTCGCGCACGCAGAGTCGGAGCTCGTGGGTGATCCTCGCCGTCGCATCGCGCGACCGCTCCCGCCGTTCCATCGCACTGATGGCGATGCTCACCAACGCGCGCGCCGGCCGCGAAAGCGATGGCTGGTCCGCTTTCACATCCCGGGATGAAACA
>JAUZFR010000007.1 GCA_030840335.1 Actinomycetota bacterium | reverse complement strand
TCCTCCACTTCGCTGGTGAGTTGTGAACCTGAGGCGATCCATCCGGGCGCGACGGCATTGGCGGTGATCCCGAGGCTCGCTTCATCGACCGCAAGCGCTCTTGTTAGTCCGACCATGCCGGCCTTCGCCGCTGCGTAGGCGACGTCCGACCTTGAAGCCATCACAGGACCGCTGACGCTCGACACGTTGATGATCCGACCCCACCGCGCCTGGCGCATCGCGGGGATGAGGGCGCGGGTGATCAGGAATGCGCTCGTCAGATTCATGTCGAGGCTTCGCTGCCAGTCCGCGAGATCGGAGGTGATGTCGCCGTGCAGCATCTCCCCATCGGAGACGCTCACCATCCCCGCATTGTTGACCAAAATCGTCGGTGCGATCGAGGCTCGGTCGAGTTCGGCCACCAACTTCGCCACGACGTCCTCGGTGTCGAGCCGCGCGGCGAATCCGATCGCGTCGATTCCATCGCGCTGCAACTCAGCCACTCTCTCGTGGATGCGATCGGTGGTGGAAGTAATCGCCACTCGCGCGCCAAGCTCGCCCAGCGCTCTGGCAGTGGCGATTCCGATGCCAGCTGCGCTGCCGGCGCCGCTGACGAGGGCAGTGCGCCCGCCGAGGTCAAGGGTGTTGGGCAGACGCTGTGCCAGCGGGGTACTCATAGCGCCCATGCTAGCCACCGGCGCACGAGTGGTTGTGGGATTTGCGCCCGAGGATGCCCAGTCGAACCTACGCGCCGACGAAGACCGGGATGGTCTCGTCATGAGAAGACTCGAATGGTTAGCGCGCGACTTCGGATTGACGCGCGAGTGGCGTCGGGAGACAAATTGTTGAGCACGAAGTTCGCTCACCTAGCGTCGCAGGCCAGGTATTGGAACAACTTGGGAGGAGCGAAATGACGGTCGCCAGAATACGCGAGGCTCGCAAGCCATTCGTCGCGGGACGAATTCGCGCAAATCGAGGCGATTACACTATTGTCCTGTGCGCCTGGGCGCTAGTTGTCGGATCAATGATGTTCATATCTGACTTCCTCTACGCAACATTGCCGTAGTTCCGCATCGAGGTGCAGACCCGGCCGGAGAGGCTGCTGTCGTAGTCGGGGGATCTACAGAAAGCCGAGGAAAGCGTTGAGCGAAACTGAGTTTTTCGGAGTAGTCGGCGGCCTCGTCATATCCGCAATCGGTGTGTGCATGATTCGATTTGCAGCACCTCTCCTCGACTACGTAGAGCGCTTGAGAATAGGTCTCTTTGGGGAACGAATCGTAGCCACTCTGCCTAGCCTTCGAACACCGCGCGCCGGAGGCGTCATGCTTATTCTGGCTGGTGCGGTCCTCACAACCATCGCCATCGTGAGCGCTATTAACGGTCGCTAGTCGCGGCAGAAACGGTGACCTGCGACGTCACCAGTTTTCGTTGATGATCTGGGCGCGTCGTCGAATGGCGGCTGACTGGCCCTGTAGCGCATATGTGAGTCCGAGCAGGATCAGCAACAGCGCGTGGAGAACGTCAGCGCGCGCGACAACGAGCGCATACACGAACTCCACGCTGGGAATAGAGAACAAGACTGCGAGGATGGCCCAGCCTGTCGCCACAACCACGAGCGCCCAGCGAGCGAAACCGTGAAGCAGGTCGGCGCGCACGACTGCAACCGCGGCGACCACGACAGCGACGACGATGATGACGGGGGGAATGATGCTCGTCGACCGTAGGAATGATGCGCCGTCTTCGGTGAGATCCTGGGTAAACACTCCCGTCAGGATGAACAACAGGCTGCTCGACCCGAAAACGATCAAGGCGACCTTTCCGACCACCGACCTTCCAGCGATGCCGGACTCGCCGCGAACGCCAACAGCAAGGATGATGAGGGCGACCGCCAGCAGCGCCGCCGAAATCAACTGCGGAATGAAAGCCGAGAAGACGATCGACGTCTCTGCCGTCACCGGTGCAGTGACGCCAAGATCCGCCAAAAGCCAGGGCACGGCGGCGACGGCCACACCAGCTCCTCCGACCAGGGTCGTGCGGCGCGGCTGAGCAAGCAATCGAACGTCCATGTTCTCGATCCTTCCCGGCTGCTTCGACCATCCGAGCCCGGACGGCAGCGACCAGCACGATCTGGTTCACTTATTCAGCGGCCAGGGAACCAACATTGTCAACAGCCAGGCCCCGGACAGTCGGCACTTCGCTTTCGTTCGATATCCTCTCACCACACCAAGGAGCACCTCGTGAACCTCGCATCTCGCACAGCCTTCGGCCGCACCGGCCTTGGGGTCAGCCCACTGGCTCTCGGTACCTCGTCATGGGGCCCGGTGCGCAGCGGGGAGAGCACCGAGGATCGGGACTCCCGGATCGGCGTCCTTGCTGACGCATTCTTCACCGGGGCTGTGCCCACCAACTTCATCGACACCTCCAACATGTACGGTGACTCCGAGTCAGAGGTGCACATCGGCCGCGCGCTTGCGCGTATCGGAGGTCTGCCTGACGGCGTGGTGCTCCAAACGAAGCTCGACCGCCGTATGGACAACGATGTGTTCGACGGAAATCAGATGCGTCGTTCGCTCGACCAGTCGCTCGAGCGCCTCGGCGTAGATAACGTGCAGGTGCTCTACCTGCACGATCCTGAGGTGATCGGGTTCGAGGCAGCCATGGCGGCGGGCGGCCCGGTCGAGGCACTTGTCGCGATGAAGGAACAGGGTCTCGCCGCATACATCGGAATTTCGGGTGGCCCGGTGGACATGCTCACGCAGTTTGTGGAAACCGACTTGTTCGACGCCCTCGTCACCCACAACCGATTTACGCTCGTCGATCGGTCGGCCGAGGCCCTCATCCAGGCGGCGGTTGCGCGCAATCTCGGCATCACCAATGCCGCGCCGTATGGTGCTGGAGTCCTCACAGGCGATCCGCGCTTTGCGGGAACCTACGGCTACCGTCCGATCCGGCCGCAGGTGCAGGCTGCGGTCGATGCGATCACCGCACTCTGCGCCGAAGCCGGAGTGTCGCTCGCGGCGGCGGCCCTCCAATTCAGCCTCCGCGACCCCCGCATCCACGGCACGATAGTCGGGGTCGCGTCGCTTCCCCGCTTTGAGGAGACGGTGGCACAGGCCGACGAGGTGATCCCCGAGGGGATCTGGGCGGAGATCGACAAGGTACTTCCGCCGGCGAGCGCTGCGCTCGACGCGCGGTGATCGCTCCCGACCTCGCGGCGTGCATCGAAACATCCGCACTGTGCGACTATGTGTGGCAGCCTGTCGCACCGGTTGCCCGGGAAACGTAGTAGCCACCGGACTGCACCAGGCAAGACGTCTGGAGGTCGGCCCCGTCGTCTCGGGAGAGTATCCATAGTTCGGGGGCCTTTAGAGCGGAAGCCAACTCGGTCGCTTTGGCTTCATCAACCGAAATCGTGTTGTCGACATGAAAGGCGATCTGCTCTGTCTCGCCGGCGGTCAATTCCGCTGTCGTGGATAGGGATGAGATACCAACGCCCTGTGTGAACGGCGTGCAGAACTTGTTCTTCAGCGCAGCGTCATTTGTTGCCCAGGGGTCCCCGAACCCGCCTAATGTGCAGAACGCGGATGCTTTGCTCCAAATCGGCGAAAGTAGGTTGTAGGAGGGCTGGCGAGCGTTCCGCCCGGAAGTCGTGTTGGTGAGGCTCCCCGACACGTCAAGGGAATAGACGACGAGTGATTTTCCGGGCAATGCATCCGCAGTATCGATCGAAGTCGTCACCGCGAACGATGACACCGTGAGAGTAAAGCTGTACCCGATTGAATCAGTCCAGCTGTCGGTCAGTCCAATGTTGTTCGGGGCAACGGTGGGAACCGGAGTCTGGCTTGGTTCTGCAGCGGCCTGGCTTGACGGTTCGGCAGATGAGACAGCCTTCGGGCTCTTCGCCGGCGATGCAGTGCATCCGGCCAGAAGCGCGATGGCGATTGCGGCGACCGCGACTGCTGATGTGCGGGTGCGTGGTGCTCGAAGAAGTGGCAACGCGCGACTCCTTCCTACTGTTTGGTCAGGGTGACGAGTTTGGTACCGCCCGAGTAGAGAGTCATAGTGCTGCCGTCGATCTTGACTTGCAGCGTTTCCTGGTTCGGAGGTTGACGAACAACAATGCTGTAGTCGCCGTTGTTCGCGGTTTGAGACAGCGAGCATGTCTCGGGACCACCGATATCGAGGACTTTGCCGGCGTTGTAGTACATGCCGCTGCACGAACCGTCCTCGTTGATGGTCTTTGTCGCCGATCCGTCCGAAGCCGACCAAATACCCACGATGCTCGGAGCAGAGGCACACCCTGCGAGCGCGAAAGTCAGCGCCGCGACGCCCAGCGTGGTTACGACAATCCGGTGGCTGGGTCTCACGTGCGCTCAATTCGAGTTCGGGTATTTCTGAGAAGCGTTGACGATCCAGTGTGGTTTGCCAGAAAGTGACCGAAAAGCCCCCGGATTCAGGGGCATGCGCTCGCTGACCCCCATTCAGGTGCCATGGGCTTTCGGGGCTCGTCGCCCATTGTCTAGTCACGTAGTTTCGCAACACAGAGCCACAACTGGAGACCCGCGCTCATGACAAGCACCTCGGCGAGCCCGGTAGGTCGAAGGCGGGCTCGGGCGCTCGCCGTGATTGCTGGTATCGGGCTCATCATCGCGGGCACGACCTTCGCTGCGGTCCCAGCGAAAGCTGCCGTGGCGGGCTGCAATGACTACGAGTTCATCGGCGCCAGAGGGTCGGCCGAAGATGACACAACTGTCGACCCGTACTCGGGCGACGATCTAGGGATGGGGCCGAGTGTTCACGAGGTATACGCGGACCTCGCCATCGAAGCCGCAATATCTGGTGTGACCCTCGGCGGGTACGGGATGCATTTCCCAGCGCTACCCGTTTGGAAAAAGGATAGCTACTCGGGAGAGAAGAACTGGGAAGCCCTGACCACTGGCGCGATGGCGGCACTGCATGCCGGAGGCCCTTATGCCCTTTCGGTCGCCGCAGGGGCAACGGATGCAACCGCGGTTGTCAAGCGCATCAAGACGATCGAATCCACATGCAGTTCGACCAAATTCATACTCGTCGGCTATTCGCAGGGCGCGCAGGCCATCGGCGAGGCAATAGAGAAACTCACGCCTAGCGAACGCACCACGATCGTCGCGACCGCCTTGTTCGGAGATCCCCGATTCAACGCGAAGGACGTCGCAGCTGATCGCTCCAATTTTCAGACCGACCACTACGGTGCGATTGGTGTGCGCGGCATCTGGTCGTCGCTGATCTCATCACCGGTGCTTTCGTACTGCCATGCATATGATCCGTTTTGTAATGGCGATGTGGCCACGTTCATCCCGGGCACCTACGTGCACGACTTCAGACATCTCGCGGCTGTCTCATTAGTAACCGGGGATCCGACCAGCCAGCACACCAACTACAGCACCAAGGGTGACACGCGCGACGCAGCCAATCACATCGCAGCCCTTCTGAACTTCGGCACAAAAGTGGTGCCCACTGCTCCGACGGACATCGTCTTCGTCATCGACTCAACCTCATCCATGAGGAACGAGATCGACAGCGTCGCGTCCAATGTCGTGCAACTGGCAGACACCATTGCGGCAACCTCCACCGATTTCCGTTTCGCTCTCGTTGACTATAAAGACGATCCCGACAACGACAGCAGCTACCAGTCTCGCGTCGACGTCCCGTTTACCAAGGACACCGCGCAGTTCACCGCCGGCGTGAAGAGTATCCGCGTGGCAGGAGGAGGCGACGAATCGGAGAGCATGTACTCGGGCATCATGACCGCTTTCGCGTTGCCGTGGCGTGAGGGCGTGAAGAAGACAGTGGTCATTATCGGCGACGCGCCAGGCAAGGATCCAGAACCGGTTACGGGCTACACCCTCGACGACGTAACGAAAAAGGCGTTCGCTATAGACCCAGCCCAGGTGTACTCAGTTCCCGTGAAGGGAGAGCCGAGCATCTTCGACCTGCGAATCGGCGGGTCGGATACAGAGGACTTCATGACCAGCATCTCGGACGCGACCGGCGGCACCGTAACCACGGCGGCGACGACCGCGGAATTTCTTGCGAGTCTCAAATCCGCGGTGATCCAGGCCGGGAGCGCGCCCATCGCAGTATTGAGCGGACCCGGTTCAGCGCTGGCAGGCGAGACGGTTCAGCTGAGCGCTGCCGGCACCACGAGCGACCCCAACGACCCGATCGTCGGATACGACTGGAACTTCGGCAATGGCACCGCCGCCGGAAGTTACGATCAGACGACGACGTCGCCCCGTGTATCCACGAGTTACACGAGCACGGGTGAGTACACCGCATCGGTGCGCGTGCGCGTTCAGAGCGGCCTTTCCGGCCTCGCCACCGCAAGCGTGAAGGTCGCGGCGCAAGCGAGAGCGAAGCCGTCCACGCCACGTGCACTGAAGGCAAGCTTGCTGCAGGCAGGGGCGAAGCTCTCCTGGAAGCCCAGCAAGGGTGCGTCGTACTACCTCATCGAATCAGGAAAGAGCGGACACAAAGTGGTCGGCGGATTCACCGTCGCCGACGCCAGCGCGCCAGTGACCTGGACGGACGTTGGAGCCAAAGTTCCCCATACGTACAGGGTTGTGGCGGTCAATTCAGCGGGCGAAAGTGCGCCGTCTAAGCCCGTCGTGGCCGCCCCGCCCATCGTCGCCCCGACGGTGGGTGCAGTGCTTCTCAAACTCATACCGTGGGCGGCAGCAGTGCTGGCGGTCGGAGTCATTGTGGCGGTGCTGGCCGTCCTCCTACGGAGACGACGAAGGGACAAACGGAACCGCCGCGCCAATCGAGAAACCATCCGCACCACTCCCAACGATCCATGAGAGAGGAGTCGTGAATCAATCGAAAGTGATTCGCGCGTTCCTTGCCGCTTCTGCTCATCGGACTCGCGGGTTGTGCCGGCGAAAACACGAGCGCGAATGCCCCCAAGTGCTCACGAAACCAGGCACAGCGCTGTGTGCGGGTTCATACGCCTCGAACTCCCCAGGCACATCAAACTAATGGTGCTGTTGAGGTCTTCGCCCTAAAGCTCTCCAAAGCGAGTGCGCGAGCCCAACGCAGAGTTCCCGGGCGTTTTCATACCGCTGTTCCGGGCGGGGCGACGCGGGACGTAAGAGCGTCCACGGGGAATCCGTCCGGCATCGGACCCTGCCTCAATGTCACCGCTGCCGCAGGGTCGGCCTGAGACACATGAGCCCCCAGGGCTTCCGCGAACCTCATATAAGCCTTCTGCCCAAGCATTCGTTTCGGCCCGAATGGGACGCTGCCGTCTTTCAGCAACGCCCGCATGACGTGGGTGCGCACTGCTCGCCGACCCGCCGACTCATCGGAGATCTGCACATCGAACGTAAGCTCCGGGCTGGTCGCGAAGATCGACTCGGAACCCTTGATGTCGTATGCCTTGAGCAGCGGGGTTTCGGCAGTCAGATGGATCTTCCCTTTTGCCTGGGCGATCGCCTCCGCAACAGCAAGCCATATCCGCTCAGGGTCGAGCGATGTTTCGATGTCGATTCCGGTCCAAAAGAACTTATGCCGTTTGCTCACTAGCTTTCCCTATTTCGTCGATGCGTCTGGCTCAGCGTTTCCGCCAAGCACCTGGTTGGGCTCTGGTGAGCCGGGCGTGTCTTCCGTCGATGGATGCTGGTCGACCCGTCCCCTCAGTTCGATGAGTTGTTGAATGTCGATTGCGTGCTGGCGGTGCTTCCGTCGGCTCGCAACGATCGCAAGCACAACCACCGCGACCACGAACAAGACCGATCCGATAATGCCGCCCACGTGAACCTCACATCCGGGTTGATTAGTGCTCTACTTCTGCCTAGTAGACGTCGCCACCGCAATACGGGCACTTGTAAGGCCCTTTCGGGTGCATTTGGTCTTTGAAGACGGTGTGGCCCTTGTTGCAACTACCTTCGAGTTGCCAGTTGCCGGTCTTCGTCTTGGATGCGTCAGTTTTGAACATGTGGCTCCTTACGTAACGGCTGGTGCTGAGGGCCGGTTGTGGTGGCTAGACAAATGCGAGATCGCCAGCGCGCGGGCCATCCGGGAAGGGTTGCTCTTTCGCTCCTGGCACTGACCCGACTATGCCCTCCAGAATCCCCACGGCCTTCGAGCGCCCAAGGAGTCCTGGGACCGCGTACGCGATGACGTGAAGCGCTTCCGATCCACCGTCTGCCTCGATCTCGTTCACCATGAGACCCCCAGCCACGTTGCGAATCCAGAAGGAGAGGTAGTAGTCCATCCCCTTGAAGCCCTGAGGGGTCTGCGTGTCGTCCGATGCGGACAGGTGGCCGCCGAGGTACTTGTCGACGCTTGCCGCCAAGTCATCGATGGAAGCTTGGACAACGAAGTATTTTGCGGGCCAGCTCATCTGTTTCTCCGTGTCGTGGGATGCAATCGCTTCCAATACTCCCGAAGTCGTCTTCGCTCGCGAAGCCCCTACTTTCATGGGCACCCGAACTGACAGTCCGTGAAAAAATCCGGGAGGCGGTGTCGGATCGGGGCAGAGTAGTTCGTAGTAATGGTGAGTGGCCGCCCGCGAGGGGCGGCTCCCAACCACAGGAGATGACCCCACATGCAGTATCTGGTTTCCGTAATCGACGACGGGCAGGCGCTCGCCGCACAGAAAGACGACTCCGCAACCGCGGGCGAGATGGCTGCCATCGACGTGTTCAATGATCGGCTGCAAGCCGAGGGCCGCTGGGTCTTCGCCGGGGGCCTTGGCTTTCCCAGCGCGGCCACGGTGGTCGACAACCGGGGCGAACAGGCGGTGTTCACTGACGGGCCATTCGTGGAGTCGAAGGAGTTCCTCGCCGGGTTCTGGATCATCGAGGCTGCCGACCTCGACGAGGCGCTAAAGCTTGCCACTGACGGGTCGAAGGCCTGCAACCGGAGGATCGAGGTGCGTCCGTTCCTGGTCAGGTGAACGTGATCGACGCTCGCGAGGCGATCACTCGCGCCCACCACCAGGAGTGGGCGCGAGTGGTCGCATCCCTTACGAGGCGTTTCAGTGACCTCGACATCGCCGAGGATGCTGCGGGCGAGGCATTCGCGATCGCCGTCGAGCGCTGGCCAGCGGATGGCGTGCCCCCGAATCCCGGCGCGTGGCTGACGACCACCGCTAACAGGAAGGCCATCGATCGGATTCGGCGCGAACACAAGCGCGACGACAAGCACAGGGAGGCTCTGATGGTGCTCGACGACGATCCGCTTGAGCCCGTCGGCGCCATCGATGACGACCGGCTGCGGCTGATCTTCACCTGCTGCCATCCGGCGCTCGCGATGGAGGCCCGCATGGCTCTGACGCTGCGCATGGTCGGCGGGCTGACTGTTCCGGAGATTGCGCGGGCGTTCCTTGTGCAGGAAGCCACGATGGGGCGGAGGATCACCCGCGCGAAGGACAAGATTAGGGCGGCTCGCATCCCGTATCGGGTGCCGTCGACGGAGGATCTGCCGGCGCGTGTATCGGGTGTCCTCGCGGTACTCTTCCTCCTCTTTAACGAGGGCTACCTGGCGACCGGCCCTGACACCGATCCCATTCGTCACGAGCTGACCGCCGAGGCGATCCGACTCGCGCGCCTGATCCGTGCCCTCATGCCGGCGGACGGTGAGGTGGCCGGACTGCTGGCCTTGATGCTCCTCACCGAGGCCAGACGCCACGCCCGAATGTCGGCCAGCGGCGAATTGGTGACCCTCACCGAGCAAGACCGTGGAGCCTGGGACTCAGCGCTCATCGCGGAAGGCCATCACCTGGTGCGCGAGCGCCTGGCGACCGGGGTAGCCCCGGGTCGCTATCAGCTCCTCGCCGCGATCAACGCGGTGCACACTTCCGCGGGCGACGTGCGGGACACCGACTGGTCACAGGTCGTCGCACTCTACGACCAGCTGGTCAGTCTTGACCCGTCGCCGATCGTCGCCCTCAATCGAGCCATCGCGGTCGCCGAGATTGACGGCCCCGACGTGGCGCTGGCTCTCGTCGACCGGCTTGACGACAGGTTGGCCGAATACCACGCCTACCACGCCACCCGAGCCGACCTATTGCGCCGTCTGGGCCGCAGTCAGGAGTCGCGCGCGGCGTACGACCGAGCCATCGACCTGTCGGGCAACACAGCCGAGGCCGCCTACCTGACCCGCCGCCGCGACCAGCTGGCGCCTCCATCCCGCGAGTCCGGAGTTATCGTCCTTTCCGAGCCGTGGGAAGGACGATAACTCCGGATTCGCGAACGTTTTGGAGTCAGTTCTCAGGCAAATTGATCTCGATTGACTTGATATTTCTAGCGCACACGTCCGAGCGTGGAAATGCAGAACGACGCCAGTGCAGAAGTTGACATCGCGCTGCAGGCGCACCAACCGAAGTAGCTGAAATCTCGACCGCGTTCTTTCTTCTCTAATCGATCTCTGTCGATCGACGTTTCACCAGACTGCTAGCGACGTATTCAACGCCTCTGCCAATGAGATGACCGTCGATCGCCGACAGCAGGCGGGTCGCGGCAACATGACCAATCTCGGCCAGATTGAGATCGATTGTGGTGAGGGGCGGGCGTGAAGCGGCGGCCATAACATCCCAGTTGTCGACGCCCACTATGCCAACTTGCCGCGGAACGTCTAAACCATTTTCACGAAACCCATCGGCGACGCCGCGAGCGATTTGATCGCTCGCGCAAAACACGCCATCTACTTCCATATCGCTCTTGATGAGTCTGATCGCAGCCTCACGACCCCATTGCTCGCTCCACTCGCCATACAAGGGGCCTCCTAGCGCAGTTGAAACTCCAGCGGTGCTCAGCGCGCGTTCAGCACCGTCAACGCGATGCTGCGTTGCGGAGTGCCGAATTGGCCCGGCCACAATGGCGATCTTCCTCCGGCCAGTGGCGAGCAGATGCTCCACCGCGGTGAACGCCCCTTGCCCGTCGTCGTGGAGAATTGACAAGTCATTTGGGTCTTCCGATTGCACAAGCGCATATACGACAGGCACCGGGATGTCGCGACCGATAGACGGGCGCATGTCACTTGACCTCCCTGTGACGATTATTCCGTCGACACGACGGGCCAAAAGAATCCGGAGGTAGTGCTGCTCGCGGATTGGGTCCCCTCGGCTTTCACAGAGCAGCAAAGACATCTGACCTGCACCGAGCGCGTCCTCAGCCCCCGTAAGAATCGGAATGGTGAAGCGTCCAATACTGTCTGTAGTCAGAATGCCGACCGTATACGTTCGGCCGCTCAAAAGGCTCTTCGCCATGAGATTCGGCGTGAATCCAAGTTGTTCTGCGGCAGCCAACACTCGCTTACGAGTCTCTTCTTTGAGCTGCCCGCGCCCATTCATCGCCTTGGAGACAGTGCCTGGAGAAACACCGGCTATCGCTGCGACCTCCGCTACAGTAACGGGCCTTCTTCGCGGTGACAGTGACATTCTTTCTCCTCCCGCGTGTCGTTGTGAGTGGTACGCATGGCCGAACCTATCAGCGCGGAAATGTTTCCGCAATTGGTGTCGCAAATAGTCATGATTGTCTTGCGTCGCATATAAATGGAGGCTACTTTTTAGGAAATCGTTAGCCGTTGCGGAAACACAGCTGCAGTTGCGCGATATTTCACCCAAGCCCAGAGGCAACCTGTTTTCAAAGGAGAAAATCATCATGGCACTCGCAGCACTTCACAGCCCCAATCCGAGAGCACGAATTGCCAGCCTCATCGCAGTCGCGGGTATTGCAGCCGTAGCTCTCGCTGGATGCTCTCCAGCCGCTTCGTCCACCTCATCCAAGCCCGACAACGGAACCAGCCTCACGATGTGGGCGCGAACAGGCGACTTGCCGAAGCCCTTGGTCGACGCATACAACAAGACACACAAGAACCAGATCAAGCTCACGATCGTCCCCGGTGACAGCTACCAGCAGAAGGTGGGAGCCGCGGCAGGTGCCAATGCCCTGCCAGACCTACTTGCCGCAGACGTCGTCTATTCGCCGAACTACGTCAAGCAGGGGCTTTATCAGGACATCACCAACAAGGTGAAAGCGCTCTCCTTCTACAAGGATCTCACTCCCGCCCATTCGAAGGCAGCCAGCAAGAACGGCAAGATCTACGGCACGCCGTTCATTGTCGACTCATCGCTAATCATCTACAACAAGACCTTGTTCAAGCAGGCCGGCCTCGACCCTGAAGCGGCGCCGAAGAACTTCGACGACGTCTACAACGATGCGAAGGCGATCCGCGCCCTCGGGGGCAAGACCTACGGGTTCTACTTCGGTGGCAACTGCGCGGGATGCAACGCGTACGACATGATGGCCATCGGATCGGCGGCGGGCACACCCGCGTTCCAGGACGACGGCACGAAGGCGTCGATCGACAACCCGGCCATGAACGCCACGCTCGCGCTGTACAAAAAGATGTGGGACGAGGGCATCATCCCGTCCGCCGCCAAGACCGAGGACGGCTCCACCTGGCCGGCGTCGTTCAATGCCGGCCAGATTGGCATCCTGCCCATCGGAAACTTCAACTTCGGAGCTCTGGCGAAGGCGAAATTCGACTGGGGAATTGCCCCGCTGCCCGCGCCCGACGGGAGCGCGTCCTCGACCTTCGTTGGCGGCGACGTGATCGGCATCACGAAGAATTCGAAGCACCTCGATCAGGCGTTTGACTTCATCAAGTGGGAGCTCAGCGAAAAGGCTCAGGTCGACATCATCGCCAAGAGCGGCAACCTTCCGGCTCGAGTCGATCTCGCCGACAACGAGTTCAGCTCGAAGGATCCACGGGTCGTCGCGACCATCAAGGGCCTAGCCAACGGGTACACGCCCTCGGCCACCGAGTATGGAACCGTGATCAACGACAGCACCGGCCCCTGGCTGACAGCGATACGCGATTACATCTTCAACGGGAACACCGGGTCGCTAACGGTCGCGCAGAAGGCAATTCAGTCAGACCTGGATTCCGCGAACTAGTCGGATCGACTAACCTCCCCATCGGATTGCTGCGGGGCGCCCGAGCGGCGTCCCGCATCAACCACTATCCGAAAGTTCGAAGATCACGTCATGTCCAGGCCGACCAAAACGCAAGCCCAACAAGTGCGTGCTGCGCCCGCATCCCCGCCTGACCGCAAGCACTCCACGCTGACTCGTCGAGCGGGCACCGGGATGCTGTTCGTCGCGCCATCCGCGGTCATCATCGGTGTGCTCTTCGTCATACCGCTCGGTGTGCTGATCTTCATGTCGTTCCAGGACTGGCCGCTGCTCGGCGGCCCCTCGCCTACAGGGGTGTCCAACTACCAGGCGATTCCGCAGAACACTCTCTTCACGGGCGCGATCGTGTTCACGCTGTTGTACACGGTCATGACGACAGTTGTCATCTTCAGCGTCTCATTCGTGCTGGTTGCGGTGTCCAACGCGCAGCGTCGCGGGGCGAAGTTCTATCGCACCGCGTTCTTTCTGCCGTACGTGGTCGGCACCGCGTCGGCCGCGCTCATCTGGTACGCCTCGGTGAACGACCAGAACGGGATCGCCAACGACATTCTCGAGAAGGTCGGGTTGATCAAGGGACCGTGGGGATTCCTCTCCACGCCAGGGCAGGCGTTGTTCACTGTGATGACCCTCGTGGTCTGGAAGTTCATCGGCTTCCAGGTAATCGTGCTGCTGGTCGGACTCCAGTCTGTACCTGCCGAACTCTACGAAGCGGCGCGGATGGATGGCGCGTCAACGCTCCAGCGCCTCCGTTACATCACGCTCCCATACCTGCGCCCCACCCTCGCGCTGCTGTTCATCCTGTCGATCACTGGCTCGCTGCTCGCGTTCGACCAGTTTCAGGTGCTCACGCGCGGCGGGCCCGATAACAGCACGGTCACGCTGGTACTCGCCATCTACAACACGGCGTTCACGAAGTTCGACCTCGGCAAAGCCGCCGCATTGTCCATTGTGCTCGTGATCGCGCTCGTGCTGCTCAATGGCATCCAGATCATGTTCCTGCGAACCAAGGAAGACAAATGACACTCGACGAAGCAGTGCGGGCCGCGCCGGAACGAGTGATCCCGAAGCGTCGCCGCAAGACCGGTCGCACGCGCGCCTTCGCCGCCGGCGTCGGCTATCACCTCTTCAGCAGCATCCTGGCGGCGATTTTCCTTCTGCCCATCCTGTGGGCCGTGCTCAACTCGATCAAGTCTCCGGCCGAGGCGAACCAACAGCCGCCGACCTGGTTTCCGCAGTCCTTCTCGCTTGACAATTACGCGAAGCTGGCGACCTACGGGGACGGCATCGGCGTCTACCTGTGGAACAGCATCGTGCTCTCGGTACTTGTCGTGATCGGAACGGTGATCGTGACCGTGCTTGCGGGCTACGGATTCGCGCGGTTTCAATTCCACGGCAAGAGCCTGCTCTTCGGAACGACGTTGCTGATCCTCATGGTGCCGTATGCGACAATCCTTCTTCCCCTCTACATCGTGCTCAGCTGGATAGGGCTGACAAATACGGTCGTCGGGCTGGCGCTCATCCTGGTGATGTTCCAGCTACCGTTCGGTGTCTTCTTGATGAGGAACAGTTTCGAGTCGATACCACAGGAGCTGGAGGAAGCCGCTCTCGTCGACGGCGCGTCCAGCTTCGGTGCATTCCGCTACATCTCGCTCCGCCTGGTAACGCCGGGGATCGTGACGGTCGCGCTGTTCTCGTTCCTCGCATCGTGGAACGAATTTCTCGCGCCGCTCATCTTCCTGAACGACGGGTCGCAGTACACGTTGCCGTTGATGCTCGTCGGCCTGCGCCAGAACGCTTACGGCGTGGTCGACTACGGCGCGCTGCAAGCAGGCGTGGTCATCACGATCGTGCCCGTGCTACTCCTCTATCTCTTCCTGCAGCGCTACTACGTGTCGGGACTCGTGAACGGCGCCCTCCGAGGGTGATCTACCGACCCGTCGTCCCCGACCACCCGACCCCTTCGCACATCCAAGGAGCACTTTTCGTGAAGAATATCCGTCCCGTCGCACCGGTCCTGCCTGCCGCGACCCGTCAGCTCGCCGTCCACCCGATCGGCATCGACGGCGCACACATCACCAGTGGAACCTGGGCCGAGTGGCAGCGCGACAACCGCACAACGACGACCCCGCACGCGTTCGCCTGGCTGGAGAGCGACGGCACGATCGACAGCCTTCGTCGCCTCGACCCGACCTCGGGCGTGACCACCGAGCGACGTGGCCTCTGGTTCACTGACTCCGACCTCTACAAGGCGCTCGAGGCGGTGGCTTGGGACCTTGGTAACGAGGGATCGGAAGAGCTTGACGAGTTAATGAGCGACCTCACCGGCATCGTCGGTCGTGCCCAGGAAGCAGACGGATACATAAACTCCTTCGTACAGGCCGGACTCGACGTGCGTTGGGGGCATCTCGTCAAAAGTCACGAGTTGTATTGCATCGGCCATCTCATCCAAGCCGGCATCGCGCACAAGCGGAGCACCGGGCGCACGGAGTTGTTCGACCTCGCCGTACGCGCCGCCGACGTCGTAGTGCGGGACTTCGGCGACCGCCGACAGCTCGAATCCGACGGGCACGAAGAAATCGAGATGGCGCTCGTCGAGCTGTACCGCGAGACCGCCAACCGCAACTATCTCGATCTCGCCGAGCAGTTCATTGACCTGCGCGGTCATCGACACATGCGACTCGACGGCTTCGCCGACAGTGCCTACTACCAAGACGCCACGCCGGTGCGCGATGAGGTCACGGTCGTCGGTCACGCGGTGCGCGCAATATACCTGCTCGCCGGAGTGGTCGACCTGTACATCGAGACCGGGGAACAAGCTCTGCTCGATGCCGCTATCACGCAGTGGGATTCGATGATCTCGACCAAGACCTATCTCACGGGAGCGGTCGGGTCGCGTTTCATCGGCGAAGCGTTCGGCGAGAGCTACGAGCTTCCTCCCGACCTCGCGTACGGCGAGACTTGCGCGACGATCGGCAACATCATGGTCGGGTGGCGACTGTTGCTGGCAACAGGAGAGTCGCGCTTCGCCGATGTCATCGAGCGGTCGCTCTATAACTTGCTCTCGGCATCTACATCGGTCGATCGCACCGCGTTCTTCTACAACAATCCGGCGCAGCGTCGAGCGCCACTGCCCGCGGCGCCGACGGATGCGCGGCCGGACCGAGCAGATGCCCCTGGCACCCGGCCGACGTGGTTCGAGTGCGCGTGCTGCCCACCAAACATCATGCGCACCATCGCATCGCTCTCCGCGTACCTCGCGACCCACACGGCGGACGGCATCCAGCTACACCAGTACATGCCGAGCGACCTGGAATTCCCGCTGCACGCCGGCAACGTCGCGATCTCGATCGCCACCGCCTATCCGGTCGACGGCGAGATCGCGATCACGATCAATGAGACCACCGACGCTGAATGGACCTTCGAGATCCGAATACCGGACTGGGCTCACGAGATCGACATCGCAGTGAACGGAATAGCCGTGCCGGTCACCCGCTCCGCTCAGGGGTACGCCGGATTGCGACGCTCCTGGACTGCCGGCGACGTCATCTCGGTGTCGATTCCCATCATTCCGCGGCTCACGGTGGCGCATCCGGCCGTCGATGCCGTGCGCGGCGAGGTCGCGATCGAGCGTGGCCCACAGGTCTACGCATTTGAAAGCCGGGATCAGGATGCGTCAGTCGACCTGAACCGTGTCGAGATCATCGTGGGAGGAGCGGAGCTCGTTGAGACGCTTGTCGAAGACTTCCTCGGCCAACCGACAGTCCTCATCACGGCCGAAGCCTTAGTTCGCGACGACTCCGAATGGCAGAATGCCGGATGGAAACAGATGGGGCCGCCCAAAGTTCCGACGGGCGAACGAGTCGCGTTGCGCGCAATCCCATACGCGCTTTGGGCGAACAGGGGCCCTTCGGTCATGCGCATTTTCACGCCGCTACACGTTCTCGAATAGCGAACTCAATCGACAAACACGTCTCTGACGCTCGTGTTGCCGGGGAAGTTCAAGTACGGCGCAGTCGCGAGCTCATCGAAGAGCTCGATCGCTCGGATGATCGCGGGGTACGCAGCAGCAGACTCTCGCACGAGAAGCGAAACCCTCCGAGACGGCTCGGGATCGACGATCTGCAACGCGCGGACACCGCCGGGCAGATCCGCGATAGCGAGCCGGGGAAAGACGCCGACGCCGACGCCCTGCTCGATGAACGCCATCGCCGTGTAGTGATCCTGGGTCTGCACCGCGTAGCGCGGCACGAACCCGGCGGCCGCGGCTGCCCGTCCGACCGTGATGTGGCACTCGCCCTCTGGTGCATCGGTGTCCACCCAGGACTCGTCGGCCAGCTCGGTGAGTGAGATGCTCTCGCGATCGGCGAGAGGATGCTCGCGCGGCACCACGGCGACGTAGATATCGTCGATCAGGTTTCTGCGACGGTATCCCGCGGGTGGCGCCTCGGAGCGATGCGGGCTCTCGGCGACGAGATCGAGGTCGACCGGCCGACGCTTCGGGCCGTTCGCAATGTCATTGAGGCTCAGCTCCAGCACAAGGTGGGGGAACTCCTCCATCAGCGTTCTGGCAAGCCGCGGCATCCAGGCGAACCCGGCTGAGGCGAAGTAGCCCATGGTGAGTCGCCCTGTTCTCCCTTCGCGGAGGTCATCGACCACCTTGCCCAGGCGGGTGAGGCTGGCGATCACATCGTCGCTCTCGGTGGCCAGGGCCAGTCCGGCCGGCGTTGCAACGATTCCGCGACCGGATTTCTCGATGAGCGATGGCCAAGAAAAATCGAACCTGCGCTCTCATTTGCCAAGCGTAGCGACGCCGAGCGGCACCGTCGACGCCTTAAAGTGCGGCCGCCTGAGCTACCACTTCTGGGGGTTGGCCGAGATGCAGCAGTGCCGCAGACTTGCGGAATGCTCCGATTCCTCGCGCTTCCGTTGATCGTCGTGGTCGGTGCGTTGGCAGGATGCGCGGGCTCGACCGATCCGGGCGTGCCGGTGCCCAAAGCATCCGCTCACCATGCGTCGGCCGTCGACCACACCCCGACAGCAATAACGATGCCGACCTCAGACTGGCTCGCGATCGACGCGACGATGGACAACTTCACTCAGGACTCGACCGACGACGGTGTCTCCGCGGACGCCAAGGCGGGCAGCCGCATCCGCGATGCGGGGTTCGCGCAGATCCCTGACTGGCCCAAGACGGCGGACGGCTTCGCGCACTGGCCAGCGAAAGATCAGAAGAGCACGATCACGCTCCGCCGCTCGGACTGGGATGTCGTGGAGCGCGCTCTCGACGCCGACGCGAAGGTGTACCGGTCGATGGCCAAAGGATGGAAGCCGACCGGCCCCGATGACGACTATGCCGCGATGGCGGAAGACAGCGCGCGCGAGGCAGCGATGGTGCGCGCAGCGCTCGTCGGGCAATAACGGAACCCGCCCAAGACGTCGCCAGTCGTCAATTGGGGAGTTCTGTCGCAGAATCTTCAGCCCGCCGCGACCACGACCACGTCCGCGGTCGCGGCCGAGACGACGGTCTGTGATTTACCCTCACTCTGGAGGCCGGGGATGGTCACGGCTACGGTCAGCACATGGCCGACCCTAGACTTAACTGACGCCCAACGCGGGACCGAAGGTTCAACGCAACAGTCTCGCTTTGCGTGAGAACTGACATGGAGCGAGTGACGGGAATCGAAACCGTGTCGGGAATGTGTGCCAATGCCAAACTTCCCTGTGTTTACAAGGGAAGGGCGAGCTATTCATCGCTGGGTTTTACCCTCAAAACCCCCACTTATCCTCCTCATGTGTAGGCGCGCCTACATGGGAATGGGGTGATGCCGCTAGCGCTCCGGTTGTTTGCTCCACCAACCGCAAAGCATCAACGCTCGCAAATCGGGGCGATGGGCATCGCGACGTTCCGCGAACCACCGGTACCGATCGCGACCGCGCGATCGCGGAGTTCTCGCATGCAATGGCCCGGGAGTGTGCTTCTCGCCCTGCCTGGGCTTCGCGTTGCGGTCAGTTCTGTCGACGACAGATGGGTGATGGCGTCCAATGTGGACGCCAAGTGCACGGTCATGGCTCGCGCCGCAGCACCGATTTTCTCCCACGGGGCAGCCGAGGGCGCCGACTTCCCTTGATCTATGGCCGGACTCACCGCGTGGGCGTCGGGTGCGCTGGGGGATG
>JAUZFR010000181.1 GCA_030840335.1 Actinomycetota bacterium | reverse complement strand
TGGCCGAACATCGTGCCGATGTTCACGGGCCCCGGCAAAACATAGGGCTGGATGTTCAGAACGATGACCGCAAGCTGCCAGACCACGAGCGCCGCGACCCCGAATACTACGGGTGCGACGACCGCTCTGATCCGGATGCTCCTCATCTGTTCTCTACACCCCTTACCGCGTCAACCGGCGTGCCGTGCAGCGCTTCGCGCACGGCGCTCACGGTCGCGAAGAAGCCGGTCGCTTCGCGCAGGTTCTCGTCGCGCACGTCTGTGCCGCCGAGATCAACGGCCACAATGTCGCGGATGCGACCGGGGCGCGGCGACATCACGACCACCCGATCGGAGAGGAACACCGCTTCAGGGATCGAGTGCGTGACGAACACGACCGCCGCACCGGTCTCCTTGCGAATGCGCACGAGTTCGTTCTGCATGCGCTCACGCGTCATCTCGTCGAGCGCGCCAAACGGCTCGTCCATGAGCAGGAGTCCCGGGCTTTCGGCGAGCGATCTCGCGATTGCAACGCGCTGCTGCATTCCGCCGGAGAGTTGCTCTGGGTAGCGGTCGGCGAATTCGGTGAGCCCGACAAGCTCGAGCAACTCCGCAACCCGCGCTCGCCGCACGGGCTTCGCAACCTTGTGCAGTTCGAGCGGAAGTTCGATGTTCTGCGCGACGGTTCGCCACGCGAGCAGGCCGGCCTGCTGGAACGCGATCCCGTAGTTCTGATCGATTCGCGCCTGGCGCGCGGTCTTTCCGAATACCGTCACTGCGCCCGTCGTCGGCTGGTCGAGGTCGGCGATGAGTCGCAGCAGGGTGCTCTTGCCGCAGCCGCTGGGTCCGATCAGCGAGACGAACTCACCCGGCGCCACGACCAGGCTGATGTCTTCGAGCGCGGTAACGGTGCCGCGCCGGGCGACGGTGAAGATCTTGCCGACATTTTCGACTACTACGGCATTCATGACGCCACCTCGGTTCGGCGGTACTTGCGAAGGGTCTGTCCGAGCAGTGCGACCGCGCCGGCAGCGACCAGTCCGATCGCGATGCCTCCGAAGATCGGTGCCCACGGCTTGCCTGGATCACCGCTCGACGCGGAGGCGAACTCCACCATCATGCGGCCGACCCCGCCTTCGAGCCCGATCGAGACCTCGGCGACAACCGCACCGATGACCGCGCTCGCCGCGGCGAGCCGAAGGGCGGAGAGGAGATACGGCACGCTCGCGGGAAGGCGGAGTCGCAGGAGGGTCGTCCACCAGCCGGCCCCGTAGCTGTACATGAGTTCGATGTGCGCCTGCTCGGGCGATTCGAGCCCCCGCAGCGCGCCAACCGACACAGGGAAGAACGCGAGGTACGACGCGATTACGACCACCGACATCCAGTCCTGCCAGTTCGGAAGCTGGGAACCGAAACCGCTGACCAGCGGCGCGAGCGCGATGATCGGCACGGTCTGGCTCAGGATGATCCAGGGCAGCAACGCAGACTCGGCCGTGCGGAACCTCTGCATGAGTACGGCGAGCAGCATGCCCACGACCACACCGATAACCCAACTGATCGCGGCGATCCCGAGCGTGAATCCCGCCGCGGCGACCACAGCCTGCCAGAGTGGCGGCGATCCCGGTTGGGAGAGCACAGGCTCGCCGAGCCTGTTCCACATCGTGAGCAGGTGCGGCATTGCGAGGTCGCTCGTGCGCGGCAATACCGTGATGCCGCCGATGACTACGCCGGTAGCGGGCCCGACCGCCTTGTAGATTTCCCAGAGCGCGCCGAGCAGGATGACGCCAACGACGCCGAAGATGATCGGTCGCGCGCGGGTCATGCCTTCGCCGTCACGTGGTCTTTGAGCGCGGGGATGACCGTTTCGCCGTAAACGCGAAGCGTCTCTTCCTTGTTGTCGTGCTGCAGATAACCGGCGAACTGGTCGACGCCGAGCTCCTTGAGCGCCTTGAGCTTCTCAATGTGCTGGTCTGCGGTTCCGAGCAGGCAGAATCGATCGACTATCTCGTCCGGCACGAACGACGTGTGCGTGTTGCCCGCGCGTCCGTGCTCGTTGTAGTCATAACCCTCGCGACCCGCGATGTAGTCGGTGAGCGCTTTGGGTACGGAGCCGCCGGTCCCGTACTTGGAGACGATATCGGCCACGTGGTTGCCGACCATCCCACCAAACCAACGGCACTGCTCTCGCATGTGCTCCCAGTCGTCACCGATGTACATCGGTGCGGCGACGCAGAATTCGATCGACATCGGATCGCGTCCGGCCGCTTCCGCGGAGTCGCGAACGGTCTTGATCATCCATTCAGCGATGTCCAGATCGGCAAGCTGCAGGATGAAGCCGTCGCCGACTTCGCCGGTCAGTTTCAGCGCGAGCGGCCCGTACGCGGCCACCCAGATGTCGAGCGTCGACCCGACGCTCCACGGAAACTGCAGCTGCGCACCGTTGTATTCGACAGCGCGCGAGTTGGCGAGTTCGCGGATGACGTGGATCGACTCCCGCAGTGTCTTCAGGGTCGTGGGCGCACCGTTCGTCACCCGCACGGCCGAGTCGCCCCGACCGATGCCGCAGATGGTGCGATTTCCGTACATCTCATTCAACGTCGCGTAAATGGACGCCGTCACGGTCCAGTCCCTTGTGGCCGGGTTGGTCACCATGGGGCCGACGATCACTCGCTTGGTCTCGGCGAGAATCTGGCTGTAAATCACATACGGTTCCTGCCAGAGCAGATGCGAGTCGAAGGTCCAGACGTGGCTGAATCCGAATTGCTCGGCGAGTTTGGCGAGATGCACCGTGCGCGAAGCCGGCGGGTTGGTCTGAAGTACTGCTCCGAAATCCATCGTGCTTCCTTAGATCAGGTACTGCGAGAGGCCGCGCTTGAAGTACCTGCCGTCACCCTTCGTGCCGACGTACTGGTTGTCATCCACGACGACCTTGCCGCGAGAGATCACCGTATCGACGTGCCCATCAATCTCGTATCCCTCCCACGCCGAGTAGTCCATGTTCATGTGGTGGGTCTTGTTCAGGCCGATCGAGGTATGCCCGGCGGGGTCGTAGACGACGACATCGCCGTCTGCACCCGGCTGGATGACACCCTTCCTGCCGTACATTCCGAACATCCGCGCCGGTGTGGTCGAGGTGAGCTCGACCCAGCGGGACAGGGAAATCTGTCCGTCGACGACGCCCTGGTACATGAGGTCCATGCGGTGTTCGACCGAACCGATTCCGTTCGGGATCTTCGAGAAGTCTCCGATTCCCATGTCTTTCTGGCCCTTCATGCAGAACGGGCAGTGGTCGGTCGAGACCATCTGGATGTCGTTGGTGCGAAGTGACTGCCACATGTGGTGCTGGTGGCCCTCCTCTTTCGATCGCAGCGGCGTCGAGCAGACCCACTTCGCACCCTCGAAGCCCGGGGCGCCGAGATTCTCTTCGAGCGACAGGTAGAGGTACTGCGGGCAGGTCTCACCGAAGACGTTCTTGCCACGGTCGCGGGCGGCCGCGATCTGCTCGACGGCCTGCTTCGCGCTCACATGAACGACGTACAGCGGAGCGCCGGTCAGGTCGGCGATCATGATCGCGCGATGAGTGGCCTCCTCCTCCGCCTGCCACGGGCGCGACGTCCCGTGGAAGTACGGAGCGGTGTTTCCGGCCTCGAGGGCCTGCTTCACCAGCACATCGATGACCGCGCCGTTTTCGGCGTGCATCATCATCAGGGCACCGTTTTGGGCGCCCTTCTGGAACGCCCGCAGAATCTGGCCGTCGTCCGACAGGAACACGCCCTTGTACGCCATGAACAACTTGAAGCTCGTGACGCCCTCGTCGATGAGTTCATCCATTGCGGTCAGCGACGCATCCTGAACATCCGACAGGATCTGGTGGAATCCGTAATCGATCGCGCAGTTGCCGGCGGCCTTCTCGTGCCAGAGGTGGTACTGGTCGAGGATGTTCTGGTCGGGGTACTGCACGACGAAGTCGACGATCGAGGTGGTTCCGCCCCAGGCCGCGGCGCGGGTTCCGGTTTCGAAGGTATCGCTCGCGTTGGTGCCGCCGAAGGGCATCTCCATGTGCGTGTGGGCGTCGATTCCGCCGGGAATCACGTACTTGCCGGCGGCATCGATCACGGTGTCGACATTGGCCTCGAGATCGAAACCGAGCAGCGTCGAACCCGGCGCGAGCACGGCCGCGATTGTCTCGCCGTCGATCAGGACGTCGGCGGATGCGGTGCCGGTCGCGTTGACGACCGTACCGTTCTTGATCAGCGTCTTCGTCATCAGTTACGGCCTCACCGTCGCGGTGTACGAGTCGGGGCGACGGTCGCGATAGAACTGCCAGGAGTTGCGAACCTCGCGGATCACGCCGAGATCGAGGTCGCGAACGACCAGTTCGGACTTGTCCTGGCTGGCGATCTCGCCGACGTAATTGCCGCGGGGGTCCACAAAGTAGGAGCTGCCGTAGAACGTGACGGCGAGGTCGCCGAACTCGTCGCTCTCGGTGCCGATGCGGTTGTTTGCGCCGATGAAGTACTGGTTGGCCGCAGCAGCGGCGGGTTGCTCGAGCTCCCACAGTCGATTCGAGAGCCCCGGCTTCGTCGCCGACGGGTTGAATACGATCTCGGCGCCGTTCAGTCCGAGCTCGCGCCACCCCTCCGGGAAGTGCCGGTCGTAACAGATGTACACGCCGATCTTTCCGACTGCGGTGTCGAAGACCGGATAGCCGAGATTGCCCGGACGGAAATAGAACTTCTCCCAGAACTGGGCGAGGTTGGGGATGTGGTGCTTGCGATATTTGCCGAGGTCGGTGCCGTCCGCATCGATGACGACGGCGGTGTTGTAGTAGACGCCCGGCATCTCCTCCTCGTAGATCGGAAGAACGATGACCAGTTTCAGCTCCTTGGCGAGAGCCTGGAAGCGCTTTACCGTGGGCCCATCTGCGGGTTCTGCATAGTCGTAGTACTTGGCATCCTCGATGATGCCGAAGTACGGACCGTAGAAAAGTTCCTGGAAGCAGATGACCTTGGCGCCCTGCGCGGCCGCATCTCGAGCGAATTGCTCATGCTTCGCGATCATTGATTCTTTGTCTCCCGTCCAGGTGGTCTGGGTGAGAGCTGCTCGTACAACGGTCATGAATACCTCCGACTGACTTGCTTTTTGTTATTATTCGCCGTAAACATTTCTCTTACGTTTCAGAATATGACTCTGGCGTAAAACCTACGGGAGGTCGCGTGAAGTCTGTAGCGTTTTCCGTCGAAGATCCGAGCCCGAGCGGAATCGCCGGCACCATCGCTCGCCTGATCACCTCCGGTGACCTCGCTCCGGGCGACCGACTGCCTACCGTTCGCGAACTCGCCGCCGATCTGGGCGTCAGCCCCGCGACAGTGAGCCACGCGTGGCAGGCTCTCGCCGGGGTCGGCCTGATCGTCTCGCGCGGCAGAAGCGGATCCTTCGTGCAGGCCGAACGCACCTCATGGCTCCCCCCGCGATCACGCAATCTGACCGAACTTCCGGATGCGCGGCTCGACCTCTCGACCGGTACGCCCGATCCGCTGCTGCTGCCCGACATCGCCCCGGCGCTCTCCCGTGTATCGAGCCGCGCGGGTACGCTCAGCTACTTTGACGAGCCCGTCATCCCCGAGCTCGGCGACCTGCTGTTGAAGTCGTGGCCGTTCGAGCCCGGCACCCTGACGATTGTGGATGGCGCGCTGGACGCGATCTCCCGATCTCTCGACCTCCTCCTGAAGTTCGGCGACCGGGTCGTCGTCGAAAATCCAGGATTCCCGCCGATCTTCGACCTGATCGAGCACTACGGAATCGAGCGACTGCCCGTCGAGCTCGACGAAGAGGGCGTCCGGCCGGATTCGCTTGCCGAAGCCCTCAAGCGCTCTCCAGCGGCCATTGTGCTGCAGCCGCGCACGCAGAATCCAGCGGGGGTGTCGATGACGGTCGATCGCGCGCGGGAGCTCGCCCGCGTCATCCGTAACAGCCGTACCGCCGAACACACCGTCGTCATCGAAGACGACCATTCCGGCGAGATCAGCTCGAGCGGGGACGTCTCTCTGGGAGCGTTCCTGCCGGATCGTGTCATCCACATCCGGAGTTTCTCCAAGTCGCACGGTCCCGACCTTCGAATCGCGGCCATCGGCGGCCCGAAGGAGTTCATGGACCGGCTCATCGCGCGCCGCATCCTCGGCCCGGGCTGGACTTCGCGAATGCTGCAGCGTGTGCTCTACGACCTGCTCACCGATGAAGAGACCGTCGGCCAGGTTGCCTTCGCTCGCCGCACCTATGCCGAACGACAGGTCGCCCTCGCTCAGTCGCTTCGCGCCCACGGGTACGACATCGGCGTCGCCGACGGCATCAACCTCTGGATGCGCGTGGAAGACGAGCGCAACGCGGTCGTGCAGCTCGCCGCAGCCGGAATCCGCGTCGCCTCGGGTACGCCGTTCCTGTCGTCGCCGGGCGGTCAGTTCATCCGCGTGACCGTCGGGCAGGTGCCGCACGATTTCGACAACGTCGGCGCGCTGCTGGCAACAGCAAGCCGCGCCTGAGGGCTAGGCGCGAACGACGCTTCGCCCGAGCGCACGATCGACGAGCGTCGGGGGCAGCAGCACCGCGCGCAGTCGAAGCGGCAGCGGGGTCGCGCGGCGCAGACCGCGCAAGACGATTTGCAGGTTGCTGGCCATCGCCTCGCCCACGAACGTGTACGCCGGATACGCGTAGGACTCGTCCTCGACGGTGGTACGCAGCTCATCGAGGGCGGCGAGCGCCGCTGTCGAGGGGGTCGGCCCGGCCGCCAGATACTCGGCCAGATACTCGGCGAGCTGGCGCGGGGTCGACGACACACGCGCGTCGATCCCGAGATCTCTCGCGCTTTCCCGAAGCTCCTCCCAGACGCGAGTTGCGGAGTCGTCACCCTCGCGAACCGACTCGAGTCGACGACGCCGCATGACGAGGCGAAGCAGTGCCGGCACGCCGAGCATGAGCAGGATGGCGAGTGCGATCAGTCCGGCCCATCCCGTTGCGGGGATGGTCGTGGTGTTGGTGAGCGCCGCCTCGCTTGTCGTCGTCGTCTCGTCGGGCAGTCGGGGCGCGGTTCGCGGAGTCGTCGTCGGTGCGCTCGTTGCGCCAGGGCTCGAGGGATCGGTGGGACCGGAGGTCGACGGCGCGGACGGGGCGGACGGGAAGTCAGGCTCGAATCCGCGGCTCGGTGTCGGCTCGAAACGCACCCAGCCGACGCCCTCGAAGTACAGCTCCGGCCACGCGTGCAGGTCGTTCGAGGTCACCTTGTAGACGGTGACGTCGGCACCTTTCGGATGCGTCGCCTTGCCGGGCAGGAATCCGACCGCGACGCGCGACGGGATTCCCAGCGTGCGCGCCATCACGGCCATCGTCGTCGCGAAGTGAACGCAGTACCCGCTCTTCGACTTCAGGAATGGCACGATCACGTCGAGACCCGAGCCGTCGAATCCAGACAGTGCGGGAGTGTGCTCCGAATAGGTAAAAGTGCCACCGCGGAACCAGTTCTGCAGCGCAACCGCCTTGTCGAAGTCGGTCTTCGCGCTACCGACGACGGTTTTGGCGGTCTTTGCGACGATCGGATCGAGGCCTTTCGGCACCACAGCGAGAGGCGAGTTCGGCGACCGCGGCGCGTTCTCCATCTGCTTGTCGGTCGGTTGCACGTCGAGGCTCGAGACCGAGTATTTCTGGCCCTGCATATTGGAGTCCTGTGAACGGATGGCGAGCGCCTCAGGCTCCCAGAACCAGCTGCCCTTGAGTCCCTCGACCTTCGTCTCCGGATAGGGAACCGGCAGCCAGCGACCCGTGGTGTTCGCGACCTGGATGGTGGTCGAGACCTGGGCAGTTTCCACCCCGTTGGTCAGCCCCGGCGCTGCACCGACCGCGGAGACGTTGTTGCCCGGAATAGGCGGCGATTCAACCGGCGCCCACTGCTTGCCTTCGAAGTGCTCGAGCGTCGTGAGCCGAAGGTAGAGCCCGGTGTCCGAAGTCGTCGAGTAGGTCAACGCGAGCGTCGGCGTCGCCCGCCGCAGATCGTCGCCGAGGTTGATGATCGGGTTGATGTTCTCGGCGATCAGGCCCGTACCGGTTCCGTTCGCCTTCGCAGGAGTGACCGGCGGGAGCGCCAGCGGCACGACCAGCGCGCCGAGCACGGCGATCGCTCCGACGACGACCGCGACTCCGGGCTGCACGCGTCGAAGCCGATCCCGGATGATGAACAGGTAGATGACGGCTGTCAATTCGAAGAAGAACGCATCGGACAGATCCGGCGAGACGATGCTCGGCACCACGACCACGATGAGCAGAAGCGGTCCGGTCCATGCGGGAGAGCGCCACCAGATGGCGACGCCGTCGAGAGCGACGGCGATCAACGCGATCAGCCAGCAGACCAGAAACTGGATGCCGGGGGTCGCGTCGGCAGGGATCGACTGCACCGCGACCGACGAGCTCGCGGCATCCATCAGCGTTCTGAATTGGGCAAAAGTGGTCGCCGTCGGAATGATACCGAGAAACGCCGTATCTGCGGCGAAGAACAGCGTGATGGCGAGGGTTCCGACTACTGCGGCGGCGACCGTTCCCAGCCACCGCTGGCGGAAGAAATAGCGAGCGGCCGCCGCGGTGCCAAACACGATAAGCATCATGCCGAAGGCGCCGAGCCACCATCCGACGTCGCCGAGAAGTGTGTGCAGGCTCGCGGTTGCGACCGCGAGGCCGAGCAGAAGCAGCCCGCTCATGCGGAAGTCCATGGTGCCCGCGGCCTGTCGCTGCGCAGGAGTGGTGAGCGTCATGATCGCTCCGCAGCCGATTGCGGGATGTACTGGGAGACGCTCGCCCACGCCACGGCGGGGTCATCGGTGTCGACCACGGGAACGCAGGTCCAGCCGGCGGCGGCGAGCTGCTCCCAGGCCCGAGTCGACCCGGTCTGCAGAATGAACGCGACCCCGGCCTCGTACGGTCGGCGCTGCGCCGCAATCCATTCGAGGGAGTCGCGGGATGGGTCTGCGACGACGGCGAAGATCGGTCCGAGCACGCCCTGTGCCCGATCGGTGCCGCGGTTTCCGACCAGCGATCGTGGCTCGGTGAGCCGAAGGCCGGCGAGGCTCAGGAGAAACTCGATGTCCTGCCCGGAGCCCTGGTTCGAGTCGCCGAGCGGAGCGATCTGGCGGGGACCGGTCTCGACGACCTGCACAAGGAATCCGGAGCGGTGAAGGTGTACTCCGAGCGAGGCGATCATGCCGACACCCCACTCGAACCAACTGAACCCGGTGTCATCGAAGCCGAATTCCGCGATCGTGCCACCGTACCCATCGAGGCGGGTGTCGATCAACAATCGCGCCTCCGGGAAGCTTCGCTGCTCTTCCTGCCGCACCATGAGTTCGCCGTGCCGGGCGGATGCGCGCCAGTGCACCCGCCGAAGCGCGTCTCCGGTGCGATATTCGCGAGTCATCAGGTCGTCGTCGCTGCCCGTGGCCATCCGCTGGATCAGGCGCGCGGTTCCGTCGCCCGACACGTAGATCGGACCGCTGTCGCCCAGAGGAGCGACCGCGGGAATCACGTACAGCGACTGCGAGCTGCCGACTTCCGCACGAGCCACGCCAAGCCCGAAAGGATCCGTGTACTCCACCTCGAGGGGCCCGATGCTGTACACCCCGCGAAGGGTGGGGCGGAGCGAATAGCCGAGCCTGGCTCCGCGGGTGGCCGCGACTCCCCCGGGCGGAAGTACCGGAAGCACGCCGGGTCCCGCGCGCCCCGGCAGCCACGGGATGCGGTCGTACCAGGCGGCCGAGGCGCTCGCGAACGACGACACGTTGCGCACATCCAGCTCAACGACCGTTGGAGTTCCGGCGGTCACCACCGCGGGAGAAAATGTGCGGACGACCGTGAGACGCAGCGGTCGAAGCCGGACGATGACGAGGCCGACGAGCGGCAGGAGAATGAGGAAGCCCGCGGCGTACAGGAGCTCGCTGCGGCCGAGGCCGTAGCCGAGAACCCCGCAAAGCACGGCGGCCCCGATGAAAGCCAGGCCGCGCACCGTCGGCCGGGAAGAATTGGCGGGGACCGGCCGGCGTCTTCCCGTCGCTCGCTTCCTGCTGACCGCGAGACTCGTATGAACGCTTCGTTGCGTACCCGGGCCCGTCATGGCAGTGTGCTACCTGCGCGCGCGAGCGCCCAGCGGCACGGGCGTTTCCGCAACAATCCTCGACACGATTTCGGCAATGGTCTCGCCCGAGTAGCCACCGACGGTGACCCCGACCCGGCCGGAGGGAATGAGGCGGTGTCCGAGCACCGGGATCGCGAGTGCGTTGATGTCATCGGGCAGCACGAAATCGCGGCCATCGAGCGCGGCACGAGCTTTCGCGGCGCGCACCAGCTGGAGAGTCGCGCGGGGGCTTGCCCCGAGCCGCAGTTCCGAGTCTCGGCGGGTCGCCTGCGAGATGTCGACCGCGTATTGTTCGACCGCGGGGCTCGCGAAGACGATGCGCGCGGTCTGGATCATGGATGCGAGTTCCGCGGTGCCGACGACCGGCTTGATTGCGTCGAGCGGGCTGGAGGTCGCGCGCGTGCGCAGCATCGCCATCTCGGACTCGGGGTCAGGGTAGCCCATCGAAATGCGTGCCATGAAGCGGTCGCGCTGAGCCTCGGGGAGCGCGTACGTGCCCTCCATCTCAATCGGATTCTGCGTTGCGACAACGGTGAACGGGCTCGCCAGAACGTAGGTCTTTCCGTCGACCGTGACCTGGTGCTCTTCCATGCTCTCGAGGAGCGCCGACTGGGTCTTGGGCGACGCGCGGTTGATCTCGTCGCCGATGACGATGTTCGCGAAGACGGGCCCAGGCTTGAACTCGAATTCGCGCTCAGACTGGTTGAAGACGGAAACTCCGGTGATGTCCGCGGGCAGAAGGTCTGGAGTGAACTGGATCCGCGAGACCGAGCAGTCGACGCTGCGGGCGAGCGCCCTGGCCAGCATTGTCTTGCCGACTCCCGGGACATCCTCGATGAGCAGGTGGCCCTCTGCCAGCAGAACCGTGAGTGCGATGTCGATCGCGCTCCACTTTCCGTCAATCACTGTGGCGATCGTGTCCACAATCGCACGAGAACGCTCGAGGAAGTCGTCGATAGGCATGGCCTCAGCGACCGAGAGGGACACATCTGCGTGTCCCGGCTCGAACTTCGCGGGAAAGGAGTTCACATTGTGAGTCTGCCAGACTCCACCCGATACGGTACCTGCGAATGTGCTGTGCTGGCTCGACCGCCTATCCGACGCGGCGGCGATCCAGTTGAGGGATTACCGCCGAGCCGATCAGGTCGATGGCTTCGAGCTCGTCGAATCCGTGTGGCGTACCGAACTCGACGCGCGACACTCCCGCGTCGATGAGTGACTGCGCCTGCGCGGCAATGTCGTCGGGGGTGCCGCTGAAAGCGAAGAGATCGAGCACATCTCCGGGGATGGCGCGACCCGCGGCATCCATATCGCCGTCGCGCACGAGCCTGCCGACGGAATCCAGGAGGCCGTCGGGCAGTGTGATCGTCTGGTCGAATTTTGCGACGACGTCGAGGTACATCGCGACCTCGCTTCGGGCGAGATTGCGTGCGGCCCGGCCGTCGCGCGAAACGACGGTCACTGCTCCCGCGACCACGCCAACGCTCCCGGTCGGGCGCCCGGCTGCGAGCTCTCCGACCGCGATTCGACTCCGCGTGGCCTCGACCATCGCGGGGTTTGACGTTCCACCGACCTTGAGCTCGTCGGCAACGCGACCGGCGAGGTCGGCGCCGCGGGGACCCCAGCTGCCGATCAGCACCGGCACTTCGGTGCGCGCAACGTCGTACTGAAGCCGCGCTCCCGGTGCGAGGCGGAAGATATCGCCGTCGAAGCCCGATCCGGAGCCGCCAAGGAGCGCACGGATGAATCCGACCGCCTCCTCGAGATGAGCGACCGGTTGCGGCTGCGAAACGCCGACGGACTCGAGCCAGCTGCCACGGGCGAGACCCAGGTACGCGCGACCATTCGAGGCTCGATCGATCGCGGCGAACTGTCCGGCGATCTCGTACGGATGCAGCGTGTACGGATTCCAGCATGCGACGCCCAGACGCACGCGCGAAGTCACCCGCGCCATCTCGAGCAGCGCGGGCAGCGGCGGCTGAAACAGCAGGTCGCTGAACACGCTCAGCACGTCGACGCCGACGCGTTCGGCCCGCATCGCAACTTCCGCGTAGCGACCGGGCGCTTTGTTGGACTGAATGCCGAGACCGATCTCGACGAGTTCGCCGCGTTCGGTCACGTCAGGTCGCTCGAACGAAGGTCGACGGTACCGATTCGATCGATGCGCAGAATGACGCGCTCGTCAGGATCCGGGCAGGCGACTCTTGTGTCCCGTTCGAGCCAGTCGCCAGCGGGCAGATCGCGCTGTTTGGCGGGCAGAAGTGGAAGAGCGGATGCCAACGCGTACATGCAGAAGTGCTTGCCTTCGGGGATGCGCAGTTCGCTCGAATTCGTCACCTCGCAGAAGTCGCCCACGCGCATCCCGCAGACCGATCGCCCTTCGATCGACTCCACCACAATCCGCAGGTTGTGCAGTCGCATGTCAGGGGCGCCCCCGCTCGAAGGTGACGGGTTGGATTCTTCGCTCACCGAAGCATCCTCCCACTGCCGGATCAGCGGTCCCGCACGCAGCCCCGGTACCCTGACCAGATAATGAGCAATCTCGAGAGCGCACCAGGCCCACAAATCACTGTTCTTTCCGGCGGGGTCGGCGGAGCGCGATTCCTGCGCGGCCTGCGGGAACACGTGCGCGCGGCGTATCCGGATGGCAGCGGCGGCAGCACCGCATCCATCACCGCGATCGTCAACACGGGTGACGACATGTGGCTGACCGGGCTGCGAATCGCGCCCGACCTCGACTCGATCATGTACACGCTCGCCGGCGAGAATGACGAGGTTCGCGGGTGGGGTCGCCTCGGCGAGAGCGAGCGCGTGAGCGGCGAGTTGCGCGCCTACGGCGTCGGCTGGGACTGGTTCACTCTCGGCGATCTGGATCTCGGCACCCACATCGCGCGCACTTCATACCTGCGAGCCGGTCTCACTCTGAGCGAGGCGACAGCGAGGATCACGTCGCGGTGGGATCTCGGCGTGCGGCTTCTTCCCGTCACGGATGACGAGGTCGAGACCCATGTCATCGCGCAGAGCGGCGAGGACCTCCACTTCCAGGAGTGGTGGACGCGGCACCGCGCGACAGTTCCGGTTCGGGAGTTCGTGCAGCGCAACCTGTCCGAATCGACTCCGGCTCCCGAGGTTCTGGCGGCCATCGCGGAGGCCGATGTCGTCTTGCTCGCACCCTCGAACCCGGTCGTCTCCATCGGAACGATTCTGGGCATCCCGGGCATTCGCCATGCCCTCTCAACGACCGCTGCACCGGTGGTCGGAGTCTCGCCGATCATCGGCGGGGCGGTCGTGCGCGGGATGGCGGATGCCTGCCTCAGCGCCATCGGGGTTGCGACGAGCGCCGACGCGGTTGCGCTGCATTACCGGTCACGAGTCGATGGCGGGGTGCTCGACGCCTGGCTGATCGATGAACTCGATGCCGAACTCGCGCCAACCGTGGAGGCCGCGGGCATCCGTGCCTCGGTCGTGCCGCTCTGGATGACCGACGCACCTCGCTCGGCGCAGCTCGCCGCCGACGCCCTCGCCGCCGCCGCCCCCTAACCCAATCTCCCGCGAGTCCGGGGTTTTCGTCCTT
>JAUZFR010000076.1 GCA_030840335.1 Actinomycetota bacterium | reverse complement strand
AGCGCCTGGAACGGGGCTGGAATGCTCAGCACCTGGAAAGCACTGCGGGAAATGGTGCCCTCCCTAACCCGAATAAGGAAGGGCACCCAGACCAATTGTCATCACGTTTGGGCGATGCCCTGATGGGATTACAACCGGCCTCAGAACGACGGTTATACCCAGTACGTCGTTCCTGTCGGATGGAAAGTGCAACCCCCGCGCTAACCCAGAACTATTGTGCGTGCACACCAACTCTTCAGGCTGATGCGGCACCATTGCCACGCACTGAAAAACATGATACAGCAATTTTCAGCGTTGTGAGAACGTGCGTTATGTTAATGAAATGCCGCGTCAACACGACCCTCTGCGTAAGCCGCAGTTGCTGAGTGAGATCATCGATTACCTCCTCGACAAGTCGCTGGCATCAGTCTCATTCCGAACGATCGCCCAAGCCCTCGGAGTCAGCACCTACACGCTCGTCTACCAGTTCGGCACACGCGCACAACTGCTCAGCGAGATCGTCGCGGCCGTCTCAACCAGGTCGAGCGGCATCGAAGAGCGACTGTTGAAAAACCCCACATCGATTGATGTATACCTCGGCGGATTGGTCGAATCGTGGGAGTGGACTCTCGAGCCCCGCAACCGCCAGCTCCAGCGGCTCGAGTTCGAGGCATCCCTGATCGAGGCCGTCGATCCCCGCGACCTGAGTTTCTCGCGCAACCTCTACGAAGGCTGGCACCGCATGGGCATCAACGCGCTGCAGTCGCTGGGACTCTCGGATGAGGATGCACGACTCGAGTCCCGCGTGATCGTCGACAGCTTCTACGGAATCCAGTACGACTTCGTTCTGAACGGTGACGAGGAAGCCGCGACCGCCGCATTCTTTGTCGTGATGGCGCGTCACCGTGAACGTATCGAACAGCTGATCAGCATCGCTGGGCAGGCAAGCCAGATCGCTGAGGAGGCAAGCCAGATCGCTGGGTAGGTAAGCCAGCATCGCTGGGTAGGCAAGCCAGACCGATGGGCATGACACAATCGTTCCGTGGCTAGCCCGGTAAACCCTCCGCGTGGGATGCGCGACTTTCTGCCCGAAGAGAAGGCCCGGCGCGAGCACGTGCTGGGCGTCATCCGGCGGGAGTTTCGCAACCACGGTTTCGACGAGATCGAGACTCCGGTCATGGAGGACTCCTCGCGCCTTCACGCCGGTCTCGGCGGAGACAACGAGAAACTCGCCTACGCCGTACTCAAGCGTGGACTCACCACCGACGACTATGCCGCTGTCGCGCAAGGAGGTGACCCGCTCGCGCTCGTGGACCTCGGGCTGCGGTTCGATCTGACGGTGCCCCTTGCTCGCTTTTACGCAACTCACCAAGCTGAACTGCCGAGCGTGTTCCGGGCGATCCAGATTGCCCCGGTGTGGCGAGCGGAGCGTCCGCAGAAGGGTCGCTATCGCCAGTTCGTGCAGTGCGACATCGACATCATCGGCGAACCGAGCTGGCTCGCCGAGGTCGAACTGATCGTCGCAACCGCGGCCACGCTAGGCGCGCTCGGACTGAACGACTGCAGAATCCACATCAACGATCGTCGGCTGCTCACCAGCATGCTCGACTCGTTCGGATTCTCGGTCGGCTCGCGAGAACTGGTGATGATCGTTCTCGACAAACTCGACAAGATCGCGGTTGGCGGCGTCGTCGCCGAGCTACGCGACCGAGCTCCCGGCGAGACGACGGCGATCGACGCGCTCGAGAGCTTCCTGACGCGTGCGCGAACGATGGAATTCGTGAGCTTCGGCGACCGCGCGATCCGTCGCGAGCTGCCTGACGGCATCGACGAGGATGCCGTGCGCGAACTCGTCGACCTCGGCAACGCCGTTGAGGCCGCCGGTATTGATCGGTCGCTGCTGCAGTTCGATCCGTTCCTGGTGCGCGGAATGGGCTACTACACGGGCACGATCTTCGAGGTGACGCACCCCGATCTCGGGTACTCGCTTGGAGGTGGTGGTCGGTACGACGGGATGATCGGTCGTTTTCTCGGCACGGATGTGTCGGCGACGGGGTTTTCACTCGGCTTCGAGCGTCTGGTCGACCTGGTCGAACTCGAAAATTCAGAGAGAACGGATGCGATCGCTCTCGTCTACGACGATGACGTGCCCGCAGCGAAGATCGCCGCTCTCAAGACCCAGGTACTGCGTGATCCGCCCGGAGTGTCTCCCGTGCGCGTTCGGCTCGAGCGTCGAATCAAGAACACGAAGGTGCTGCTCGACCAACTCTCGACAGCCGGATACACGAGGTACGCGTTCGTGGGCGCGACCACCGAGCTGGCAGATCTCGATTTTCGGCCCATCGCCGCGCAGTAGGATTTCCCACGGACGATCCACAATCCCCCAAAGCGCCGATGTAATCGTGCTTGTGCAGTTCAGAGAAAACAAGGAGTTCCCCGTGGCCCTCATTGACGTTGTCATCGCCCGCGAAATTCTCGACTCGCGGGGCAACCCGACGATCGAGGTCGAAGTTGTCCTGGACGACGAGACGGTGGCGCGTGCCGCGGTGCCGTCCGGCGCATCCACCGGTGCTTTCGAGGCTTACGAACTCCGCGACGGCGACAAGTCGCGCTACCTCGGCAAGGGCGTGCTCAAGGCGGTCGCCGCAGTTGAGGATGTTCTCGGTCCCGCTATCG
>JAUZFR010000008.1 GCA_030840335.1 Actinomycetota bacterium | reverse complement strand
CCGCGCCGTGACCACCGAGGTACTTGGTGGCCGAGTGCAGCACGATGTCGGCTCCGTGCTCGAACGGACGAATGAGGTACGGCGTCGCGATCGTGTTGTCGACGATCAGCGGGATGCCACTCTCGTGAGCAACACCGGACACCAACGCGATGTCGAGGATGTTGATCTTCGGGTTGCCGATCGTCTCTGCAAAGAACAGCTTCGTGTTGGGGCGCACCGCGGCGGCCCACTCCTCGGCGTCATCCTGGTCCTCGACAAAGGTGACCTCGATACCGAGCTTCGCCAGCGTGAACTTGAACAGGTTGTACGTTCCGCCGTAGATCGACGAAGACGAGACGATGTGGTCGCCGGCCTCGGCAATGTTGAGAACGGCGAGCGTCGCGGCGGACTGACCGGAAGCGACGACGAGAGCGGCGGTGCCACCCTCGAGCGCGGCAACGCGCTGTTCGACTACGTCCTGCGTCGGGTTCATGATGCGGGTGTAGATGTTGCCGAACTCGGCAAGCGCGAACAGGTTCTGTGCGTGCTGCGCATCTTTGAAAACGTACGAAGTCGTTTGGTAGATCGGAGTAGCGCGCGCACCCGTCGTTGGGTCGGGCGCTGCTCCAGCGTGCACCTGCTTTGTTTCAAATTTCCAGTCGCTCACGGCGTCTCCTTGAATCCTCGGGCGGGCGAACGGGTGCCCACTTGCTGTGAGCTTATGCATCGTGATTCACCCGGGCAACGGCAGGTGAAACACGACGTAATCAACGCAACCGATGCCATGCAGTCGAGCGGTCCACGGTGGCGCACTAGCTGCGTTTGGACCCCGTTGGATCGACCCGCGAGACCTTGCCGTCGGACTGGCTTGGATGGCGCGGCTTCGAGGCGTCCTCGCGCGAACCGACTTCGCTCGTCGTGACCTCGACCTGTTCCTCCCTTCTGAACAGCCACAGCGGTTTGGGCTCTATGAGCGGTCGGAAGATCGTGCGGATGAGCGGGCTGGACAGCGCGATCGAGATCGCGATGCACGCGAGCACCATGCTCAGGAGCCACATTGCCGAAGAATGCGAACCCTTGAGCACGCCGGTTTCGCGGAGCGGGTAGAGAACGAAGCTGTGCAACAGGTAGACGTACATCGTGGCTTTTCCGAAGTCGGTGAACCAGGTCGTCCGACGAGGGATCAGGGTGAGGAAGCAGAACGACAGAAGGGTGGCAAGGACGATTGTGCCGAGCCGCACGAATCCGGACCACCACTCGTTCTCGCCAAGCCCCGAATACGAGTCGTCGTACATGAACCAGTTCTGAAGGGCGAACGCACGGAACGGCTTCACGAACGAAATGACGACCACGGCCCAGATCGCGAAGACCGCGATCGCGGCGGCACGAACACCCCAGACGCCGCTGCGCATCACCCGCCAGCGGTCGACAAGCCGCCACTTGCGCAGTTGCCAGCCCAGCAGAAAGAACGGCAGCAGCGAGATAGCGCGCGAGAGCGAGAAGGTGCTGTCGACGCTGTTCAGATAGCCGACACCGATCGAGAACCCGATGGCCCAGACCAGAGGCCAGCGCAGGAGCACGAGGTAGGGGAGTGCGACCCGGAAGATGGCGAGGGCGACGAGAAACCACAGGGTCCAGTGAGGCTCGGCCGGATCAAACCCCGTCTTGCCTTCCGCCAGATATTGAACGAGACTCCAGATCGCCTGCAGGATGACATACGGAATGAGGATGTCGGTGACGAGGCTGACCATCTGCCTGCGCCCTGGAGGCGTGGCCTTGGAGAAATACCCGCTGATGATCGCGAACGCCGGCATGTGGAACGCGTAGATGAACAGATACAGGTCGAACGCGTAGTCCGACTTGGTCAGGCGTTGAATTCCGTGGCCGATCACCACGAGCGTGATGCTGGCCCAGCGCGCGTTGTCCCACAAGGGAACTCGTTGTTTTCGAGTGGCCGATTTGGTGCCGGGAACGGAGACGGTAGCGGTCATCGCGTTCAGCCTATCCTCCGACTATTTGCGAACAACACGAGACGGACGGCCGCCGGATCGAGCACCGTCCGCCGCCGGGTAGGTTAGAAGAATGGCTAACAATCGCGTAGTAGTGACCGGTGCGAGTTCGGGAATCGGAGCGGCCACCGTTCGCCTGTTTCGCGACCACGGGTGGGATGTCGTCGGGGTCGCCCGTCGACAGGACCGGCTCCGCGCCCTCGCCGAAGAAACCGGTGCAGAAGTGTTCGTCGCCGACCTGACCAGGCAGAGCGATGTTGACGGCCTGCGGGATTACCTCGCCGCCTCCGGTCCGATTCACGCGCTCGTCAATAATGCTGGCGGCGCCTTCGGCATGGCATCGGTGGAAGACAGTGATCCCGACGACTGGCAGCGCATGTTCGACATCAACGTCATTGCGGTCAAGCGGGTGACGAGTGCACTGCTTCCTTTGCTTCGTCAGGGTTCTCTCGAACGCGGCGTTGCGGACATCCTCACGGTCACGTCGATCGCGGGGCACATCGCGTACGAGGGCGGCGGCGGTTACAACGCGGCGAAGTTCGCTGCGCGCGCTGTCGTCGGCGTGCTGCGACTCGAACTGGCGGGGGAGCCGCTGCGAGTTCTCGAGGTGGCGCCCGGAATGGTCAAGACCGACGAGTTCTCGCTCGTGCGGTTCGACGGGGATCAGGCTCGCGCCGACTCTGTCTACAGGGATGTGCCGAACCCGCTCTACGCGGAAGACATCGCAGAGGCGATCGTGCACTCGATCGAACTGCCGAACCACGTCAATCTCGACTTGGTCACCATCAAGCCTGTCGCGCAGGCCGCGCCGCACAAGGTGATCCGGGGCGAGCTCAAGCCCAGGTCCAGCTAGACCTTCGCGTTGGATGCGACGTCGGGAGTGAGGTCTGATTCGACCTCGACATCCGCGAACGCGAGTTTCGGAACGAGAAACAGCAGCAGCGCTGCGACGAGAGCGCCGCATCCGCAGATCGTGAAGACCGTCAGGTAGCCGCCTTCGCTTGGCACCATCTTCCCGGCGAAAAGGATGCCCGTCGAGGCGAGGACGATCGCGAAGGTCGCGGAAGCGAACGAACCGCCAATGGTCTTGGTGGTATTGGTCAAGGCAGTCGCAACGCCAGTTTGCCCTCGCGGTGCCGCAGCCGCGGCCGCAGCGGGAAGCGCGCCGACGAGTGCGCCCGAGCCGAGTCCGGCCACCGCCATGTTGATAAACGTCGAGGTGACCGTCGAGTGGAACGGAACGAATGCAAGATATCCGGCGGCGACAAAGAATGTGGCGACGATAAGCGCGATCCGCGGGCTGCTCCACCGGGAGAGGAACGGGAACAGCAGCGCACCGATGATCATCGACACCAGATACGCGCCGATGATGTTCGAGATGCTCGAGGCATCCAGCCCCAGGCCGATTCCGCTCTTCGGGTCCGCTCCGGCAAACGTGGACAGCGGGGCCTGGGCGCCGAGCAGGCTGATCCCGACGAGGCCCGCGGTGAGTTGCACGGGCCACATCGTTGGCTGGGCGAATACCCGAAGGTCGATCGCCGGGTCTTTCCTGCCGAGCTCGAACCTGGTCCACGGCACGAACACCGCGACACCGGCGAGCATCACGAGATAGACCCACCACGCTCCCGGCCCCGAAATGCGCAGGAACGCAAGCCCGCCGGTGATCAGCAGCAGACCGAGGGTGAGCAGCGCGAATCCCCGCGCATCGAGCGTGCGGCCGGGCAACGGCTTCGACTCGGGCACACCGAACAGGATGGCGAAGAAGACGAGCGTGACGGCGATCGCCGGCACGATGAGAGTGCGGGGCACGTCGTGCCCAAGTGCTGTGAAGATGCGCCCGCCAGCGAGTGCCCCGATGATCGCTCCCGCCTCAAGCGCAACCACGAGGTAGCCTGCGGCGCGACGTGTCTGCGATGGACCTCGCCCGGTCTGGCGTCCGCGATCGAAGATCAACGCGACCTCAAGTGGCAGCCATACGACGTAAAAGCCCTGCAGCGCAAAGGCGATCAGGAAGCTCGTAAAGCTGCCGGCGAACGCCATCCACCAGGTCGCTCCGGCGGTGAGCACGGTCGAGATCAGAAGGATGCGCTTGTGGCCGAACATATCGCCGAATTTGGCGAGAACGGGCACGACGATCGCGGACAGCAGGAGCTGCGCCGCTTCGAACCAGTTGTAGCTCGCTGTCTCGATCCGAAGGTGCGTGACGAGGTCGGGGATCAGCGGCACGTAGTAGCCCTGCAGGATCCCGCTCACGAGCTCAACGAGGAACAGGAATCCGACAAGTCGGAATGTGACCGCGCCAGTGCGGTCGGGAGTGCGCTTCGCCATGATCGGATGCTAATGCAGCGTCGGCTGGCAACATGCGCGAAACGTATTCGCATTACCTTTGGGGCATGGAATCCGACTCCCGCGGCACCGCGAGTTCACCGGTAGAAGAGCGCGAGATCCTCGGCTGGCTCGAGTTCGGTGAGGCCGCCCGTTATCTGGGTCTCGACGTGTTCCACAGCGGTTTCGCGCCGGATGTCGTCGTCGCCGTCGCGCGGGGTGGCCTGCTGCTCGCCGGCGCGATCGCGTACGCCCTCGACATCAAGAGTTGTGGCGCGCTGAACGTCGAGTTCTACACGGGAGTCGGCAAACGACTGCCGGCGCCAGTCGTGCTTCCGCCCCTGCTGGATCAGCCGTCCCTTCGGGGCAAGAAGGTGCTGCTGGTCGACGATGTGTCGGACTCCGGGCGCACGCTCGCATTGGTGGTCGACCTGCTCAGGGCGGCCGGCGCAGAGGTGCGAACCGTCGTGCTTTACACGAAGCCCGGCACGGTCTTCGAACCCGACTTCACCTGGCGCAGGACAGATCGGTGGATAGCGTTTCCGTGGTCAGCGCTGCCTCCGGTTACCGTTGACGCATGAGCATCCATCTGGCCGGAGGCGGTTGGTCTCCAGAACTGTTCGTCGAATTCCTTGCCGAATCAGCGGCGCGCGCTGCAGGCGCAGGTCGGGCCATTCCCCGAGTCGGAGTGCTGCTCGTCGCTGAGGACGACGACGCCGCGGTCGAGGCGAGCACGAAGTACGCCGAAATGCTGGCAGCGGTCGCCCCGTGCGATCCGATCGTGACGGTGCTCGACGAGGGTGACTTCGCGACCTCCGCGCTCCTCACCGACATCGACGGACTCGTGGTCGGCGGCGGACTCACCCCTGCCTACCTCGTCGCGGTAACGCCGATCGTTGACGAAATTCGGCTGCTCGTGGCAGATGGTCTGCCCTACCTGGGATTCTCGGCCGGTGCCGCGATCGCTGCTGACGAGGCACTGATCGGGGGCTGGCGCATTGAGGGCATCCCCGTTGTGCACGAAGACAACGCGGAGGATCTCGACGAGGTCGCGGTCGAGCCCGGTCTCGGGCTGGTGGACCTCACGATCGAGGTACATGCCGCCCAGTGGGGCAATCTCGCACGCCTGATCGCCGCAACGGCCGCCGGACTGGTCAGCGGGGGCATCGGCGTCGACGAGGACACCGTGCTCATCGTCGGCGACGGCGAGCTTCGGGTGAGCGGGATCGGCAACGTCTGGCAGGTGCGCGAGGGCGATGACGGCGTAATCGTGAGCATCCTCGGTGCCGACACGCTCGAAGCGGGTTCGGGCGAGTGAACGGACCACGTCCGCTCGCCGAACTCATCGACCCGGAGTGGGCCGCAGCCCTCGAGCCCGTGGCTCCCGAAATCGCCCGCCTCGGCGACTTCCTTCGCGCCGAGACGGCCGCCGGGCGCGGCTATCTGCCGGCCGGCACGAATGTGTTCCGCGCTTTCACCTATCCGATGAAGGACGTGCGGGTGCTCATTGTCGGGCAGGACCCTTACCCGACGCCCGGCCACCCGATCGGCCTCTCGTTCGCCGTGGACCCCTCGGTGCGGCCGATTCCGCGGAGCCTCCAGAACATCTACCGGGAGCTGCGTGACGACGTCGGCGTTGCGACGCCACCACACGGCGACCTCACTACCTGGTCGCGCCACGGTGTGATGTTGCTCAACCGCGTTCTCACGGTCGCGCCGGGCGCTTCCGGATCGCACCGGGGCAAGGGCTGGGAGGCGATCACCGAGCTGGCGATTCGAGCTCTCGTCGCTCGGGGCACACCGCTCGTCGCGATCCTCTGGGGCAGGGACGCCGGCACGCTGCGCCCGCTCCTCGGGGCGACCCCGATCGTCGCGTCCGCGCATCCGAGCCCCCTGTCCGCGAGCAGCGGATTCTTCGGATCAAAACCGTTCAGCCGAGCAAACGAGCTGCTCCGCAACCAGGGCGCGGAGCCGATCGACTGGTCACTCGACGCGTAAACTCGCAAGCGACCAACCGCGGTACGCGAAACCCGCAGAACAGGAAGACTGAGCTCGTGCTCGAAGAGGAATACCAGCCGCGACGGCGACTTCCCCCGCATCTGCAACCCGCCCCTGAGCCCGAGACGGCGTTCGAGTACACGATTCGGCCGGCAGTCCTCGCGGACATTCCGGATGTTCGTGAGATCTACAACCACTACGTCATGAACTCGACGGTCACCTTCGACGAGAAGGCGACTTCGCTCACTGAGCTCCGTCGCAAGTTCGCGCACGTTACCAAGCTGGGCATGCCGTTCCTGGTAGCGGAGAACCCCCGCGGTCAGATTCTCGGTTACGCCTACGTCTATCCGTGGAAGGAAAAGGCCGCGTACCGCTACACCGTCGAGAACTCGATCTACCTCGGGCCGGCATCCACGGGCAAGGGCCTCGGGAAGGCGTTGCTGGAGAGGCTCATCGATGACTCGAAAGCGGCCGGCATCAAGGAGATCATCGCGGTTATCGCCGACAAGGGTGCGGATGCGTCGATCGAGCTCCACAGGAACTTCGGCTTCAAGCAAATCGGGCACATGGGAAAGGTCGGATTCAAGTTCGACCGCTGGCTCGGCACAGTGCTGATGCAGAAGTCGCTCAAATAGCGGCGGCTAGTGCTTGCCGCCGAGTTCGAGCGGGTATCCGGTCCTCAGTTCTTCGGGGTAGCTCGGCGAAGGATGAAGTATCCGGCGACCGCGGAGACGAACGTCACAACCAGGCTCCAGGCAGCAACGCCGAGAGGTCCGCTCGTCACGAACCAGGTGCCGACTGCGACCCAACTGTGGGTGAGTGTGATGAGGGCGATGGCGCCGACGATGATCAGCGCGATGGCGGCGAAGAACGCGATCATTCCGGTCGAACGCCAGCGAACGTACACCGCGGCCGCAGCCGAACCGAAGAACAGGAAGAACAGGAAGGTGAGGAGGTAAAGCACAAACCGCAGGTACCACGGTCCGGCGTCGATGTAGGACGGCGCAAACATATGCCCACCTACGCCCCATCCGTTCGTCCAGCCTTCGATCAGGGACAGCACGGTCAGCAGCGCGCTGAATGCAACCGCGATCAGGCCAAAGGCGATGGATGACCCCAGCCAGAAGTTGCGCCGCGTGACCCCATAGCCGAGGGCGAACGGGAACGTTCGGCTGATCGCCTGAACGGCGACTATGAGCATGTAGATGAAGATGTAGAACACGGCGCCGGAGTACGAGAATCCCTTCTCCGTCTGCGCCCGGTCAACACCTGCGGTCGCCGCGAGGATCAGGTACCAGATCGCGATGTTCAACAGCAGGATGAAGCCAAGGATCATTGACGGCAGCCAGAACGTCGCGAATCGATTGACAAAGTGCAGTCGGGTCACGGCGACGATTCGTTTGAGCGAATCGCCTTGGCTTCGCGAACGGGACGGGGTGATGGTCATTGCGGTCATGCGCTCTGCTCGAATTCTGTCGGGGCGGCGGTGGTTTTGCGAACGATGAGTTGCTGGAGGGACACGGGGGAGAGCTCCAGTCCGGCGGCGGATGCGGCCGAACGATCGACCGCGGAAAGTGGTCCGACTGTCGCCGTGGCGAGCCCGCCGATCGCCTCGCGGGCGATAACTTCTCTACCTGCTACGAAGGCGTCGACCGCGCCCTTCGTGCCGGCGACTGTGGTCGCCGCGCCGCGCAGGTCTTCGGACTCCGCGTCCACGATGATTCGCCCCTCTTCGATCACGAAGACGTGTTCGAGCAGGTTGCTGACCTCGTCGATGAGGTGCGTCGACAGGATGACAGTGCGCGGATGCTCGGAGAAGTCTTCGAGCAGGCGATCGTAGAAGATCTGCCGCGCCACCGCATCCAGCCCCAGGTAGGGCTCATCGAAGAACGTCAGCGGAGCCCTCGAGGCGAGGCCGACGATCACACCCACGGCAGACACCTGCCCGCGAGAGAGTTTCTTGATCCGTCGGTTCACGGGCACTCGGAAGTCGGCGATCAGGCGCTCGGCGAGGTCGGCATCCCAGTTGGGGAAGAACCAGGGTGCGCTCGCGAAGACGTGCCGCGGACGGAAGTCCTCGGGATAAAGCTGACTCTCCTTGATGAAGCAGATGTTGCCGAGTACGTCGGCATTTTCAACGGGAGTTTCACCAAACACGGAGATCGAACCCGCGGTCGCGAACAGCTGCCCGGTGAGCAGCTGCATGATCGTGGTCTTGCCGGCGCCGTTGCGGCCAAGCAAGCCGTAGATCCGGTCTTTCTCGACGCGGAAAGAGGCGTTGTCGACCGCGGTGAAGCGGCCGAACTTCTTGGTGAGGCCGTTGACCTCGATGACGGTGGTCATGATGCGGCTTCCTTATCGGTTGTTGACCGGGCCGCGATCGGCTCGGTGATCATTGCGGCGAGTTGAGCGGAGGTCAGCCCGAGCTTCGCGGCCTCAGCGAGCAGGGGCTCGACGTACTCGGTGTGGAACTGGTCGCGACGCTTGGCCACGAGACGGGCGCGAGAACCCTGCGCTACGAACATGCCTATGCCCCTCTTCTTGTACAGAACTCCCTCATCGACGAGCAGGTTCACACCCTTTCCCGCGGTCGCGGGATTGATGCGATGGAACGCGGCGAACTCGTTCGTCGACGGGACCTGGGTCTCTTCGCCCAGCGCTCCGCTCAGGATGTCGTTCTCGATTGACTCTGCGATCTGCAGGAAGATCGGTTTCGATTCATCCATGAACGCTTCGGTTCATTGGTTCGTTACTCATGTAGCTAACCAACCAGCTTCGACAACCAATGTCAAGGCCGACAGCGAAATAGTTCCAGCGTGCCGCCCAACTAGGCTCGAATTGTGTTCGAACTCCATCACCTGTCTGCCCAGGAGCAGTGGGACTGGCTTCATCGTGGCGAAATCACCCCAATCGAACTCGTCACCCACTATGTCGACCGCATCGGCCGACTGAACGACTCGCTGGGCGCGTTCACGACCGTCACAGCAGATGCCGCGCTCGAACGCGCGGCTACGCTCGAGGCGACGGTGCCGCGCACCGCGCCGCTGTGGGGACTGCCGATCGGTGACAAGGATCTCCATCGCCGCAAAGGGGTGCGAACCACCTTCGGATCGAGACTCTTCGCTGATTTCATCCCGGACGAGTCGGATGAGATCGTCGAGGTGTTGGACGCTGCAGGCGCGATCAGCCTCGGAAAGACCAACGCCCCTGAGTTCGGAATGCCGAGCTACACGGAGTCGCTCGTCGCACCGCCAGCGCGAAATCCGTGGAGGCTTGACCTCGGTTCGGGGGGAAGCAGCGGGGGAGCGGCCACCGCGGTCGCCGCTGGCCTGCTGCCGTTCGCCCCGGGCTCGGATGGCGGTGGGTCGGTCCGCATTCCCGCCGCCGCGACCGGGCTGGTCGGACTGAAACCTGGTCGGGGAGTAGTCCCCTCCGGAAGCGGACTGACGACCCTGGGCGGCCTCGTCACCATCGGGCCTCTCGCCCGAAGTGTCGCCGACGCGGCAATGTTGCTCGACGCGATGATCGCGGGCGGTCCTTATCCGTACTCCGTGCGCGCGCCCGGCTGGGACGGTGGTGCCTTCCTCGGACCTGCCACGCGCGGCGAGGGCAGATTCCAGCTCGCGGTGATGACGACCTCCCCATGGGATTCCGAGTACGACATCCGGATCTCGGCCGAGGCGTCGGCCGCGCTTGCTCTCGCCATCGACGAGTTCTCTGCCGTCGGTCACGGAATCGAAGAGATCGCGCTCGAACCTGACGACACGTACGCGCCAGCGTTTCGCACGGTGTGGCAATCGGGCGCGGCCGGACTACCCGTCGACGGAGTGGAGCTCGATTCCCTCGAGCCCCTCACGCGCTGGCTGGTTGAGCGCGGCCGGCGTCTGTCCGCGCGCGACCTCGCCGCGGCGCTCGCCGCTCTCACCCTTTATGAACGGTCGGTGATTCGTCAGTTCAGCCGGGTGGATGCAGTGCTCACGCCGGCGCTCGCGCTCACACCGCGACCGATCGGATGGTATTCGCAGGACGACCCCGAGCTGAACTTCGAACAACAGGTCCGATACACGCCCTTCACGTCCTTTGCGAACGTCACTGGACTGCCGGCGATCACCCTGCCCGTCTACCTCACCGCCGACGGTCTGCCGATGGGCGTGCAGCTTGTCGGACGCCCGGGCGGCGAGGCCGTGCTGTTTGCTCTCGGTGCCCAACTGGAACGCCGCATCGGTTGGCAGCGCAGACATCCGCCCGTCTGGTGATGCCTATTCGTCCGGTGTGCTGAACACGTTTTCGACGATGAGGTCGAGCAGCGTCTTGTCGGAGGCGTAGAACCAATACCCCTTGATGAACAGGTACGTGTCCGGGAAATCGGTAGTGTCCGAATTCGCGAACACCGTGCCGTTGTCGCCCGGCGTTCCGGCGTAGCCGTTCTTGGTCAGCGTCGCTTGCTCGGTCGCTGCCTGCTGGTCCGTGATCGCGGAGAAACCATAATCGACAGACCTCGTCGCGCTCGGGTACGCCCACTGGCACAGGATGCCGTGGTAGTCGTCGAACAGCGAAAGATTCGGGTCGAAGTTGTGCACCCGCTCCACATAGTCCTTCTGCAGCGTGAAACCGGCGGATGCCTTGCTCTTGAAGACAACGAGCGTCGCCGGTGGCAGGATGCTCTCACACGTGTAGTTGTCCGGGATAAACGTCGGAGTCGGAGTGGCCGTCGGCGTACTCTGTGCGGGGCCCGTGCTCGCACCGGTTGGCGCATTCGTCGGCTGGGCTGCCGGAGAACCCGATCCGCATCCGGTCAATGTGGCCGCGACGATCAGGACCAGCGGCGCAAAGAGCGCGATGGTGGCAATCGGTCGGCGAGACATGGGACCTCTCGATAACTCTCGTCTGGGGGATCGAAAGGCGCGAGCCACCAATCCGTGCGGTCAAGGATAGATCAGTTAGCGCGGCGAAACGCCAACGAGCTCGGCGGACGCTTCCCACAGGCGGGCCGCGAGCTGCCCGTCATTCGACTGCGGTGCCGTGGCACCGTTCGGCGTGAGGCCGTCGAAATAGGTGCCGCTCGGTGCATCGATCGCGGTATTCGAGGCGAGCTCGATCAGCGGAACGGCACCGGCCTCCGGGGTGATCTGGGTGACCGACGCGAGCCGCATCAGGAGGCGTCCGACAGCGGAATCCGTGCCAAACGACGTGCGAACCGAACCGGGGTGAAATGACCACGCGGTCAGCGACGTGCGCTTCGCGAGCTCCTTCGTGAAGAGGATCGTCTCGAGCTTTGAGGTTCCGTATGCGCGCCAACCGCCGAGATATGGGCGCTTGCGGGAGTCGAGGTCGTCGAGGCGCACCTTGCCAAAGCGATTGGCAACGCTCGCGGTGTTGATGACGCGCGCGCCATCGGTCGTCAGCCGATCGAGCAACAGGTTCGTCAGCAGAAATGGCGCGAGGTGGTTGTGCTGGAAGGTGCGCTCGTGACCATCCGCAGTCGTGTCCCGTTTGCCGACCAGTCCGCCGGCGTTGTTGGCGAGCACATCGATCCGGGGATAGCGCTCGAGCAGCGCGGCGGCGAGTGTGCGCACGTCGTCGAGTCGGTCGTAGTCAGCCAGGAAAGGCGTGCCACCGACAGACGCCGCGACCTGCTTCGTTCGCACCGGATTGCGTCCGACGACGGCAACGTCCCAGCCGTCTCTCGCCAGCTCGCGCGCGGCTCTCGCGCCGATTCCCGAGCTCGCCCCTGTCAGTACGATCGTTCTCACCTTCGCCATGGTTCGCACAATACAGTGGCAACATGAGTCGGGCCGTAGAGCGAATCGCGATGGTGTCGATGCACACTTCGCCCGCGGAAGCTCCGGGTCAAGCGGACGCCGGGGGTATGAACGTCTCAATAGTCGGGCTCGCGGAGCAACTCGCGCGTCGCGGAGTCGAAGTCGACCTGATCACTCGCGCGGCCGACGAGCCGTCGGAGCGGCTCCTCTCGGACGGCATCACCCTGCGGAGCCTCGCTGCCGGACCCGCAGGCCCTGTCGCGAAACGGGACCTTGCCGCGATCGCGGACGAGTTCGGTGAAGCGGTGGCCACCCTCGCGGGTCGTGCGGCTCCGCGCTACGACCTGCTGCATTCGCACTACTGGCTCAGCGGTCTCGCCACGCTGCCCGTGGCTCTCGAACTCGGACTGCCGTTCGTCCAGAGCTTTCACACGCTTGGTGCCATGAAGAACAAGACTCTCGCGCCGGGCGATGAACCGGAGCCGGAGGGGCGCCTGCGCGGTGAGGGATTCCTCGTGACCCAGGCCGACGCAATAGTCGCGAGTTCAGCCGCCGAGGTCTCCTCGCTCATCGACGACCTTCGTGCTCCGCCGGACCGGCTGTGGGTGATCCCGCCCGGCGTCGACACCACCCTGTTCGCGCCCGAGCGCGCGGTGAACAGCGGAAACCTCCGCGCGCGACTCGAGATCGACCCCGAGCGTCCGCTGCTGGCTGTCGCCGGGCGCATCCAGCCGTTGAAAGACCAGGAATTGGCGATTCGCGTGCTTGCCGCGGTGCGCGCCCTCGGTGTGGTGCGACAGCCGGTGCTGGTCATTGCCGGGGACGCGACGGACACGGCTTATCGCCAGCACCTCGAACAAGTCGCGGTCGAGCTCGGTGTCGAGCGCGACGTTCGCTTCGTCGGAGTACTCGATCGGGAGACACTCGCCGACCTGTTCGCTGCGGCGGCCCTCACAATCGTGCCTTCGCACTCGGAGACCTTCGGTCTTGTCGCGCTCGAGGCGGCGGCGAGCGGTTCTCCGGTCGTCGGCTTTCGCGGCACGGGTCTCGTCGAGTCGGTCTCGGATGGCGAGTCGGGCATCCTTATCGACAGCCGCGATCCCGCGGAGTGGGCTGGCGTCGTCTCAGCGCTGCTGGCCGACGAGCAACGGCTGGCCCGCCTTGCGGTTTCTGCCCGGGTCTACGCGGAGGGATTCACCTGGGCGACCTCGGCGGCTTCGCTGCTCGCCGTCTACGAGAGCCTGAAGTCACACTGAAGTCACGTCAAACCGGACGGCCGTAGGTTTCGAGCAAGCGAAGCCAGATCTCGTTCATCGTCGGATACGCGGGAACGGCGTGCCACAAACGGTCAAGCGGCACTTCGCCGACGATCGCGGTGGTCGCGGCATGCAGCATTTCGCTGACGTCCTGGCCGACGAAAGTCACGCCGAGAATGACTTTGCGCGCTTCATCCACGACCATGCGAGCCGTGCCCTTGTATCCGTCGGCCTGGATGCTCGGACCCGCGACATTGCCGATCTCGTAGTCAACGACGCGGATGCGGTAGCCCGCCTTCTCGGCTGCGGCGGCGGTCAGGCCGGCCGAGGCGACCTCCGGGTCGGTGAACGTCACCTGAGGCACCGATTCGTGGTCCGCGGTTGCGGCATGGGCACCCCATTTGCTGTCGAGCACAGGCTTTCCCAGAGCGCGCGCCACGATCACATCGCCCGCGGCTCGAGCCTGGTACTTGCCCTGGTGGGTCAGCAGCACCCGATGGTTGACATCTCCGGTCGCGTACAGCCAGTCGAAACCATGAACCCGCATCGTGTCATCCACCGTGAGCCAGTCGCCTGGTTTCAATCCGATGTTCTCGAATCCGATATCGAGTGTGCGAGGAACGCGGCCAGTCGCGACGAGCAGTTTGTCTGCGGTCACCGTTGTGTCGTTGTCGAGCTGGATGACGTACGAACCATCCACCTTCGAGACACCCGTCGGCGAATTCCCGAGATGCAGGGTGGCGCCGAGTTCGCGCAGGGATTCGGCGACGATCTCGCCTGCGAAGGGCTCCTGCGTGCTGAGCAGCCCGCCGCGACTTATCAGGGTGACCGCGGTTCCGAAGGTCGCGTAGGCCGTTGCCATTTCGACGCCGACGACGCCCCCGCCGAGAATCGCGAGGCTCTCCGGAGCGGACTCTGCGCTGGTAGCGTCGCGGGACGTCCACGGCTCTGATTCCGCGAGACCCGGGATGTCCGGAAGCAGTGGGGATGATCCGGTGCTGACGCACACCGCGTGTCGAGCCGTGTACACGGTGTCGCCAACGGTCACCTGCTTCGTGCCGGTAATGACGCCGTGCCCACGCGCAAGGTCAATGTGTGCGCCCTTGAGCCAGTCGACCTGGCTCTGGTCATCCCAGTCGTGGGTAAAACTGTCGCGACGTTTAAAGACGGCGGCGACATCCAAACCTTTGGTCATGGCCTGCTTGGCCCCGCCGACCTTCTGTGCGGCGCGATAGACGATGCCGCTGCGAAGAAGCACTTTCGAGGGGATGCACGCCCAGTACGAACACTCGCCGCCGACGAGCTCTGATTCGACAATGAGGGCGGTGAGACCACCCTGGACCGCACGATCAGCGACGTTCTCTCCGACCGCCCCGGCTCCGATAACGATGACGTCGTACTCAGTGGTTGCCATGTTCCACTGTATCCACGGGCGCCGTTATCGGCCCACGAAGTTTGCCTCAGTTCGTGTGAGAAAAGCCCGCATTCCGATCTGTGAATCCTCGGTCTGGACGAGCCGAACCAATTCGGGCTGGAGTCGCGCCTCGGCCGCCGCATCGCCTTCACGTACGGCGAGTTTTGCGTTTGCAAGGGCAGCCTGCACCGCGAGCGGAGCCTGCGCCGCCACGCGCCGCGCGATGGTCAGTGCGCGATCGAATTGTTCGCCGTCAGGAACCACCTCCTGTACGAGCCCGATGCGAAGTGCTTCGGCCGCGTCGAACGTGTCGCCCGTGAGAATCCACCGCATCGCGTTGCCCCAGCCCACCGCGCGTGGGAATCGAATTGTTGCGCCACCGAAAGGCAGGATGCCGCGACCGACCTCGATCTGCGCAAACGTCGTCGACTCCGCCGCGATCGCGATGTCGCTCGCGAGCACCAGTTCGATGCCGAGCGTCAGGCAGATGCCCTGCACCGCTATGACGACCGGTTTCGTCAGTTGCTGCCCGCTGACCTGCCACGGATTGATTCCGTCGTCGGCGGTGATGTCGAGGCCATCCGGTCCGATGCGCGGTGCAACGTCCGCGAGATCGAGTCCGCCGGTGAAGTGGTCACCATGCGCGTAGACGAGTCCGCAACGAAGCTCCGGATCCCGTTCGAGCTCTCCGTATGCCCGCGAGAGCTCCTGCAATAACTGGTAGTCGGCGGCATTTCGCTTCTCGGGTCGATTGAACCCGATGAGCAGGATATGGCCGTCCCGGTCGACTGTGACCCGTGAATCCGTCATGCCTGCCAGCCTAGGCTGCGGCTCGCGGCATCCTTAATTCGTGAGAGCGGCGATGATCCGCAGGATGGTGGGCAGATCGTCCGCGGCCTGCTCCGCGGATGCTGGCGCGAATTCGGTGAGCCCCGCGCCGATCAGGTCGAATTTAGCGCGGAGTGCGCGGATCAGTTCGACAAGCGCGCCCGCCTGAAGGCCGAAGGGTACGGGCGAGTCCTGCCCGGCGAAATCGGCGGGGTCGAGCACGTCGACATCGATGTGAATGTAGATGCGGGTCGCTCCGGTTGCCGCGACCGCATCGACGACCGTTTCGGAGGTCGCGTCGCCCACATCGAGCGAACGGATGCCCGCATCACGCACATAGGAGTCTTCCGGCTCGTCGAACTCGCGTGCTCCCACCAGCACAACATTGCCCGGCTTCAGCGGTCGAGCGGGAACAAGTCCGGAGGCACCCTCGCCAAGCAGCGTGCGCAGCACCATCCCGGTGAACGCCGCCGATGGCGACGACTGCGGAGTGTTCAGGTCAGGATGCGCATCGAGCCAGACGACTGCGACGTTCTCGTCGACGTCGGTCGCTCGCGAGACAGCGGCAAGCTCAACACCGCAATCGCCGCCAACCGTGACGACGAGGCCCTCGATCGACGCGAGCGCCTGGGCCTGACGGTCCCGCACGAGCTGGATCGACGTGAATCGCGAAACCCGCGAATCCTGCGCCTCACCGGCTTCAAGAGGAACGTCGACGACGACGGTTCGCGCGCTCGGGAGGTCTCCGCGAATCGCTGCTGCGCCGTCCATCAGTCTCATCGCCCGGGATGAGCCCGAGCCCTGCCACTGCGGAACCACGACAAAGGTTGCTGTCACGCACTCAGTGTGCCACGTCAGCCAGCGGCGTGACCCGAGTTCGCATCAGGATGACGGGTCGCGATCGCGAGATTCGCCGTCAATTCCTCGGCGTTTTGGCGCGACACATACGCCGGGGTGTCGCGTTCGACGCGCCAGCTTTCGGCCAGCGGGCCGACGTTCACGGTGTCGAAACCGAGCTCGTCGTACAGCTTCGTCACGGCCTCCGCCGCCTCCGGAAAGTCGCTCGAGGTCGCGAGCGCCCTGCGGTTCGGTGTGCCAGCAGGAGTGCCGTCGGTCGTGATGTCGGGGGACCCGATGTGGTTGAAGCCTTTGGCGACCTTCGATTCGGGGAGGTGGCGCTGAAGGTACTGCGAAACGGTCAGCGACTTGTCATCCAGTTCGGCGATGTGTCCGTCGCGCTCCCAGTAGTAGTTGTTCGTGTCGATCACGATCTTGCCGGCGAGCGGCTCGACCGGGATGGATGGAATGGCGCCCATCGGCACGGTCACAACCGCGATGTCGGCGGCTGTCGCTGCTTGCTGTGGCGTGCCCGCCCGAGCCTTTGGCCCGAGCTCCGCTACGAGGTCGGTCAGCGTCTCCGGCCCCCGGGAGTTGCTGATCACCACGTCGTAGCCCTGCGCGATTGACGCTCTCGCGACCTGGCTGCCGATGTGTCCTGCTCCGATAATTCCGAGTGTTGTCATGCGTGACAGAACTCACCCGATCGCGCTGCAATTCCCGACACGCGCGATTCTCAGGACATGTTCGCTTTCGGGGGCGGCTACTTCAGGGTCACCGTCGACAGGGGACCGGTCACGAGTTCGGCGTTTGAGTCGACCGTGACGTCCATCGCTGCGGAGACGTCGTAGTCGCCCGCGGGAACGGGGGGTAGATCTGCGGGGAAGTTTCCGACGGTGTCATCGGCGGCGTTGCACCGCACCGGCTGGAATGACGCGTCGAAGGTCTGTGACTCGCCGGGCGCAAGCCGTACCGCGAGCGGGTCTCCCGCGGCGAGGTCGTGACTGTGCCAGAGCACCGTTCCATCCTGCGAGAGCGTCACCGCGGGCTCGGAGAACGCCACACCGTCGATCGGGGCCGTCCCCGTGTTCGTGAGAGTCACTGTGCCCGAGACGGATGCTGCGCCGACCGTCGCATCCGGAAAGTCGACCGTCAAAGTGAGCCCCGTGGCGCTGGGCGCGGGCCGTGCAAGCTGCTGGCCGCACGCATTGATTTGATCCGCAGGGGTGCGTTTGTCGATTTCCGGCGCGGGCGCCGATCCATCCGTCGCGGTGTCGGGGGCTGCGCTGCCGCCGGCAAGGCTCGAGACGGAGCCCGTCGTGTTGGACGAACCCAGCAGGTTCAGACCGAAGCCCGCACCCGTGAAGACGCCGACCGCCGCCAGCGTTGCGACCGAGCCGACGCCGATCTGCCTCGGCAGGCGACGACGTTTGCTCCGGCGGATGATGGCGCGGACATCCAGCTGCCCGTGAGGGTGACCGTCGTCGCCGAACAGGTCGCGGAGGGTGGGGTCAACTGGCATTGCGTTCTCCTGGTTTGGTGTTGCTGGCGATTTTGGTGTTGCTGGCGAGATCGATGTCATCGGAGGTCAGAGCGATCGCCATCTTCGAGAGGCCATCGCTGAGGTAGCGCTTGACGGCACCGGAACTGAGCTCGAGGGTCTCGGCGATGTCGTCGACCTTGAGGTCCTCGTAGTAACGCAGCACCAGGCAGGCACGCTCTCGAGGCGTCAGCTTGCGCAGCTCGGCGTGCAGGTCGATTGCAGTGTCCGTCGATGCGGCTGTCGATTCGACCTGGTCAGGAACAACCTCGAGGTGCGCGATCCGCCGCCAGCGGGTTCCGCGCCGACCGCCGTCAATGAATGAGTTGAGAATTGCGCGGCGCACGTATGCTTCCGCGCTGGATACCGAGAAACCGTTTCGCAGGCGTCCAAAGGTCTTGACCAGCGCATCCTGCACGAGATCCGCAGCGTCGTCCCGGCTTCCGGACACGAAGTAGGCATATCGCGTCAGCGCGTCGCCTCGCTCGGCCACGAGACGCTCGACGACCTGCTCCCATCCGGCGGATGATGCGTCGGTTGCTGCCACTTTCGCTGGTTCCCCTGTTCGCGTATGCGTGAGCCTGAGGATGATTGTCCTCTACCACTCAAGACGCGCGACGGTGGCAAAACGTTGGGGTTGCGTGCCAGCATGTCGACGTGACCATTGACCAGGAGCAACTCGACATCCTGTGGGACTTCTCGGATCCGGCGGCCTCCGAGGTCCGCCTCCGCGCCGCGGGGGACGACCCTGAGCTTCGCACACAAGTGGCTCGCGCTCTTGGACTTCAGGGCAGGTTCGACGAGGCTCGTGACGTTCTCGACTCCATTTCGGATGTCGCCCTCGCCGTGCAGACGCGCGTTGCTCTCGAGCGCGGCCGGCTGGCCAACTCGTCGGGTGCTCCGGAGCTGGCGATACCTCTGTTCGCCGCGGCTGAGCGGCTGGCGAGTGCCGCGGGTCTCGAGTTTCTCGAGATCGACGCCATTCATATGCTGGCTATTGCGGATTCGGAGCATACTGCCGATCATGCGCGTCGAGGGCTGGAGCGCGTCGCCGTGGCGCAATCCGATCGCACCAGGCGGTGGGCGGTCGCCCTCCACAACAACCGAGGCTGGTCACTGCACGACACGGGTGACTTCGCGGCGGCTCTCGAGGAGTTCGAGGAGGCGCTTCTCGCGGCGACCGCATACGGCACGCCGGAACAGCGATTCTTTACCCGCTGGGCCGTCGCGCGTTGCTATCGATCACAAGGGCGCTACTCTGCGGCGCTCGCGCTTCAGGAGGAATTGGCCGCCGAGCAGCCGGAAGACCCCGACGTGCTCGAGGAGCTCGGCATATTACGCTCAATTTGACCGAATGGCGTGAATTGGCTGAGGGGTTGAGGGGCCGGAACGCTGAGGAGAAAATGGATCAATGAAGCGGATCTATTACGCGAGCGGTTCGGTGTTGACCGGCGACCGTATGGCGGATGCCATCGTGGCTTATGCTGCCGCGCTTGCTATTCGGGAATTCTCCGACACGATAGACATTCCTGTCTCATTGCCGAACGGTTCAGAAGCTCGCGCGCAATTGCTCATCGGTCCGGCCAGCCAGCTCGTGGTTGTGCCCGAACCCGAGGCGCGTGAAGCCGCGGAGGATGAGGAAACGATCGCCGAATTGTTATCGCGCGCGCGCGCACTGTCAAGCCCCCACCCGCAGGCGGTTGATGAGGCCGATAGTCCCTATTATTCAGAAGGCATTGATTACACGGACGCCACCGACGGCAGCGAGATCTGACCGTCGGGTGCTCCTGAGGGAAGGATCGTCCGCTGGGCAAGCTGATGTACGGAGACTCCGGGCTCGAGATCGAGTTTGAGGACAGGGTTCTCGCACACCTTCAATTGGTGATCGGCGCAAAACTGCGTCGCCACGAGGGGTTCTTTTTCTCCTGGCGGGACGATCCGGCGCTCGGCGACGGTCGAAGCAGCATCTGGCTCGAATCATCCATCCCGCTCTTCATGCGATTCTCGTCGCCCGAGCGGCACCAGATCAATCGCGAGTGGCTCGAGCAGCTGACGCTGTCGGCGAATCACACGCAGGGCTTGTTCCTCTCGACCGAACCAGGCGAGCAGGCTGTGCCCCCCAAGTCGCGGATCTGAGCCGCTCCTGTTACCTGCGCCGCTCTGCGTCAACCCGGGGTGAGGACGCAGAACTCGTTGCCTTCCGTGTCGGTGAGCACCGTCCATGGCACATCGCCCTGGCCGATGTCGGCGTCGGTGGCGCCAAGAGCCCGCAGGCGGGCAACCTCGGCCGCCTGGTCGTCATCGGGGTACGGCCTTAGGTCGAGATGGACACGGGTTCGGACGGACTCCGCGTCGAGTGTGCGAACGAACTCCAGATACGGCCCGACACCCCTGGCTGAGCGCAGCCTCGCATGATCGTCGGTCACCTCGTGCAGTGTCCAGTCCATGGCACCGTGCCAGAACCGGGCCATGGCCCGCGGATCCGCGCAGTCGACCACCACCGCGGCGATCGGCCCGGTGTCCTGGTAATTCGGTCGAGGCTCCAGCACGCGGAACACGTTGCCCTCCGGGTCGGCCAGAACCGTCCAAGGCACGTCACGCTTGGCCACTTCTGCGGATGTCGCGCCGAGCTCCTTCAGCCGCGCGACCATATCCGCCTGATGAGCCGCAGAGGTGGTGGCGAGATCGAGATGCGCGCGGTACTTCACTGTTTCGGGGTCGGGGACGGAGACGACATCGATGCAGACGGCGGCGGGGTCAGGCCAGACGAATCCGATGGGTTCAACGTTGGTGACACCGGGTCCCTCGCTGGAAACACCCCAGCCAAGCGCCTCCGCCCAAAAACGGCCGAGTGCTGAGTCATCCCGAGCCTTGAAATTCACCTGAACAAGTCGCAGCGCCATGGCGTCAAAGCCTATTCGCCCAACCCTTCGCTGAGGTCTTGTCGATCACATCGCTGGCAAGCGAGTTGACGCAAGTGGCTGCTTCGTCGCCGGTGTGACCGCCATTTGCGTCAACTCGGTTGAGCTGCGGGGGGACCAGGATGCCTTCGCAGGAGTCTTGTCAGTTGATGATCTCGCCGCGCTCGTCCGCGCGGAGTGCTGCCAGCCGCGCACTCCATGCCTGTAGTGCTTCGGGAGTCTGCCGCGTCCAATCGGTGACTTCGCCCACGACCCTGAGTGGGGCGCTACTGCGGTACGAACGGGTTGGGTTGCCGGGAAACTTCTTGTCGGTCACGTTCGGGTCGTCTTCGAACGCTCCGGTGGGCTCGACGATGTAGACCCGGGGGGCACCGTCACCTGCTGCGAGTTCCGCAGCGAGTCCAGCGCCGTTCGGAAGTGCGGTGAAGTAAATGTGGTTCATCACGACCTCGGGGCGATAATTCGACCGGAAGCCAGCCGTGAGAAAATCACCATCTCGGAGATCGGCCTTCGTGCCGTGATAAAACGGGCCTTCGTCCAACGCAAAGCTCACTGCGGCATTCTAGGCGGACAGCATTCCTGAGCACAGCGGGCAGCGAAGCTGGTTAGAAGATCCAACCTGGAGAAATTCCGCAGTACGTACTCGGGTCGGGCCCGCCGGATCTCCTGGTCGCGAACAGATCGTTGCCTCGCCCATGTCCGGTCAGGTCGAAGGATTAGAGTCCAGAAATGTGCAATGAAGAGATGAAGGTCTTGGCGCAAAAATGGTGGGAGTCCGACGGCAGTGACGACTACTTCGGGCGAGTGAGCGACATTCTCTCGGATGAGCCGGCTCTCGCACCGCAGCTTCTTCGGGCCATGGTTGCGACCGGAACGCCCGGCCTGCTGTCGAGGATTGGCACTGGCCCTGTCGAGTAACTTCAAATGAACCTCGAGTCCGGGTATCGGGATTCTCCTGCGACCCTCGATCTGGTGATCGCCGCCGATCTCAAGCCCGATGACCTCGAGGACGTTCTTCCGGCTATAAAGGGCATGTGAGCGATGCCCAAAAAACTGACACCTGGAATCTGACGCCAAGGATTCTTTCGCGGCTGCCGATCACCGCGATCGTCCTTTGGTGCATAGCGCAGCCGCTCATTGATGGCGTCCTGCAACATCCTGGTTGGCTTTCAGTGGGCCTGTGGATCGTCGGGGTAATCGTGATCTACGCGGTCGTTTTCGGATATCGATACCAGCGTGCGGCTCCGTATCGTTCGATGCTCTCGGCGGCACGGGTTGCGCGCCCCGGATCCATCGTTTACGGGATTCGACTCGATCCGCTGACTACCCCAGTCGGGGTCGAGTGGGGAGATTCACGGGTGATCCGGTGGGGCTTTTTGCGTGCGTCGCCAGAGGGGGTAGAGATCGTTCGATCGGACGGAGCCAGTTTGTTGTGTCGGCCCTGGAGCGAAATCGAGTTTTCAGCGTGCGGCATCGACGTTAGATCTGGCGTGGATGTCGAGGAGTGGTGGTTTCGGGTGATGAGCGGCGCGGGACCGTGGGCACGCGCGTTGTCTCTGCACCTCAGCCGGCAGAGCATTGCGAGGATGCAAGAACTCCGAAACGAGTCAGTGACAGGGAGTCAGGGCACCGCCGAGTTACCCGTGACTTCGCCGACCGTCTGATCGTCAGACCTGGGCTAACTCCGCAGGTCGAGCGGAGCCGCCGTCACGAGCGCCTCGAGGTTTCTTCTCGCCTTGGCATCATCCAAGTGACGTCCCGGATCTCGCGAGTCGATGACGTAGGCCGCCCCCTTGCTAATCAGGGCCCCGAGCACATCCGGTGCGCCAATCGTGAGGGAGCGTGTCGTGGATGTCAGGACGAAAGTGTCCCGGCGTCGAAGCGACTGCTCGCCTGCGGTCACGGCGAATGCGGGACGCGTCATGAATCGTGGCTTGAGGCGCACGGGTAGGTGGTCGGCGACCATCAGATCGACCTGTTCCGCGTCACGGTGGAAGCGGTAGATCGGCTCCCTACGGCTCGCGGGCACGACCGGTTCAAACCCGATCCGCAGCAGCGCAGTGGCGATGTGGGCCACGCTTGCGCCGTTCGCAGCGACATCCACAATGAGGTCAACGTCCTTCGTTGCTCGTGGTGGGATGTTGACGCGGCGTGCGTGGAGTTGCACCATGAGGCCGCCGACCAAGACCCAGTCGTTGGTGTCGGTGGCCTGAATAACGTCGAAGACCGTGCTCCACGGAGGCAGCAGATCATCGTCGCCGATGTCTACCGAGTGTGTGTCGCCAGCCATTGCTGTCTCGTCTTTTCGAGCGCGGCGATGCCGGCCGCGCGTTCGCGAGTTGCGGTGCTCCTTGCGAGATCTGCGGCAATCACGGCGTGCGCGGCATAGGCTCCGTCGACGTTGAGTTCTCCGCTTCGCTCGTAGATCGCCACGTCCCCGTTTTCGTCGGCAAACAAGAGGTGCCGGCGCACGAATTCTTCGAGGTCCCCTTCTGGCACGTAGCCTTCGACAGCTTGAGTTTGCCTCGTCAGGTCGGAGTCGATTCTGTGCGCAGCGCTTTTGCCCGTCAGAACGAGTTCGCTGGCCGTCCTCTCGAAGCTGTCGGCTGTGTACCGATGGACCTTCGTTCGCGTTGCGACTTTGCGTGCAATCTCCTCAGCGCTACTCGTACGAATGCGTCGACGGATTCGAGCGATCGTGCTTTGCGAGAGCGCCGTGGTCGATTTTCCGGACAGCTCAGCGAGGAGTGCCCATGAGGATGCCGCCGACCAGGTGCGCCCGGCACCGGCATTGAATGACCTGCGCTCCGCGATGGACCGGGGGCTGACGAGCCACGTGCCGTCGCCGAGTTGCTCGCCAGTGAGCTTGCCCGCGTGCAAGAGATCAGTGACCTGCCGCTGGGACACCCCGAGGGCTATCGCAGCATCTTTCGTCATCAGACTGTCCATGTCATTTCACCTCCGTAGTCAGAGCAATTATGACATATCGCGTTAAACACGGCAATGCGCTCGTCGCGGCACAGTCGTTTGACCCGGCGCTGAGAGCGACGAGTCAGTCGACCGGAATCCAAGAGAAACAATTCAGATACTGTTCCGAGTGAACGATCAATGAGTTGCGTTGCTCAATACCGACCTAGAGGGAGTGGCGTGACTTCGGCAAAGCCAATGAAGAAGCGCACACGTCGTGCCGCGCGTTAGGCAAGCGGGAGCATATTGAGTCCCAACCGCGAATAGCCTCTGACCAGCTATTCAGGAAGTGCCCCCACGCAGATTCGAACTGCGGCCCCTGCCTCCGGAGGGCAGTGCTCTATCCCCTGAGCTATGGGGGCCCAGTGCCTAGCTAGATTAGCAGCATGGATTCAGACCTCTCGCTGCGAGCGAGGCTGCGCGCGCTGCCCGTGTTCACCGGGGAGCTGCCCCAATTCGACACGGATGCCGCCCCAGAAGCACCGCTCCCGCTCCTTGTCGAATGGCTTGAGGCGGCGATCACAGCAGGCGTGGCGCAACCGCACGCCATGGCGATCGCGACCGCGACACGGGAGGGCGTGCCATCCAATCGAACTCTCCTGCTCAAGGATGTCGACACCGAAGCCGTGTGGTTCGCGTCACTTTCTTCGGGGCCAAAGGGGTCAGACCTCGACGAAAATCCCCACGCCGCGCTCGTTTTCTATTGGCGCGAACAAGGCAGGCAGGTCCGCATCGTCGGCACCGTCGACAAGGGACCGCGCGCAGTCAGCGAGGCAGACTTCCTTGAGCGTCATCCGAATGCCCGCGCTCGCGCGATCGCTGGCAACCAAAGCGAACCAGTCGACGCCGAAGACGCGGGACTGGCCACCGCGAAGCAGATCCTGGCCGCCGACCCGGACCATGTTCCCGACGCCTGGACGGCGTACCGAGTGATCCCCACCTCCGTCGAATTTTGGCAGGCCGAACGCGAACGCGATCAGGTTCGCCTGCGCTACCGCAGAACTGACGACGGCTGGACGAAGGAGATCCTGTGGCCCTGACGAGCCAGACATCCTGATCCGTGCGACGCAGCAGGCATGACAGGATCGATCCATGCTGCGCACGATCTTCGTCTCCCTCGAACTGGACCTGTTCGGCCCGACCGACATGGTGTTCAGCATGACGCCCGCGATCGGCTCCGGACTGCTGTCGGAGAACCTCCAAATCCGAACAGGCACTACCGAGCTGGCTGCACGCGAGATCGTCGACGTGCACGGCACTCGGCTCCACACGGTTGCCGCGGAGCAGGGCCGAATGATTGTTGAATACACGGCCACCGTCGGCGACGGCAACCCGCCTGCTCCCACCGACGAGCGGGAGCTGATCACCTATCTGCGCCCGAGCCGCTACTGCCAGTCGGACAGTCTCACTCCAATGGCTCGTGCCGAGTTCAGTGGGCTGAGCGGCCGTGAACTCCTTCAGTCGATCACCGATTGGGTCTCGGGGCGGCTGCGCTACATGCCGGGCTCGAGCCTGCCGACCGACGGAGCGACGCGCACGCTCCTCAGCCGCCAGGGAGTCTGCCGCGACTTCGCCCACGTCACGATCGCCCTGTTGCGAGCAATGGAGATCCCGGCACGCATGGTCGCCGTGTACGCGCCCGGCCTTTCGCCAATGGATTTCCACGCCGTCGTCGAAGCGTGGGTCGATGGCGCCTGGTGGATCGTCGACGCCACCGGCCTCGCCCCGCGCCAGAGTCTCGTTCGTATCGCCACGGGGCGCGACGCGGCCGACACCGCCTGGCTCACGAGCCTGAAAACCGACCTGACCGTAGCGTCCATGCTGTTGACGGTGACGGCCGAGACACTGCCCCTCGACGACGGTCTCGCCCTCGTGCAGCTTGCCTGAATCGGGTTGTAGATAGAGTTAGAACCCATGAATCCCGCCGATCTCGCATCCCTTGTTCTCGCCGTCGTGACGAGGGTGCTCGAGGGGCGAGGCTCCGATCACGTCGTTTCGATTGAGGATGTCCCGCTCGAGCGCCCGCGGAACCGCGATCACGGCGACTGGGCTTCGAACATCGCGATGAAGCTCGCGAAACCGCTGGGCATCGCCCCACGGGAACTCGCGCAGGAGATCGCGACCGGCCTTGAGGCCACCGACGGGATCGCCTCGGTCGAGGTGGCTGGCCCCGGCTTCATCAACATCCGACTCGATGCCGCGGCCGCTGGAGCACTCGCGAAGGTCATCGTCACCGCGGGCGCCGAATTTGGCAGGGGTGACCTCTACCAGGGCGTCACCATGAACCTCGAGTTCGTGTCCGCCAACCCGACCGGCCCCATCCACATCGGCGGCGTCCGATGGGCGGCCGTCGGCGACAGCCTTGCCCGGATCTTCGCGTTCGAGGGCGGAATCGTCACGCGGGAGTACTACTTCAACGACCACGGCGCCCAGATCGACCGTTTCGCGCGCAGCCTCGTCGCGAGCTGGCTCGGCGAGCCAGCTCCCGAAGACGGCTATGCCGGCGACTACATCGCCGAGATCGCGGCCCGCGTCGTCGAGGCATATCCCGGCGAACTCGAAGACATTCCCGATCGGGCCGAGGTGCAGGAAGTCTTCCGTGCGGTTGGTGTCGAGTTCATGTTCGGCGACATCAAAAAGAGCCTCCACGACTTCGGCGTCGATTTCGACGTCTACTTTCATGAGAACGACCTCCACGACAGCGGTGCGGTCGAGCACGCTCTCGACCGCCTTCGCGAGCTGGGGGCGATCTATGAGAAGGATGGCGCGGTCTGGTTTCGTTCGACCGACTACGGCGATGACCGTGACCGGGTCGTCATCCGCAGTGACGGCGAAGCCGCCTACGTGGCTGGTGACCTCGCCTACTACCTGAACAAGCGGGAGCGTGGTTTCGAACGCAACCTCATCATGCTGGGCGCCGACCACCACGGCTACGTGCGCCGCCTCATGGCCATGACCGCGGCGTTCGGCGACAAGCCGTATTACAACCTCGAGGTGCTGATCGGCCAGCTGGTCAATCTCGTGAAGGATGGCGTTCCCCAGCGCATGAGCAAGCGTGCTGGCACGGTTGTCGTTCTCGAAGACCTGGTGGACGCGGTCGGCGTCGACGCGGGTCGCTACGCTCTCGTGCGCAGCTCGATCGACTCGCAGATCGACATCGATCTCGACCTGTGGGGTCGCAAGACCAACGACAATCCCGTCTTCTACGTTCAGTACGCCCACGCGCGCACCAACGCGGTTGCCCGCAATGCAGCGGCATCCGGCGTCGATCGCAGCGTTTTCGATGCGTCCCTGCTCACCCACGAAACCGAGAGTGCGCTTCTCGGCGCACTCGCCGAGTTCCCGCGAGTGGTGCGCCAGGCGGCCGAACTCCGTGAACCGCACCGCATCGCGCGCTACAGCGAAGAGCTCGCGGGCGCCTATCACCGCTGGTATGACAATTGTCGGGTGACCCCGCTGGGCGACGAGCCGGTGGGCGACGTGCACCGCACCAGGCTGTGGCTCAACGATGCAACGGGTGTCGTTCTGCGAAACGCGCTCGGACTCCTCGGAGTCAACGCGCCTGAGCGCATGTGAGGTTAAACGTATGAGTGACGACCTGTTCGCGGGCGGGCCTCCGGTGAAGCGCAAGCGGCACCCCATCCGGAACATCATCGTCACGCTCGTGATCATCGGAGGGCTGCTGATTCCGGGATATCTCGTCGCAGAGTCGCTGGCCCGGTCATTTGCCACCGGGTACGTGCAAGTCGGCAACCAGAAAGAGCTGGATGTTCCCACTCTCGATGACGTACACGTGAACCTCGGCAAGGGCTCGATCATCCTCCAGGTGATCCAGCACCGCATCAAGCACATGACGGTGAAGATCGACAGTTTCACCACGGATTCACTCACCGGTTCCGCAGTGTTCACCGCGAGCGGGGTGCCGCTGAACACGAGTGATCCGGTGACGAAGATGGGCATCGTTCTGACCATCGACCCGGACAGCCTGAAGGCGATGGTCGCCCGCGCTTCCGGTTCGCCGAATGCCACGGTGGCGCTGGTCGGCAACGATGTGCGAATCGGCACCACCATCAGGCTTCTCGGACTCAGGGTGCCGGTCTCGGTCGATCTGGTGCCGAGCGCCTCCCACGGCGAGCTGGTATTCACCCCGACGGCGATCACCGTGAACAAGAAGAACTACACGACAAAAGAACTCCGTGCGAGCCCGATCGGGGGCCTTGTGGGCGGTCTGCTCAAGGCGCGAACGGAATGTGTCGCGACGAGCCTGCCAAGGGACCTCGTGCTCACCGACCTCGCGGTCACGAACGATCACCTGGTGATTTCGGTCGCGGGCAGCGGCGTCTCACTCTCGGGACTCTCGACCAAGGGAACCTGCACGACCGGCTGACGCGAGTCGAGCGCTGCTCGGACAGGGAGAAAGCCCGGGCTCTTGTCGATACTATTGACAGGGCTTCAGGGACCAATCCGGGTTCGCTCGCCTCACCCTGTCGCTCGTCTCGTGAGGTTTTCGTCGTGTCCGCCAACCCGCTCGCCCCGTCATGGCTCGCCTTTCCCGACGACGCCAACGCCCTCGCCGAATCGGTGTGGTCTCGTGGCACGTCGCGCGACGCATCCGGGGTCGTGTCGATCGCCGGCACCGACGCGATAGCGCTCGCAAACGAGTTTGGAACTCCGCTCTTCGTCGTCGACGAGGCGGATGCGAGGGGTCGCGCAGAAGAGATTCGCGCCGCATTCGACCGTGAATTCGCACGGATCGGTGGCTCGGCGAAGGTGTACTACGCGGGCAAGGCCTTCCTGACTACCGAGGTGGCGCGCTGGATGATCGCGGCGGGTCTGAACATCGACGTGT
>JAUZFR010000105.1 GCA_030840335.1 Actinomycetota bacterium | reverse complement strand
GAGATGGACTACCTGAAAGACGGCATCGGCCTGCGCGCAATGGCTCAGCGCGATCCGCTGGTCGAGTACCAGCGCGAAGGATTTGCGCTCTACCAGCAGATGATGGGCTCGATTCGTGAGGAGTCGGTCGGGTTCCTGTTCAACCTCGAGGTGGAGGTGACGGGTGGTGGTGACGCTACGGCCGCGCTTCCGACCGTCGAGGCTCGCGGTCTCGGTCAGTCGGGTGCGCCAGCTGAACGCCTCAGCTACTCTGCGCCAAGCGCTGACAATCAGGGCGAGGTCGAAGTGCGCAACCAGCGCGGCCAGGTGGAGCGCGCCGCGACGGCTAAAGCGCAGCAGGCCGCCGCGCAACAGGCCGCCGCGCAACAGCAGCAACAGCAGCCCCCGCAGGCGCCGACCAAGGGTGCTTTCGGCCAGCGCATCGACCCGAACAGCCCGCCGCCCGCCAACCGCGCGGAGCGCCGCGCCCAGGAGCGCAAGGGTACCTAGTCCCCTCGCCGAGTGCTGCGAGTTGTTGCGAGCGCGGTGCCTACAGCACGTGCGGTCGTGACAACCCGCAGCACTCGGGGATGGTTAGAGGACGTTGATCGCGGTCGCCCGCCAGCGCTGATCGAGCCCCTCAAGCCGGATGGCGACTGCTCGCGTTCGTGCACGACCGCGCACGATTACAACCGCCTCGATGATGCCATCCCTCGGCTCCGAGTAGTTGGTCGACCCGATCGTGAAGAACGGACGCGTCGCCTTCTGACCACGCGCCTGGCGTGCTCTCGTCGACAAGACCACTCGCTTCAGGAGATGGCGGTAGACATCGTCTGTCACCCACCGCGCGATCTGTTCGAGATCACGAGCGCCCGCAAGAACCTCGATGACGCATCGTGTGAGGTTCTCAAGAAGGGGCGCCGGATCTGGGAGCGTAGATCGCGACGACGGCTGCAGTCCGAAGAAGTCGTCGGCATCGAACTTGGGGCGCGACCTGCGGGATGACTCGTTGGGCGCGCCCAAGGGCTCTGCAGACACCAATGGGAACTCCAAAAGCTCTGCGATCACGCGGCCTGACCAACAGCGCGATCACGACGGGTTTGTATACCCCCATCCGGGGGATGACTCACTAAACCAGAAAAGTCGCCGGTTGACCACGCCCCCATCGGGGGGCTGTGGATAAATCCGAAACGTTGTCGTGCTCATCGGTAGCGTCGCCTCATGCGGTGGGACAACCTCTTCGACGATCTGGAGAGCCAGCTCGCACAGGAACTCACCGCCGAAGAGATCGATCTTCAGGCGGAGGAGGAGCGCCTGCGCTTGGCGCGGCTCGGCATCCGCGATCGGTTGTTCGCCCTTCACGAGATCGCGAGCGGGACAACGGAACGGATGCTGCGCCTCATCCTGCGAGACGGCTCGCGAATCGCGGTGACGCTGTCGACGTTCGGCCGCGACTGGTTCGCTGGCGAGCTCGTCGATGATTCGGGACGCCGTCCGTCGTGCGTTGTCCCGATCGATGCCATCGACGGCATCGTGCTCGCGCAAGGCCAGGTCACGACGAGTCTCGATGCCGAGCGCGGCCAGGAGTCGCCGAGCGCGCTGTCGAGCCGCCTCGGCCTGCCGTTCGTGCTTCGAGACCTCTGCAGGCGCCGCCAGCCGGTCGAACTTCACGTTCTCGATCTCGCGAACGCGCACGCTCCCTTGCACGGCACGATCGATCGTGTCGGACGCGACCATCTCGATCTTGCCGTGCACGAGCGGGGGCGACCGCGGCGCGAGTCCGCGGTCACGGAGTATCGAATCGTGCGCCTCGCTCAGTTGCTGCTGGTGCGGTTCTGAGGATCCTGCTGACCGACTGCGAGCTCGGGGATGCCCGCGTAATCCGACTGGTTCCAGAGGCTGAGTCGGCGAGCCTGCTCGTACATGGCCTCGATGTAAGACTCGAGCACCGACCGCTCGACTCGCCACTGGCCGTGCGTGCCGATCTTGATCGCGGGCAACTCGCCCGAGCGTACAAGCGCGTACGCCCGGGGCGCGGAGATGTTGAGCACCTCTGCGGTGTCTGCGAGCGTGAGGAAACGACCGAGTGAAACCGGGGTGCCTGAGTCGTTCATGCCATCGATTATGCGACTCCGCGCGGTGGAGAAACGGGGCTGTGGATAACTTGCGCCGTCTGGCACCGGGTGTCGTGACGATGGTCAGCAACAGGTGAAGTCGACGCGAGGAGCAGGATGTCTGGTCAGGAAGCCACACGGAACGTCGCCGACAAGAAGCGGCGCTCATTCTGGTTTGACCCGCGATTCGCGATCGGGATCGCGCTCGTCGTCGTCTCGGTGCTGGGCGTGGTCGGCCTGGTGTCCGCGGCAGATTCGTCCATCGACGTTCTCGCCGCCCGCGCAACGCTGACACCCGGACAACACGTCACGGCGGACGACCTTGTCGAGACGAGCGTTCGAGCCGGCCAAGTCGAGAAACTCTACCTGCGGGTGTCGCAGGTGTCGTCGGCGGGCCTCGTCATCACTCGCACGATCCATGCAGGCGAACTGGTGCCCGCCTCCGCGGTGGGCAGCGCGACCGGCCTGCAACTCACGTCGGTGGTCGTCGCGCTGAACTCGACACTGCCCGCATCGATTGGTCCCGGGTCACGGGTGGATGTCTGGTCCGCACGCCAGGACGACAGCAACAGCTTCGCGGCGCCGACTGTGCTGGTGCCAGCGGCGGTCGTAGTGCGGATCGTCGAGCAGAAGAACCTCGTCGCAGCCACGACCGGGTCATCGGTCGAGTTGCTCGTCCCCAGGTTCGTGACGGCCAGCGTGCTCGAGGCGATTGCCAATGGCGCGGCGCTGTCGGTCGTTCCCGTCGACCTTGCACTGGGGCAGTGACAGGGGTGCGCATCGCCTTTGCTTTGCCACTCGAAGCCGAGGATCGACTGGCGGGGGACGCCGTTCGCCATGGACACGAGATCGTGGCCAGGTGCTCGAGCGCGCACGAGGTCGCGGCGCGGATCGACAGCCTGCGTCCGGATGTCGCCGTGGTCGCAGCGACGGAGCGGCACCTGACCGCACCCCTGCTCGCCGTCTGCGACGACGCCGGCGTGCGGGTAGTCGCGCTGGTGGCAGGCGAGGTCGAGCGGCGGCGCGCGGCGGCGCTGGGTCTGCTCGAAATCGCGGATGCCGCATCCGAGTGGTCCGGCCTGGAGAGCCTGCTTGCGGTCGCTCCGGCCCGCATGATCGAGGCCGCTACTGAGGAACCGCCGGAGGCCCGGCC
>JAUZFR010000097.1 GCA_030840335.1 Actinomycetota bacterium | reverse complement strand
GCGACATTGATCTTCGGCGAAACCGTCAGGCGGTCGCGCACCTTGCCATCGACCTGCACGACGGCGGTGACCGATTCCTCGACCAGTAGTGTCGGGTCGGACTTGCGCCATCCGGCCAGCGCGACGGTCGGCTGGTAGCCCAGCTTCTGCCACATCTCCTCTGCCGTATACGGCGCGAACAGGCTCAGCGCAATGGCGATGACTTCGGCGGCTTCGCGCACCGCGGCATCCGCGGGTCCCGCGCCTGAGTCGATCACTTTGCGCGTCGCGTTGACGAGCTCCATCAGGCGGGCCACGACCACGTTGAACTTGAAGGATTCGACGAGACCGGGGCCATCCTGCAGAAAACGATGCGTCTGACGCCGAAGGGCGACATCGCCGCTCTTCCACTCGATCTCGGGCGCGCTCGTCACATCGCTTGCGACACGAAGTGCCCGCGCGAGGAATTTCGCGGAGCCGGCGGGCGAGACATCCTCCCAGTTGATGTCGTCCTCAGGCGGGCCGGCGAACACCATCGTGAGACGGATCGCGTCGACCCCGTGGGCATTGATTTCGTCGCCCAGATTGACGCCGCCCTTGCTCTTCGACATCTTCGAGCCACCGGAGAGCACCATGCCCTGGTTGAGGAGCGAGGTGAATGGCTCAGTGAAGCTCACGTAGCCGAGATCGAAGAGCACCTTCGTGATGAAGCGCGCATAGAGCAGGTGCAGGATGGCGTGCTCGACGCCACCCACGTACTGGTCGACCGGCGCCCACTTGTCTGCCTCGCGCGGATCGAACGCGCGCTGGTCGTCGTGCGGGTCGAGGAACCGAAGGAAGTACCACGAGCTGTCCACGAAGGTATCCATCGTGTCCGGGTCGCGCAGGGCAGGGCTGCCATCACGCGGGTCCGGCACGTTGACCCAGTCCTCCGCAGCGCCGAGCGGTGACTGGCCCTTCGGCTGAAGGTCGAGTCCGTCGGTGGTTGGCAGCACGAGCGGCAGCTGGTCCTCGGGAAGCGGCAGCATCGCGCCATCCGCGCCGTGAATGATGGGGATCGGCGTGCCCCAGTAGCGCTGTCGGGAAATCAGCCAGTCGCGGAGCCGGTACGTCTTCGCCGCACGACCGGTGCCGGCCGCTTCAAGTTGTTCGATGACCTTCTTGATTGCGTTCTGCTTGCTAAGACCGTCGAGCGGGCCGGAGTTGATCACACGCCCATCACCAACGAGCGCCTTGCCGGTGTGGGCTGGATCGAGCGGCGGGAGGTCGTCTGGCAGGACCGCCTGGCCGTTTTCGTCGAGGTCGAGTACGGGGATCGCGCCGGTGACGGGCGCGTTGGTGTCGACGACGACGCGCACGGGCAGTCCGAACTTGCGGGCGAAGTCAAGGTCGCGCTGGTCATGTGCAGGCACTGCCATTACCGCGCCGTGTCCGTAGTCGGCGAGCACGTAGTCGGCGGTCCAGATGGGAATCCGCTCCCCGGTCACCGGATTGATCGCGGTGCGACCGAGCGAGACACCGGTCTTCTCGCGCGTCGCATCCTGTCGTTCGATCTCGGTGTTCTTTTGCGCGAGCACCAGGTACTCAGCGAACGCGGCCTGCACTTCGGGTGTTGACCCCGCAGCGAGTTCGGCGGCAAGCTCCGAGTCGGGAGCGACGACCATGAAAGTCGCACCATAGAGCGTGTCGGGACGGGTCGTGAAGACGCTGATCTTGTCTTCGCGACCCTCGATCTCGAAGTCGACGTCTGCACCGGTCGAGCGGCCGATCCAGTTGCGCTGCATCGCAATGACCTTGCTCGGCCATGAGCCCTCGAGCTGGTTCAGGTCGTCGAGCAGACGGTCGGCGTAGTCGGTGATCTTGAAGTACCACTGGGTCAGCTTCTTCTTCACCACGACCGCGCCCGAACGATCGGACGTGCCGTCGGGCAGCACCTGCTCGTTGGCGAGCACGGTCTGATCCACCGGGTCCCAGTTGACCCAGCTCTCCTTGCGATAAGCGAGGCCCTTTTCGTAAAGCTTGAGGAACAGCCACTGGTTCCACTTGTAGTACTCGGGGTCGCTGGTCGCGATCTCGCGATCCCAGTCGACGGATGTCGCGTAGCGGCGCATCGAGGCGGACTGCTGCGCGATATTGGAGTACGTCCACTCACGAGGGTCGACGCCCCGCTTGATGGCCGCGTTCTCGGCGGGCAGTCCGAACGAGTCCCAGCCGATGGGGTGCAGAACATTGAAGCCCTGCAGTCGCCAGTAGCGGGCGACGACGTCGGCCAGGGCGTAGGCCTCGGCGTGACCCATGTGAAGGTCGCCGGATGGGTACGAGAACATGTCGAGCACGTACTTGCGCGGGCGCTTGTCGGCGGGGTCTCCGCTGCGGAAGGGCTGTAGCGCATCCCAGATCGGCATCCATTTGTTCTGGAGGCGCTCGGGGTCGTACTGCTCGCGCTCGTCGTGCTCGTCTGCCACGGGGATGTTCCAATTCGTTGCGGGGGTTTGGGCGGTGTCGCACCTCGACCGCGTCCGCAGACCTGCCGTTGCCCGCAACAAGCGTACTAAACGGATGCCGTCCATCGCCCGACTGCAACCCTGCGGTTGCAGAGGTGGTCGAGTACTGCGACACTGAAGTGAGATATCGACCAAAGGAGAGGCTCGTGACCGAACTGATCGTGACTCGAACCGTCCACATCCAGGCCACCCGCTCCGCCGTCTGGGCTGCCCTCACGCAACCCGAGCTCATCAGCGAATGGTTTGGCGATGAGACCGAGCTCGATCTCCGCGTCGGTGGCAAGGGCGTTCTGAGCTGGGACGACTGGGGCAGTTTCCGCCTGGTCATCGAAGAGGTCGACGAGCCGCTGTCGCTCGCCTACCGCTGGGCTCGCGAACCCGACGCGGACCCGGAGCCTGGAGCATCCACGCTCGTGCGCTTCTCGCTGGAGAATCGCGTGGGTGGCGTCGATCTCACTGTGCTCGAGACCGGATGGGACACGCTCGAAGGCGACGTGCAAGCCGCGATGAAGGGCAATCAGGAAGGCTGGCTCGAGGAGCTCGACGAACTCGTCGCTTTCCTCGAAAAGCAGGATTCCGCGTGAGCGGGACCCGCTGTCGCATCACCCCGATCGCGCAATTCGCCTAGTCCGCGCCAAGCACGGCCAGCAGCGCCGCAGCCTTGAGCTTGACCTCGGCGAGCTCCTCATCCGGATCGCTCAGTATCGTGATTCCGCCACCCGCTCCGACTGTCGCACCAGTCGGCGACAGCACGATACTTCGGATGACCATGGCCAGGTCGATACGCCCGTCGAGTCCGAAATACCCGAACGCGCCCGAATAGATTCCTCGGGAATGCCCCTCGAGCGCATCCAGGATGCGTGTGGCGCTCGACTTCGGTGCTCCGGTCATCGAACCGGCCGGGAAACAGGCGACCACCGCATCCATTCCCACGAGGCCACGCTCGAGCTGGCCACGCACCGTACTGACGAGCTGATGCACCTGTGCATAACTCTCGACCGCAAGCAGGCTCGGAACCTCGACGCTGCCGACGCGGCTCACCCGGGCAATGTCGTTGCGCATGAGGTCGACGATCATGAGGTTCTCGGCGCGCTCCTTCTCGCTGGCAACGAGTTCTGCCGCGAGTTCTGCGTCCCGCTGCGGGGTTTCGCCGCGCGGTCGCGTTCCCTTGATCGGGCGAGACTCGACCACCCCATCGGGAGACACGGAGAGAAACTGCTCGGGCGACGAGCTGAGCAGGGCGATGTCACCGATTCGCAGCAGCGCGCCATGATGACTCGGACTGGATTCGCGCAACGCGAGGTAGGCCTCGAGCGGGTCCGGCGTGACCTCAACCGATGCGGATGTCGTGAGGCACAGCTGGTAGGCGTTGCCCTCAGCGATCTGCTGCTTGCAGGCCACGATCATCGCGAGGTAGTGGTCGTCGGCGTCGCGCCAGGTGGCGACCTTCGGTGAGCCCTTGGCGCCCCCACCGCCACGCGATGGCAGCGCTCCCCGGCTCAGGGACCGAACTACGTCGTCCCGCCACGCCGCGTCATCGCGGAGACTGACGAGTGTGACCTCGCGCCGCGTGTGATCGAATTCGATCGCGCGATCCAGAAACAGGAAGGCAGCGTCCGGATACGGCGACTCACGCGTACGGGCAACGCCCATGGTCTCGAATCGCGTCTCATATCCGATCCAGCCAACCCAGCCAAGTGCGAAGCCACCCGCGGCGTCTGCCCGCTGTTCCGCGAGGTCGCGACGGAGAAACTCCAGCACCGAACCCTCGACCAAACCTGACGTGGCGATGCGACCGGCTCTCCCGATCACGCTGATACCGGCGGATGCGTCCACGCCGGTATCGAGCCAGACGACGTCGGTGGAATCGCCGTAGAGAGCTTCGAACGCCCACGCGGGATCAATCCAACGCCCCAGCGGATACCGCAGCTGTTCGAGGCGCATAGCCTAAGCCTATGAGCGAGGAGCGCATCTACCGTTGGCACGAGCAATCGCTGGTGCCGCTCGACTATTGCGACATGGCGGAGACCAGCATCGAGGTCGCCGATTCCTGGCTCGTGACGGCGGGCAAGACTCTCGCGCTGGGGTTGCATCGGGAGCGATTCCTGGGAAGCATGGATGCGGCGACGCGCCAGTCGACGACAGCGGACGCCTTCTGGGACGCCTCGATCGCCTTGCTCCCCCGCGACGGCGATTGGTTCCCTCGCGTCGAACTGCAGCTGCGAACAGGGGTCCCGTTGCTCGTCCTGCGCATCCGAAGTGCACCGGAACGATCGAACAAGGTTGTCGTCACAACCTGGGATGGCGATCCTCGCACTGTGCCGCTCATCAAGGGCCCGGACCTGACGACGATGATGCGCATCCGCACCGCCATCCAGCCCGCCGGAGCTGGCGAAGCGATCCTGCTCACGCGGGAGGGCTACCTCGTGGATGGCGCATACAGCGGGCTGTTGTGGTGGCGCGGAGAAATTCTGTGCGCTCCCCCGCTCGAGTTCGACCGGGTTGACAGCGTGACCGTCCGCAGCGTGCTTGCGCTCGCGACTGCGCTTGGCGTCGAAACCTATCGCGAAGCAGTGACTCCCGCCGAGATTGCCGGCACCGAGCTCTGGTCGCTGAACGCCCTGCACGGAATCCGAATCGTTACGAACTGGATCGACGGCCCCGAGCTGGCCGAGCTTCCCGGGCGGCTTTCAGCATGGCGAACCAGATTGGATGCGCTTCGCAAGCCGATCTAGATAGTGTGTGCCGATGAACGAGATCCTCGACTGGCTGCTGACGACGGTGCATTCCGTCGATCCGGTGCTTCGAGTTCTGATCGCGGCGCTGGCGATGTTCTGCGAAACGTCTGTACTTCTGGGCCTGGTCGTTCCGGGCGACACCGTCGTACTCGTCTCGAGCACCGCAGTCGACGGTCCGGTTCAATTTATTGCCCTGCTGGTGGCCGTCATCGTCGGCTCGTTGCTGGGTGAATCGGTCGGATTTTCTCTTGGCAAGTTTTTCGGCCCACGCCTGCGATATTCGAGACTCGGGCGCCGAATCGGTGAATCACACTGGGCGCGCGCGGAGACCTACCTCGAGCGGCGGGGTGGCATTGCGGTGGCAATCTCGCGATTTCTGCCGGTGCTCCACTCGCTCGTGCCCCTCGTGGTCGGGTCGAGTGCAATGCGCTATCGCATCTTCATCGCCTGGACCGCGCCCGCCTGCACCCTGTGGGCGCTGCTCTACGTCACTGTCGGTTCGCTCGCGGCCGGGAGCTATCGACGGCTGGAAGGCGAGCTTCACTACGCCGGGTGGATCTTCCTCGCGATAGTCGTCGTCGCACTCGTTGTGATCTTTTTCATTCGCAAGCTGATCGAGCGCAGCGAGGCAAAGCACATGCAGCACCCGGCCAAGTCCGATAGCGCGATCGACACCGAAACGGACTAACTGCACCAAGGAGCACACACAGGGGCGGATGCCCGAAAGCACCCGCCCCTGCAGTAGTGAAGCTCGCGAACGCTACTTGAGCAGTCCGTTCGAGGTCAGCCACGCCTTCGCGATGTCGGGCGCCGACTTCTTGTCGTTGACACTCTCCGAGTTCAAGCTGACGAGTTCGTCCTGCGAGAGCTTTGCGTCGACGGCATCCAGTACCTTCTGCGCCGCAGCGTCAACCTTCTTCGAGACAATTGGCGTGATGTTGTCCGGGAAGAACAGGCCGTCCGGGTCCTGAAGGGCCACGAGGTTGTTCGACTTGATATTCGGGTCGGCCGTGTAAATGTTGGCGAGCTGAATCTGGTTGTCGACCAGCGCCTTGACCGTCAGCGGTCCGCCGCTGTCCTGTACCGCCTTGAATCCGGCGATCTTGATGCCGTACTTGCTCTCGAGCGCCTTCGGCCCATACGGACGCGTCTGCAGCTCGGAGTTACCGCCGACAATGATCTTCTCGGTGACGTTCTTGAGCGAGGCGATGTCGGTGAGGTTGTACTTCGTCGCGAACGCCTGCGTGACCGTCCACGAGTTCTGGTCGGCCGCGGCAGCCGGCGTGAGTGCCGTCAGTCCAGCGGGCAATTTGCCTTTCAGCGCGGCGTACACCGCGTCGCTCGTCCCGCCTGCAGCGGTCTTGTCGAGAGCCTGAAGGAGGCTTCCGTCATACTCCGGGAAGACGTCGATCTTGCCGGCTTCGATCTGCGGGAGGTAGACCTCGCGCTGCCCGATGTTGAATGAGCGCGTGACCTTATAGCCCGCGTTCTCGAGTGCCTCCGCGTAGATTTCCGCGACGATCGTGTTGGAGTAGTACGCCTGCGATCCAACGATGAGCGTTGCTTTCGAGCCGCTGGCATTGTCTCCTCCCGAAGACAGCGGATCCGCTGAAGCACACCCTGAAAGGGCTATTGCTGCCCCTACCACGACTGCGCCAAGAGCGACGAGTCGGCCTTTTCCTGCTGTGAACATGTTGTGATTCCTTACTGAGTCGGGGGCTTTAGCCCGTAGCCGTGCGAGATCGGACCGATTTCGCACGAACGTCTTCTTGGTTGTCGGCGCGCTCTCCCGCACGGACTCCGGCGGGAACGACGAGGCGCTCCAGGATGGCGAACAACAGTTCTGAGAACAGCGCGAGCAGAACGACGACGATCGAACCCGCGAGCATTTGCGGGTAGTCGCGGGTCTGCAGGCCGAGGAACAGGAAGTGCCCGAGACCACCCGCGCCCACGTAATCCGCGAGGGTCGCCGTGGCGATCACCTGCAGTGACGCCGACCGCAGTCCGCCCATGAGCAGCGGCAGCCCAAGCGGGATCTCGACCTTCGTCACGATCTGCCACTCGGTCATTCCCACCGCGCGAGCAGCATCGATCGTGCGACGATCCACGGCGTCGAACCCGGCATATGCCCCGGCGAGAATCGACGGAACCGCGAGAACTACGAACGCAATAACCGGCGCCTCAAGCCCGACGCCGACGTTCAGCGCGATCAGGATCATGAGGCCCAGGGTTGGCAACGCACGCACTCCACCGGAAACGACCACAATGACGCGCCCGCGACCGGTGTGCCCGATGAGGTAGCCGACCGGAATGGCGATCACCGCAGCGATCGCCAGCACGATGACGCTGATCATGATGTGCTCGCCGATGCGCGTGTCGATCCCGTCGACGCCGCCGTAGTGAGCGGGATCGAAGAGCCACGCGATGCCCTCGGCGAAGATGTTCATGTGGTCACCGCGCGCAAGTTTCGGCGACGACGTACCGCGGGAGATGCGACCCGGGTCCACGGCATCAGCCAGCGACCGAGCATCACGAGGACCGTGTCCATGACTACGGCGATGACGATCACGAGCACGATGCCGGTCGTGATCTCTTCAACAAGACCGCGCTGGAAGCCGTCGGTGAACAGCAGCCCCAGTCCCGGGATGCCGAGCACGCCGCCCACGGTCGTCAGGCTGATTGTGCTCACCGACACGACACGGATGCCCGCCAGCAACACCGGACCGGCCAGAGGAAACTCGACTGCCCAGAACTGCGTCCATGGTGAGTAGCCGAGCGCGGTGGCGGACTGGCGAACGTCGGGGTCCACCGATCTCAGGCCGTCGGCCGTGCTGCGAGCCATCAGCGCGATGCCATAGAGAGTGAGGGCGATGACGACATTGATCGGGTCCTGGAGCCCGGTGCCGATCAGCACCGGAATGACAATGAGGAGTGGCAGCGACGGGATCGCGTAGAGCAGGCTGGCGAGGGTGAGGATGGTGCCGCGCGCCGGGGGAAAGCGCTTCGCAAGCCAGCCAAGCGGGATCGCAATGATGAAACTCAGGATGATCGGCGGAAGTGCGATCTGCAGGTGCTCGAGGGTGTGCTGCCAGATCTCCGTCAGGTTGTTGAAAACCCAAACCATCAGTCTGACCCCCTCAGCGCGTGCGCTTCAGCGTTCCGCCGACGCATCAGGCGTCGCCCGCCTGTGAGGTCTTGTTGGAAATGCTGCGCGACTTGGGTGTGGGGTTGGCCGTGGCCAGTTGTCCGCCCGGAGCCGCAATCACGCCCGCGGCATAGCCGCCCGCGTCTACCAGCACCAGGTCATCGCCCTGTGGATGCGCAATCGAGCTGACGGCGAGGCGGCGCTTGCCGCGATCTGCGCCGATGAAGTTGGCGACGAATTCGCTGACCGGATTGGCCAGGATCTCTTCCGGCGAGCCCTGCTGCGCAATATGCGCACCCTTTTCGAGGATGATCACCTGGTCGCCGAGCAGAAATGCTTCGTCAATGTCGTGCGTCACGAACACAACCGTCTTGTCGAGCTCGCGCTGCAGTCGAAGGGTTTCGTTTTGGAGGTCTGTTCGAACAATGGGGTCGACTGCGCCGAACGGCTCGTCCATGAGGAGGATGTTGGGATTGGCTGCGAGGCCGCGAGCCACCCCAACCCGCTGCTGCTGCCCGCCTGACAGCTGCGCGGGATAACGGTCGGCCAGTGAGCGATCGAGCCCGACAGTGTCGAGCAGGGCGAGCGCGTCTTCGTGGGCCTGCTTCTTCGGAACGCCCTTGAGGATCGGCACGGTGGCGACGTTGTCGATCACCCTGCGGTGTGGGAGCAGACCCGAATTCTGCATGACGTAGCCGACGTCGCGGCGAAGGTGGACGGGTTCGATCGTCGAAATGTCTTTGCCGTCGATCTCGATGACACCTGACGTCGGGTCAACCATGCGATTGATCATGCGCAGCAGCGTGGTCTTACCGCAACCGGATGAACCGACAAGGACGGTCGTCTTGCGCGAAGGAATGATGAGACTGAACTCATCGACGGCCCGCGTGCCATCCGGGTACTGCTTAGACACAGAGCGGAACTCGATCATTTTCTGCGCGGCTCATTCCTCGTGAGGGGTAACACGGATCGACACTTGCCTGACGAACAGCTAAACACTATTCGGAGCCGGTGTCATTCCCGATGGCGTGTGTAACTTGCCGTAAACGGGCATGCGATCGGTGTGTTTGGAGCGCGCCAGGATGCGCCTCCCCAATCTCGGGAGGGAACGCCTCTCGCGAGGGAACGACGCAGGTGAGGCTCAGGCGCTAGTCGAGCTGCCCGGCAATCACTGAGATGACGAGCTCGCGACCATTCGCGAGAATCCGAGGATCGCCGTTCGCATCGCGTGCGAATGCCCGAGCCACGAGAGCATCCATGACCTCGATCGCGGTCTCGAATGCGAAGCGCGTCGGATCGGAGTTGTCGATGCCAAAACGCTCAGCGAGCAGAGCGACCATCGTGTCGGCGATGTGTGAGTTGAACGTCGTGGGCGATGACGCGGGGCGAAGGTCGATAACATCGCCGCTGCGCAGCGAACCGAAGCCGGGCTCGGTGCGGAAGGCATCGACGTAGCCGTCGAATGCGGAGCTGACGGCATCTCGCCAGTTCGTCGCCGCCGGATCGGTGACGGATGCGGTGACGCCACTCAGCACGCGCTCGAGGTTTCGACCGGCGAGAGCCTGAAGCACCGCAATACGGTCGGGGAAGTAGCGGTACACCGTGCCGATGGACGCGCCCGCCCGTTCGGCAACCATTGCGGTCGTGAGCCTCTCGTACCCGAGCTCGTGGACGGCAGCAGCAGCAGCGTCGAGCAGGGCAGTCAGTCGCGCTGTGCTGCGAGCCTGCACTGGCTCGTTGCGGAGCTGCGCTGATCCGCTGGGTTTGGCCTCAATGAGGTCTGTGAGCGGCACTCTCGTCTCCTTTGGTTGGTCGACAAAATCCTACCGCGCCCCCGAAGCGGGGGCGGCTGTTATCACACGTCGATTCAATGTCATAGGTCATTGGCAGGATGAAGATATGTGTGGACGATTTGTGCTCGATCGCAAGACGACCGACCTTGTGGCGCTGTTTGAGGTCGACCTCGAGGGCGACTCGCTGCCGGGTCCATCATGGAACATTGCGCCCACCGACTCGATCTCCATCGTGCTTGATTCACTGCCGCGCGCTTCAGAATCCGACGAGAACCCGCAGCCGGTGCGGCGACTCGAGAGTGCTCGCTGGGGGCTCGTCCCCGGTTGGGTGAAAGATCCCGCGGCGGGCGCACCTCTGATCAACGCGCGAGTGGAGGGCATCGCCGACAAGGCCAGCTTCCGCACTGCCCTCGCCAGGAGGAGAGCCGTCGTTCCTGCTTCCGGCTACTACGAGTGGAAGGTCGTCGGCGACGTCAAAGTGCCGCAGTTCGTGTCGCTGCCCGGCGACGAACTTCTCGTTTTCGCCGCACTGTACGAGTGGTGGAAGAACCCGGCGGCCGCAGAAGGCTCGGCCGACAAGTGGATGCTGTCGACCACGATCCTGACGCGACCATCCGCAGGCCCGCTGGCGAGCATCCATGACCGCATGCCGGTACTTCTCGACGCCGATGTTGTCGAAGAGTGGCTCGATCCCGAGGAGGAGGGAAGCCAGGAACTGGCGGATCTCGTTGCTGACGCCGGTGCAGGGGTTGCGGCCCGCGCCGAATTCCACGAGGTCGACCCTGCGGTCGGTTCTGTCAGGAACAACGGCGAGCAGCTCATCGCACGGGTGGCCTGATCGCGGCCACCGCAGGTCGGCGTGCCACACTGGGGGCATGGCTCGACGTCCGCGTGGCACTCTGACCGCGGCCGAGCCGGTACAGCTCCTGCATCGCGCCGCGCGGGTAGAGGATGCGTTGCATCGGTTCCGCGAGGCGCGGGCGCGCAAGCGGGGACTCACGCCAACGGTCATTCCGTACAGCGGCTACGGAAGCAGCGGATGGGTGCGAGTTCTCTGCCGGGTGTTGCTTACCCGACCGGCTGGCGCCGAGGAGGCCGAGAAGGCGCGATACCGCAGCATCCGCGGGTGGCGCAGCTTCACGAGTGTTCCGGTCAACCACACCGAAGTCACGATCATCGCCGGCGGCCGCGAGTTCCGAGTGACAACTGACCGCGGTGGTGTCGTCGATACCCGGGTGGACGTGAATCTTCCGTTCGGCTGGAACACCATCCAGTTGACGAGCGAAGGTTCAGCGATCGTCGATGCGCGCATCTACGTCGTCGACCCATCCGTCGAGTTCGGCATGGTTTCGGACATCGATGACACGGTCATGGTGACCGCCCTGCCCCGCCCGTTCCTCGCGGCCTGGAACACTTTCGTCCTTGACGAGCACGCAAGGCGTCCGGTGCCGGGCATGGCTGTCCTCTACGAGCGGCTCGCCCGGGCGCATCCCGGAACCCCAGTGATCTACCTGTCCACCGGCGCATGGAATGTTGCACCGACCCTCTCCCGATTTCTCTCTCGGAATCTCTATCCGGCCGGAGCGCTGCTCCTGACCGACTGGGGACCTACTCATGATCGTCTCTTCCGGAGCGGGCGCGAACACAAGCGCGAGACTCTTGAACGCCTCGCCCAGGAGTTCCCGCGACTGCGCTGGCTGCTGGTCGGCGACGACGGACAGCACGACGAGGAGTTGTACGGCGATTTTGCTCGCGACCACGAACTCAACGTCGCGGCCGTGTGCATCCGTCAGTTGTCCACGGGAGAAGCCGTGTTCGCCGGTGGGCGAAGCAGTGTCGAAGAACACGGCGCGGGAACCAGTGTGCCGTGGTTCTATGCACCCGACGGAGCCGGATTGTCGGAACAGCTCACGGAGGCCGGGCTGCTTCCGGAGTTTTCTTAGTGCCTATAATCAACAGAAGAATAGCTATACAAGCCGTTTGTGCTCTGTAACAATAGATTTATGCGTATTAGAGAGGCACAATTTTCCACCGAAGAGTGGGAAGTACGGCTGGGCAATCAGTTCAGAGCGATGCGCATCGCTGCCGGCTTCGATCAGGCGTCGCTCGCGGAACTGGCCGATGTCAGCATCGGCGCCATCCGCAATCTGGAGCGCGGCAACGGATCGACGCTGAAGACGTTGGTGCGCGTCGTGCGGGCGCTCGGGCGCGAAGACTGGCTCGAGAGCCTCTCCCCCGTGGTCACGGTCAGCCCGCTCGACCTCGTACGCAGTGGTCGCCGTTCGCGCACGCGGGTCTACCGCCCTCGTTCGGCGAGGGGTTGACGACATGTATCGGCCCGTCGAAGCCGTGGAGGTCAGCGCGTGGGGACTGCGCGTCGGCGCAGTCGCACTCGACCCGGGGATCGGCTACTACGCGTTCGAGTACTACCCGGACTGGATCGCACGGCACGTCGAACTCGCGCCCCTGACGATGCCTGCGCGTTCGGGACGATGGATCTTTCCCACGCTGCCCGAAGCGACATTCCATCGCCTGCCTGCGCTACTCGCCGACTCGCTGCCGGATGACTTCGGCAATGCACTGATCGACGCGTGGCTCGCGCGGCAGGGCGTGCGTCGCGAAGACATGACGCCGCTCGATCGCCTGGCTTACATGGCGTCGCGAGCAATGGGTGCCCTCGAATTTCGACCAAGCCGCGGCCCCCGAAATCGGGTGTCGAGCGCGGTCGAACTCAGTGATCTGGTTGAGGGCGCGAGGGCGATGCTCGGCGGTCAGTTCGCTGCGGACCACGAAACAGAGTCCGCCCTGCAGAGCCTCATCCAGGTCGGAACGTCGGCTGGCGGAGCGCGTGCAAAGGCCGTCATCGCGTGGAATCGGGACACACGGGAGATTCGTTCGGGCCAATTGCCCGCCGACCCGGGGTTCGAATACTGGCTGATCAAACTCGATGGCATCGGCACCGACCGGGAACTCGGCTCCGGTGAGTCATACGGCCGAATCGAATACGGCTACTCGCTGATGGCTGCCGCGGCGGGTATCGAGATGACCGAGTGCACTCTCCTCGAGGAGAACGACCGTGCCCATTTCATGACCAAGCGGTTTGACCGCGCCGACGATGGGCGCAAGCGACACACGCTCACCCTCTGCGACCTGGCCGAACTCGACTTCCGCCAGCGCGGCGTTCACGACTATGCACAGCTCTTCGCGGCGATCAGCGACCTGGGGCTCGATGCCGATGCCCGCGCCGAGGCGTTTCGCCGCATGGTCTTCAATGTGCTCGCGCGAAACTGCGACGATCACACCAAGAATCATTCGTTCCTTCTGGATACACCGGATGCAAACTGGTCGCTTTCTCCCGCCTACGACGTCACGTTCGCGTACAACCCCCGCGGAGAGTGGACGTACCAGCACCTGATGAGCGTCAACGGCAAATTCTCCGGCATCACGCGAGATGACCTGAAGATCGTCGCGGATCGGTTCCAGGTGCCTCGCGCGTCGAGGATCATCACCGAGGTGGCCGACGCTGTCGCGCAGTGGGGAGACTTCGCCGCATCCGCCGGCCTGCCCGCTCAACTGGCGGACCGCATCCGCGCGACCTATCCGACACTCGGCTAGTTCCGGTCGATGCGGTTCAGGAGGGCAGGCGCTTCCACGAGCGCGGTCCGGACGACCCCGCCGGATAGGTGTCGAGCGGAACCTGGTCCTTTCGCCACGCGGTGATCACCGGTCCGACGATCCGCCAGCACTCCTCGGCAACGTCACCGCGTACCGACAGGGTTGGGTCGGCGGTCAGGATGCCTTCAAGAACTTCGCCGTATGCGCCCATGGCCGAATCCGCGAAGGTCGCGCTCAGCGTTACTTTGTCGAGGGAGAACGGGTCGCCTTCTCCGTTGATATTGAGATCGAGATGCATCACGTGCGGGTCGAGCGAGATGCGCAACTGCGCGGGGGCGTCTGTTCCGGTCAGACCGGTGGGCAGATGAGGAACCTGCTTGAACGTGATGACGATGTCTTTGCGATTGTCCGCCAGCGCCTTGCCGGACCGGAGCACGAACGGCACGCCCGCCCAGCGCCAGTTGTCGACGGCCAGCGTGATTTCAGCGAGTGTCTCGGTCTTGCGACTCGGATCGACACCGGGCTGCTTCGCGTAGGCATCCAGGTGCTCGCCCCCGATCGTCCCCGCCGTGTAGCGGGCGCGTCGCGTGAACGCTGCGGGCTTGCCGTCCCAGACCCGCGTGGCTCGCAGCGCCTGGGCCATGGAACCTCGCAGGTCGTCTGAGTCCAGAGTGGATGGCGGCTCCATCGCGACGACGGCCAGCACCTGCAGGAGGTGGCTCTGGATCATGTCGATCAGCGCACCCGCGTTGTCGTAGTAGCCGGCTCGATTCTCAAGACCGAGTTGTTCGTCGTAGCTGATTTCGACGCGGTCGATGTTCGACGCATTCCAGCTGTGCTCGAACAGTCGGTTTGCGAAACGAAGGCCGAGCAGGTTGAGCACCGTGGACTTGCCAAGAAAGTGGTCGACTCGGTGGATCTGCTTCTCCGACACGAATTTTGCCAACAGCCGGTTGAGCGCCTGCGCACTTTTCAGATCCGTGCCGAACGGCTTTTCGAGTGCGAGAACGATGCCTGCGGGCAGCTTCATCGTCGACAGTGTCGCGCACACCCTTTCTGTGACCGCTGGGGGTAGTGCGAAGTACAGCGCCGGCGTACCGTCACATGCGGCGAGGATGCGGGCGAGATCGTCCGCGCTCGTCGCGTCGGCGTCGAAGTATTTGCTTGCTTCGATCACACTGCTCACCACGGCGGGGTCCGCGCCGCCGGCCTTGAACGATGAGGTCACCCGCTTGCGCCACTCTGCCGACGTCATCGGCTCGGATCCGACGCCAATCAGTTCGATGTCCATGTGCGGCCTGTCGGTGAGGAACTGGCCGAGCCCGGGAAGGAGCAGTCGCGCCGTCAGGTCACCGCTTGCTCCGAGAATGACGAGAGTGCGTCGTTTACTGCTCATTGTCCAAAACTAGCTGTCAGGATTGGCAAATGGCTCTGAACATCGAGGACTACGGGCTCGTCGGCGACTGCCACACGGGAGCTCTCATCGGGCGAGACGGTTCCATCGACTGGCTGTGTGTTCCGCGGTTCGACTCGGCATCGATGTTCGGTTCGCTGCTGGGCGACGAGGATCACGGTCGCTGGCTCGTAGCGCCTGCAGAAGGCGGCATGTCGACCCGCCGCGAGTACCTCGAGAACACGCTCATTCTCGTCACCCACTGGGAAACCGAAACCGGCAAGGTCGACGTCATCGACTTCATGCCGCACGGCGACCGGCGGGCGGACATCGTTCGCAGGGTCGTCGGGGTCGAAGGATCCGTGGACATGCGACAGGAGCTGCGCATCCGCTTCGACTACAGCGCCGCGCTGCCCTGGATGCGCCAGGTGCCCGAAATCGGAGGCAACGCCGTGATCGCTGTTGCCGGGCCCGATGCCGTTGTCATCCGAGGACCGAAGCTGGTCGCCGATGACCACGCGCACGTTTCAGAGTTCACCGTCGCGGCGGGCGAGACAGTCGACATCGTGCTGACCTGGTACCCGTCTCATCGGGACGCACCGGGTGAGATCAACGTCAGCGAAAGATTCGATTCGACGGCGAAGTGGTGGCGCAAGTGGGCCGAATTCTGCGAGACCCCCGAAAAGTACGGACCCGCTGTCCATCGCTCACTGCTCGTGCTGCGCGCGCTCACCAACGAAGACACTGGTGGAATAGTCGCTGCCGCGACCACGAGCCTGCCCGAGGAGTTCGGAGGTAGTCGCAACTGGGACTATCGGTACGTCTGGCTGCGGGATGCCTCGCTTACGCTCTACGTTCTGATCAGTCACGGCTTCGCCGACGAGGCGACCGACTGGAGGGGCTGGCTTCTGCGCGCCATCGCCGGTGACCCCAATGACGTGCAGATCATGTACGGCCTCGCAGGCGAACGACGTCTCACAGAATGGCAGCTCGCCTCTCTCCCCGGTTATCGGGACTCCAGCCCCGTGCGCGTCGGCAATGGAGCCTACGTGCAGTACCAGGGCGACATGTTCGGCGAGGTCATGCTGTCGCTCCAGAAGGCTCGCGAGTTCGGCGTCGCAGACACGGACCTGTCGTGGTCACTGCAGCGAGCGCTGCTGCAGTTCGTCGAGGACAACTGGACGCGCGCCGACAACGGGATCTGGGAGATACGCGGACCGAAGCGCCATTTCACCCACTCGCGGGCGATGCTGTGGGCCGCGTTCGACTGCGGCATCAAGGCAGTGCGCGACTTCGGACTCGATGGTCCCGTCGAGCGCTGGGAGTCGTTGCGCGACCAGATTCGTACAGAAATCGAAACACGTGGGTTCGACACCACACTGAACAGCTACACGCAGTTTTATGGCAGCGGGACCGTCGACGCATCCCTGCTGCAGCTTGCCCAGATCGGGTACATCGAGGCGACGGATCCGCGCATGCTCGGCACGGTTGCCGCGATCGAGCGACTGCTGATGCGCGACGGCCTCGTGCTGCGCTACTTGACGCAGACGGGAGTCGACGGGCTCCGAGGTGGCGAGCATCCGTTCCTCGCCTGCTCGTTCTGGCTCGTCGAGCAGTACGC
>JAUZFR010000071.1 GCA_030840335.1 Actinomycetota bacterium | reverse complement strand
GGTCAGTCCGTTCGCCACCCTGAGGTGGGGTGAGTGGTCGGTGAGTACGAGGTAGTCGTGCCCGAGCCACCGCGCGGTCTCGGCCATCGACTCGATCGACGTCGTGCCGTCCGACCAGTCGCTGTGGGTGTGCAGGTCGCCCTTGAGCAGCGAGCGCAGTGCCGCGGCCTCTGCCGTGAGCGTGTCGCGCTCGCGCGCGCGCAGGTTGGCCAGATAGTCCGGAACCTGCCCTTCGACGGCCTGCCGGATGACCTCATAGGTCGTACCGCCGATGCCCTTGGTCTTCTTGAGCTCGCCGTTGTGCACCTGTTCGGCACGCTTGTCGACGGGGATGCTGGCGAGCACCGACGCGGCGGTCCGAAATGCCTTCGTCTTGAAGCTCGACGCGAGATCTCGCTCGAGGAGGTAGGCGATCTCGTTCAGCGCTTCAACGGCATCCATGATTCATCTTGCACCGAATGGTGGTTACGCCTTGACCTTGCCCCGTGGGACAAGGTTCGAGCTTGCGAATTACCTCGCGTAGAGTGCATCGCTCGACTGGCTCCGACTCGGCCCCACTGTGGGGTCTCACAACCTCGCACACTAAAGCGTGTGAGCGCCGCCATGGCCTTTTGCCGGGCGCTGCCGTCAGTATCGGAGGACACCAAATCCACTGACACTCTCACACGCAAGGAGCCCATCCATGAACGGTTTTCTGTCGTCTCCACTCAACGCCGTCGCCAGGACCCTCGGCAGATTCTGGTGGGTTCTTCTCGTTGCGGGGATCGCGTGGATCGTCGTCGGTTTCGTTGTCCTCCGCTTCGATTCCGCCACGGTTGAAGTCGTTTCCGTCTTGTTCGGGATCCTGATCCTGCTCTCCGCGACCGGCGAGATCCTTCGCGCTGTAGTTACCCCGAGCGGGTGGAGGGTGTGGCACATTATTTTTGCCGTGTTACTTGTCGCCGGCGCCGTCCTTGTTTTCATTCACCCCGGCGACGCCTTCGTCTCACTGTCACTGGTCGTGGGCTTCTACTTTGTCTTCGCCGGCACGTTTGACATTCTGTCGAGCCTGTTCAGTATCGGCACGACTCCCGCGTGGGGCCTTCAGCTCGTCAGCGGAGTGCTCCAGCTGGTGCTCGGGTTTCTCGCATCATCGTCCCTTTCGGCGAGCGTGGTCGTGCTCGTCACCTACGTTGCGGTCTCAGCGCTCTTCCGTGGAGTAGCTGAAATCGGTGCCGCCTTCACGACGCGCGCGTTGACCGCCGATTAACCAGCTCCCCATTCCGCATGGCTCGGTGTCGGCGTACGATGTGGCCAAACAGACAAAGCCCGTCGGATCGTCAAGTCGATCCGCCGGACTGGGAGCGCCCGTCTCCATCCGTTGTCCCCGCGACTCATGAGTGATGCTCCCACACAGGAACGCGCGACTCGCGATCTAAGTTGCCCCGGCGTTTTGCTCGCCTCGCGCGCATCCACGAGTTCGATCCTTGACTCTCCAAAGGAGGAGATTCATGTTGAAGGAATTACATACTGTCCTGCCAGCCGCCGACCTCAAGCGTGCGCGGGCGTTCTATCACGACAAGCTCAGCCTCGACCCCGACCAGACCGACGAGGGCTCGATGATGTATCACCTGTCGCCGGAGGCCGGTTTCGAGATCTATGAAACCAGCAATGCGGGCACGGCTCAGAACACACAGATGGGCTGGATGTCTGACGACCTCGATGCCGAGATGAACGCGCTGCGCGAGCGCGGCGTCGTGTTCGAGGAGTATGACGTGCCAGGGATGAAGACCGAAAACGGGGTCGCGACCATGGGCGACATGAGAGCCGCGTGGTTCCGAGACTCCGAAGGCAACTTCATCTGCATCTCGCAGCGCACGTAGTTCACTCGACTGGGATTGCCAACCCTCGGCCTGTTCACAGCGTCAGGCCGAGCGTTGGTACGCGCGGAAGGCGAGCGTCGCCAGCCACGTCATTGCAATCACAAGGGCGGCGAGCATCCCGAGGTTGGACCAGACGGCAGCCCAGTCGGGTGAGTCCTGCAGCGCTTGACGACCGGCAACTATCGCCCATTCGAAGGGGTTGAAGCGCGCAACATCCTGAACCCAATGAGGCGCGATTCTCGTGTGCATGATCGCTGAACTGAGGAACGCCGCGAACACAAACATCAGCAGCACCGCGGCGAGAAGCAGAATCGGCGTTCCCGCGTACTATCGCCCAACGAATTGGACCAGGAGTCGTCTGCGACCCCGAACGGGGTCTGGACAGGGCGTTGATACGAGTTCACCCTTAGGCCGGGGGATTACATGAAAGCGGCAAGTATCGATGAGCGCCGAATTGTGGCGCTCCGACCTCTTTCGCGAATCCTGATCCGTGGCCTCGTTGCGTTCGCAGTCGGCACGACGCCCATCTTTCTCACGGCATACTGGCTGACTATCCCCACCGGCTTGTGGCCCGCGGTCGTCGCGTTCCACCTGGGTCTCGTTGGTACCGCCCTTGTCGCAATCGTTGCCCTGATGCAGACCAAGATCCAGCTGACCAGCGACGGGGTCAGCGAAAGAGGCTACCTCGGACGTGTCACGCGGATACCGCGTACGCGAGTTTCGGATGCGCTCCTGCTGCAGATCTTCGACAGCCACTCGACCGAGACCAGACCGCACCTGTTCCTCACGGGAGATGCGGGAGAACTGCGATTGCGTATGCGCGGACACTTCTGGTCGCTCGAGCAGATGGAGGAGGTTGTGCGTCACCTTGGAGTGCAAGCCGCGACGCCGCCGAAAGCGATAACCCTGGCTGAACTTCGCGAGTCAGCACCCCAATTGCTCTACTGGTTTGAGCGCTGGTAGCTGGCCGATTGACGGCGCGCCGAGGGGAGTCACGAACCGTGTCGTGCGCGATTCACCCCCGTTTGCGGTTCGCCAAACTGGTCTACCCGGGGTTACCCTGCTATGAGACTCTAGAAATCCTGGGTCGGCGTCAGCCGATCCGAACAACGCCGGCCACAAGCCGGCGAGCGTGTCCCGAAACTCGCTGAAATGAAGTCAGTCCGCTCACTGGACTGTGCGAATTCGGGGGAGATTGATGCGTACGCAAAGCCGCGTGACTACCGCTGCCGTGTCGATTTCGGTAATCCTTGCGGTCGTCGGTGGATTGTCCGCCGCACAATCCGCGGTCGCTCAGACGAACGATGTCGTTCGCGCGAAGAGCGAACTCAGTTCGGCGCTGAGCGACGCGGCGGTCATCAAGGCGGCCGCATCGCAGCACATTGCCGAGGCAAGCACCAAGCTGGCTGCTGCAGATCGCGTGCTCGCCAGTAGTCATGGCCGCACGTTGGAGGAGACCACTCGCGCGGCTCTCGCCGACCGCATCCGGCGCGCAGAGCAGGTACTTGCTGCGGCCAGGATCGAGTTGGCCAACCTGACGCCGGCGGATCTTGGCACGGTTTACAAGAAGGGCTCTCCCGAGGGTTTGCAGGAGGCGGCCAGCGACGTTCAGCACGCCAAACTGACCGCCATCCGTGGGATAGCGGGATCCGTCACCGACGTTGTCGATGCACAATCGAAAGTGACTGCCGCTGTCACGTCATGGAACGCACACCGCAAGGCTGCCGCTGCCGCCAAAGTGCGCGCGAGCGCGCACGTCGAGCACGTCTGGGCAGCCGGATTTCAGACTCAGGTGAATGCTTGCCGCGGCTCGGTCGTACTGACCAAGCAGTATGGCGTGCCCACCATTGGCGAGCGCTGGGACTGCGGCGGTTCGCAATTCGCGAAACAGGGTCAGTACGTGCGACTGACGGGCCTGATGTCGGGTCTGTATCGCGTTGGCCGCGTGGCCGCCGTCCTCGACGCATCCGTGAACACGTCACTCGATGTGCCGCGCGGGTACCAGCTGCTCTATCAAACATGCCGCAACGACAACAGCCACACGATGACGTTCACCGTTCTCACCAAGGTCGCCGCCTGACCCGCTCGCCATCTCAGCTCACAGGGTTCTTGTTCGCGTAGGTGTGCCGGTAGTACTCCGCAAGCTCCAGCCGCCTGGCGGCCTCGGCGTCAACGATGATCGTCGCGTGACGGTGGTGCTGCAGGATCGAGCCGGGCCACATACTCGACACCGGCCCTTCGACGATGGCCGCGATGGCCTCCGCCTTGGCCGCGCCGGTGGCGACCAACAGCAGCCGGCGCGCATCCATGATGGTTCCGAGGCCCTGGGTGAGGCAATGGATCGGCACGTCTGAGGCCGCTTCGAAGAATCGCGCGTTGTCCGCAATCGTTTTTGGTGCAAGGGTCTTGACTCGCGTGCGCGAAGCAAAGGACGAAGTCGGTTCGTTGAATCCGATATGGCCGTTCGCGCCGACACCAAGAATTTGGATGTCCACGCCGCCGGCAGCACGGATGTCGTCCTCGAATCGCACACACGCCGCATTCAGATCCGACGCGCGACCATCGGGCACGTGTACCCGCGATGGGCGAAATTGCAGCAGGTCGACGACCTCGCGCTCAATGACCGCTGCGTAGCTTTGCGGGTGATCAGCCGGTATCCCAACGTATTCGTCGAGTGCGAAGCCACTCGCGCGGGAGAAGCTGAGGTCGCCTTCGGCGACCTGCCGGCCCAGCGCCGCGTACAGGCCGAGCGGCGAGGAGCCTGTCGCCAGTCCGAGCACGGCGGCGGGATTCGCCCGAACCACGTCGGCAACCAGGCTTGCCGCGACCTCGCCGACCTCGGTGGCGCCCGGCAGAATGATGACCTCCACGCGGACCCCTATCGACGTCGAAAAAAGAATTTCCAAAATTTGGATTGAAATGTGCAGGATTCAAGATATAGGTTTTCTCCAGCGAGAGACAACCCAATCCGAGCGTCGATGACGACGCGCGAAGACCCGAAGGATGCGATGAAGAATCTGGTGTGCCTGAACAGCAACACGTACCATGGCTTCTCGCTGGAGGAGGCCGTCGAAGGTGCTCACCGAGCCGGGATCAAGAACATCGAACTCTCGGCGGTGCGCGGCTGGACGGAACACGTTTCGCCTGAAATGACCGACTCCGACGTCGCTGCAGTACGGCGATTCCTCAGCGACCGGGGCGTTCGCCCACTTGCTCTCGGTGGTCACTCGAACCTGACCACGGAGCAGGGCAGGGATCGGTTTCGGCGCAACCTCGCCCTCGGGCATCGCTTTGGCGTGGAGTACGTCGTCACCGGCACGGGCGAGACGCACGGAGACGAGTCGGAAATCGAGGACGAGGGTCAGCTCGTCGAAGACCTGCGCGTTCTCGGCCGGGCCGCCCGCTATCTGGAGCTGGATGTCGCGATCGAAACGCATGGCGCCAATTTCAACACCGGCCAGCGAGTGCGAGCACTCGTGGACAAAGTCGCCCTTCCCAACGTTGCGGTTGCCTACGACACCGGCAATGTCATCTTCTACGCGGATACCCAGCCGTACGACGACCTGAAGTCGAGTGCGGGCAGCGTGCGCGGTTTTCACCTCAAAGACAAGCGGGGAGCGCCGAAGGATTGGGACTTCCCGGCGCTGGGGCAGGGCGATCTGGATCTGGCGCGGTTCGCGTCCATCGTGGAAAGCACGGGATGCACCGCGCCCCTCAGCATTGAGATCGAATTTACTCCCGACTTTCCGACCGACGTCGAGGTCGTTCACGCGGCAGTCGCATCCTCGGTTCGGGCACTGCGACCGTTTGTCGACATTTCGTAGTCGCGATGGATTGCCAGCAGAGGGACGAGACATGACCGCAATCGCAATCGTGGGCCAGGGGTACATGGGTCGAACTCACGCAGAGGCGTGGGCCAGTCTCGGGTACGCCGATCGCATCAGGTATCTCGTCGCGCCGGGTACGCGGGCGCTGTTTGAGCCGGCGGCAAGCGCGAGGTTCGTGAACGATCTCCAGGTCGCGCTCGACGATCCGGAGGTCGACATCCTGTCGGTGTGCACGCCGACTCCGAGCCACGCCGAGATCGCGATTCGCGCGCTCAGGGCGGGCAAACACGTTCTGCTCGAAAAGCCGATCGCGTTGACGCTCGACGATTCGCTGGCGATCCGCGAGGCCGCCGCGACCAGCGGCCGAGTTCTCATGATCGCCCAGGTCGTTCGGTTCTTTGCGGGGTACCAATTGTTGCGCGAGGCCTGGCAAGACGGCTCGCTCGGCACGCTGCAGTCGCTCCGCGCGGTGCGGGCGATCAACACTCCGACCTGGGCCGACTGGTGGGCGGATGAGACGCAGTCGGGAGGCGTTCCCGTCGACTTCAGCATTCACGACTACGACCAGGCGAACCTCTTTCTCGGCACCCCGGTCGCGGTCACTGCAACACGGTTGACCGACGAGGGGCCGATCGAGACCACCATCGAGTATCGGGACGGGGGAGTCGCCCAGGTTCTCAGCCACGCGCACACGGCCGTCGGCCTTCCGTTCTCGAGTTCGCTCGCCGTCATCGGCACAAAAGGCATGGCCGACTATCGATTGACCGCCGGCTCGCCGACCGACCCGGATGCGTCAGGCGTGAACTCATTCAGGCTCACGACCGTCAGCGGGTCGAACGAGGTGGGGGTGGCCGACAACGCGCCGTATGCGCGCGAGGCCGAGTACTTTCTGGACTGTGTCACCAGCGGCCGTGAACCGACTTTGAGCCCGACAGACTCGGCCATTCGCGCCCTGGAAGTTTCGCTCGGCGCTCGCGAGTCGCTGCAGCAGCGCACGCGTGTCGAGCTGCACTCGAGGCTGGACGGATGATGGAAAGGTGATCCACCTCGTGAAAGGTCCGCACGCCTGGACGGCTGGCGAACTGCTGCAGGTCGTGCGGCAACGGCGTGCTACGTCGCGCTCGAAGATGGCCGCGCTCACGGGGCTCTCTCCGTCGACAATCGCCGCGCGGGTGGAGTCGCTGCTCAGCGCCGGCTACCTCCTTGAGGATGGAGAGCAGAGCGGGCGCGGGCGCAAGCCCCGGACGCTCAGCGTGAACGCCGATCTCGGCGTGGTGGCGGCCGTCGACATCGGATCCCGCCACACGCGCATCGGCTTCACCGATCTGGCGGGCACGCTGCTGGGCGTCGTGGAATACTCGGCGCCCGATCGCGGCGATGCTGCGACCTATCTCGAGTGGTTGACGCAGCGCATCCAGTCGGGCGCCGCGGCTCTCGATCATCCGAGCCACCGAGCCCTGCGCGGAATCGGCGTCTCGATCGCGTCTCCCGTCGATCGCACGACCGGCAAGTTGATCCACCCAATGCACCTGCCCGGGTGGAACTCGATCGACCCCGCCCAGACGCTGTCGAGCGCGTTCGGTGTGCCTGTCGTTGTGGACAACGACGCCACCGTGATGGCGTTAGGCGAGCACCGGATGCACTATCCGCGTGTCGCCAACATGCTCTACATCAAGCTCGGCTCGGCGATTGGCTGTGGCATTGTGATCGGCGGCGAACTGTACGGCGGCCGGTCAGGTGGCGCGGGGGAGATCGGACACATCCCCGTGGATGCGCCAAATTACCGGCGTCGTTGCCAGTGCGGGCGTGACACGTGTCTCGAGGCCTGCTTCGGGGGTGCCGCGATCAGTGAGCACCTCGCGATTCGTGGCCAGGGCAGCGAGGGTGACGCCGACTTCGCGGCGCTCGCCGCTGCTCGAAACCCGGTAGCGCTCGAAGTGCTCCGCGACGCGGGCACGCACATCGGAGATGCCATCGGCACGTTGTGCAACGTCTTCAATCCCGAACTCGTGGTCATCGGCGGCAAACTGTCGCAGGTCGAGCAACTCACCCATGCTCTGCGTGCGTCACTGTACGCCCGCGCGCTGCCGCTCAATGCCCGCGATCTCGAGGTGGTCGTCTCGAAGAACGCGGCCGATGCGTCCATTCTGGGAGCGGCGTGGCAGGTGATCGACCTTGTGCTCTCGACCGAACTGGTGAACCAGGACCTGGCGGACTACGCCGAGACCTTCGACAGCACCTCGAGTTCGACCCGGCGGATCGACTGGTCGACAGCTCCCGCAAGCACGGCCTCGTCCCCGAGTGCCGAGATCCGGATTTCGGGCGGATAAAGCAGCAGGTCCTGCAGCGCGGCGGCGAGTTCGTCGCGAAGCACGTGACCACCGCGTGAGATTCCGCCGCCAACGACCATCACCTCGGGGTTGAGCGTGAGAAGCGCCGGAGCAACTCCAAGTGCGAGTACGCGCGCCAGCCCGCGAAGAGCCTTGGATGCCGCGGGGTCACCCTCCGTCGCAGCGAGGGTAATCGCTTCGGCGGTCAGCTTCGCCGGGTCACCCTCGCAGAGCTCGGCGAGGCGACTGTCTGGATGGCTGGCAAGGGCCGCTCGCCCCCGTTCGAGGAGTGCCGACGCGTTGACCATCGACTCGAGGGGGCCAAACGCGGGGTCGCGATCTTCGGAACCCCTGGCCTGCACGTAGCCGATTTCGCCGGCGGCTCCGTCTCGCCCACGAATAAGCGCTCCGTTTGAGATCACTCCGGCACCGAGGCGTTCGCCGAGCAACAGGAACAACACATCGCTGAAGTCCCTCGCAACCCCAAGGGCTCGCTCGCCAACGGCGGCCAGGTTGGCGTCGTTCTCGAGCACAACATCGCATTCGACGGATTCCCGAAGCGTCGCAACGAGGTCGATGTCGGTCCACCCGGGCATGCCGGGAGACTTACCGACCCGGTCGGTGTCTCGAGCGACCGTACCGGGCGTACCAACGGTGACGGCGAGCACGTTCGAGATCGCGACGCCCGCGCGAGTCGACAGCGTATGGATGGCCTGGCTCGCGATCTCGAGACGCTCGCGTGCGCCCATGGTCGGGAACACTCGCTCACGCACCGAAGCGACGGTGTTGCCCCGCATGTCGGCAAGTGACGCCGCGAGGGAGTGGGCGCCGATGTCGACTCCGATCACGTGCGCAGCGGTCGCGTTGAAGCGGTAGAGCCTGGCGGGGCGGCCGCGTCCTCGTTGTTTCGCCGTCTCATCCGGCTCGGTGACCGTGACCCAGCCCTGCTCGAGCAGACCCTCAGCGACCGTTTCAACGGTGGGACGGGAGAGCCCGGTCGTGCGCATGATCTCTACAACGCGAAGCGCGACATCCGATCGGGTGATCACGTCGAGAACCGTTCGCGAGTTGTGTTGCCGCAGGTGAGCCGAGGACCCAGCCACGCCAACCGCGTCGCCGAGGCCGAATGTATTTGACAAGGTCACACCTCAGAGTTTATGGTTGCGGAATTACATAAAGCAATTGCTTTATATAAATCAAAACTCGTTACGACGACGAGCTGCAGCACAGTCGAACCCGGATCTACACGAAGAAGTGGTTCTTACCGGCCACTCCCGTTTCTCTGGGAACACTCGCGGCAACCCACAGCGAAGCAGAGGAACCGGAAGTGAAGAAGTTACTTGAAGATCGGGGCATCACCCGATCGGGATTTGTGCGGCGCTTTGGGCTGTGGCTCGTGCTCGCTGTCGTGACCCTCGCACTCGCGATCGTGTCTCCCACCTTCCGCGATCCCTTCAATCTGGAGAACATCCTCGAGCAGAACGCGATCGTCGGAATCGTCGCCTGTGGCATGGCGATCATGATGATCTCGGGCGGATTCGACCTGTCCGTCGGCGCTGTCGGCGCCACGTCATCCGTCATCGGCGCCGCCGCCGCAAACGCTCACCTCGGCACGTTTCTCGCAGTCGTGCTCTCCCTGAGCAGCGGCGTTGTCGTTGGGCTCGCCAACGGCCTGATCATTGCGAGGGTCGGCATCAATCCGTTTGTCACCACCTTCGCGATGGCGACCATCGTGTCCGGACTGCTCTTCGTCGTGACAGACGCCAACTCGGTCACCGGGGGCACGGATGAGATTCAATACGCTGCAGGGGGCAGCCTCGGTCCCATCCCGGTCGTCTTCATCATCTTCGTGCTGTGTCTCATCGCGGTCTGGTTCTTCCTGACCCGCACCAAGTACGGCCACTACGTTTACAGCGTCGGCGGCAATACCGAGGCGAGCCACCTGTCCGGCGTCCCCGTGCAGCGGGTTCAGATCGTCGCCTTTATCCTCGGCGGATTCTTCGCCGCCGGCGCAGGTGTGCTGCTGCTCGGCCAGACCTTTGTCGGCCAGCCCTCCGCGGCCGCGACCTGGAACCTGCAGGCGATCGCGATCTGCGTCGTGGGCGGCGTTGCGCTCACCGGCGGAATCGGGCGAATTCAGGATGTCCTCGCCGCGACCCTGCTGCTCGGTGTCATCGCGAACGGACTCAACCAACTCAGCGTCTCGCCCTACTGGCAGCCAGCTGTGACCGGAATCGTCATCCTCGTGGCCGTAGCGCTCGACCAGTACAGCCGTCGGCAGCAGGCAGCCCTGCGACCGACCCCGAATTCTCCCGTGTCGGTAGTCGACGCACGAGTCGTCAGCACCGCCACGGGAGATGGGGTGACTCCAATCCCGAAGTCACCCGTGTCCTAAGAGCGCGTCATCTCAAGTGACGCGCGCATGTAACACCCTCTAGTAATCAGCAACTAACGACAAAGGGAAGAAGTACATGAGAATCCTATCCACCAGCCGTCGAAAGGCAATCGTTCGATCCACCCTCGCGGGTGGGGTCGTTTTTGCCATGGCGGTCGCAACAGCGGGCTGCACTGGAGCAGCCGACGGCCAGACGCCTTCGACGAAGAAGACGTTCACGATTGGTGTCGCCGAGGCCAGCACGACGATTTCGTTCCTCGCGGCGCTCGACAAAGCCATCACCGACCAGGCTGCCAAGCACGGCATGAAGACGATCATCCTCAACGGCAATCTCGACAACGCGACGCAGGCCGCCAACGTCGCGACGCTCATCTCGAAGAAGGTCGACGCGATTCTTGTGATCTCGTCGAGCCCGACCGCAGTTGTGCCGAACATCGCGAAGGCGCGCGCGGCAGGCATTCCGGTGTTCGCCGTCAATGCCCAGCTCGACCCGTCCGCGAAGGTCATCACGTACGTGGGTGACTCCGACTTCGACTACGGCGTCGGCGAGGGCAAGCTTCTCGTTCAGGCGCTCCCGAACGGTGGCAAGACGGCGATCATTCTTGGGCCGCTCGGCGACACCCCGGAAGTTCAGCGTCTCGCGGGTATCAAGAGCGTGCTCAAGGATCACCCGGAGATCTCCATCGTGGCGACGCCGACAGACGGCTTCGACAACCAGAAGAACCTCGCGGTGACCCAGGACCTGCTGAGCAAGTACCCGAAGGGCACGCTCGACGCGATTGTCGCCGAGGGCCCGCAGATGTATGTCGGTGCGGAGTACGCGCAGAAGCACGGCCGCACAGACATCAAGTTCATCGCGGGTGACTACCCCAAGCAGGTGGAGGCTGCAATCAAGTCGGGGGCGATCTTCGGGACGGTCGACCAGAGCCCGATCCTCGAGGGCCAGCTGGGGGCGGACTACGCCTACTACTGGCTGACCGGCAAGAAAGACAAGGTCAAGACGCCGAAGTTCCTGATTCCGTTGCCCGCGATCACGGCTGACAACGTGGCGACGAATCCGTCGAGCTGGAGCAACTAGAAAGACACCATCGGCGGGTTGTCGGGTAGCCCGCCGGCGGTCGGCCGGATCGCCAGAGTTCCCCCAGGTACCTGGCGATCCGGTATCTCAATCGATTCACATACAGAAATGAGCACCGGATGTCCACCGACGTAAGGCTGCAGCTCTCGGGGCTGACCAAGCAGTTCGGATCAACAGTCGTTCTCGACCACGTGAACCTTGAGGTGAGGCGTGGGGCGATCCACGGGCTCATCGGTCAAAACGGTGCGGGCAAGTCGACGCTGGTGAAGACTCTGGCCGGGCTCTATCCCGACCATGAGGGCGCGGTGCGGGTCGACGGCCTCCGCGTCACGCTGAAGAACCCGCGCCAGTCGCGCGCTGACGGCATCGCCGTCATCTATCAGGAATTCAGCCTGGTTTCTGAAATGACCGTGGCCGAGAACCTTCTGCTCGGGCGAGAACCCGGCCTCTGGCGATACAGCAGGAGAGACATCCGCAAACGTGCCCAGGCGTTGGTTGATCGAGTCGGAATCGAGATCGGCGAGGGCGTCGACGCACCCGTCAGCGGCCTCAGCCCCGCGATTCGCCAACGAATCGAGATCGTAAAAGCGCTCGCAGAAGAAGCGAAAGTGCTCATCATGGATGAGCCGACCGCCCGGCTATCCGAGTCGGAGCGCCACTCGCTGTTTGGGCTCGTCCGTCGCCTCGCGGACAGCGGGGTCGGTATCGTCTTCATCTCGCACTACCTCGAAGAGGTCCGCGACGTCACGGACTGGCTGACAGTGATGCGCAACGGGCGAGTGGTCGCATCCCAGCCCACAAAGTCGCTGTCGGTGAGCCAGATGGCCGGGTTGATGCTGGGCGAAGAGTTCAAGCAGGCTCTCGACGCCGAACGTCGTGCCAACCACGCGGACGACAGCCGTCGCATCGTCTTGCGCGCCGAGGGAGTCGCATCCGGGGAGCGACTGCGCGGGATCGACATCGACATCAGGGCGGGCGAGATCATCGGAATCGCCGGGCTCGTCGGCTCCGGGCGCACGCGGCTCTGCCGGGTTCTGAGCGGGGCGGAGCGCCCTACCGCCGGCGTCTTGAAACTGAACGGGCACGACATCCGGTTCTCCGGTCCGCAGGCCGCGGTCGCCGCGGGAGTCGTGCTCATCCCCGAAGACCGCAAATACCAGGCGTTGAGCCTGCAGAGTCCGCTGACTTCCAACCTCGTGCTCATGGCCCTGGCGAAAAAACTTGGCCGGTTTGGATTGGTGCGGCGCGACTCCGTGCGCGCGCTCAGCGAGCGGCTTGTCACCGACCTGCAGGTCTCGCCGCACAATATCGACGCGATTGTCGGCACACTGAGCGGCGGCAACCAGCAGAAGGTGGTCCTCGGCAAGGCGATTGCCGCCGACCCGGACGTTCTCATCATCGATCAGCCCACTGCCGGGGTCGACATCGGCACGAAGGCTCAGATTCATCGTCTGCTGCGGGACAAGGCGGATGCGGGAGCCGCCATCCTCGTTGTGTCCGACGACCTCGAGGAGCTCTATGCGCTCAGCGACCGGTTCCAGGTGTTGCGTCGCGGAGAGACCATCTGGAAGGGAACCTCGGATCAGGTCGCGTACGCCGAACTCGTCGAGTTGATCTCGACCGGGGCGCCGAGCCTGGCCGGGACGCTGAACGATGTCGATTGAGGACTGCGCCCAAGAAGTGGTGGGGACACGCGCGTCCGCCTCGCGCACCGTTGTCGCCGTCGACGTCGGCGGCACCACGATCAAAGCCGCACGAGTTGACGAGAGTGGCCGAACACAGTCGTCAATCACCCTTCCCACGGGAACCGGTGCGGAGGCATTCCACAAGGTGATGCTCGTCTGCGAAGAATTGTGTGACTCAACCACGATGGCGACGAGCATCGCGGTCCCGGGCATCGTGAATCACGACACGGGTGTTGTGCACAAGAGCATCAATCTGGACTGGAGCGAGATAGCGCTCGGCGAACTCGTCGAGAACCAGATCGCAGTGCCGACGAGTGTCGTGCATGACGTGCGCGCGGCGTGCGCAGCTGAAGTGGAGATCGGGCTCGGGCGAGACGTCAGCGACATGTTGATCGTTGCCATCGGCACCGGGCTGTCCGCCGGAATCATCTCAGGCGGCATCCAAATCTCGGGTGCCACCTTTAGCGCGGGGGAGATTGGACACCTTGTCGTTCGACCCGGTGGCGAGCTCTGCGCCTGCGGCCAGCGCGGCTGCGTCGAGGTGTATGCGTCGGCGGGCGGCATTCTGCGGCGATATGCAGCGCTCGGCGGGGATCCATCGCTCTCGGTTGCGCGCATCTCCAGCTCTCCCGACCCGGTGGCGGTCAGCGTCTGGCAGGACGCGACCGAACTGCTTGCCCAGGCATTCGCGGCAATAGTGGTCACGCTCGATCCATCGCTGATCGTCATCGCCGGCGGCCTCAGCCTCGCCGGTACCGCGCTGACCACGCCGCTGCGCGCCGCGCTGGCGTCGCAACTCGCGTGGCGATCGGCACCGGACATCCAGCTGTCGTCGCTGACGTCTCGGGCCGGACTGGCGGGAGCGGCCATCGAAGCATGGCGGCTGGCGGGGCTGCCGGAGACAACGCGACTGTGGTCGTCGTCGCTGGCGCTGACCACACAACAAGGTTGAGATCAGTCGAAATTACGAACACAAGGGGGAATCAATGCAGTGGTCAAGGGGAGGGCTCGGGCCGCGATCGCTTCTGGCGGCCGGAATCGTGCTCGCACTGATGGCGGGGGTCGCCGGATGCGCACAGCAGGGTTCGTCGTCGAAGTCGAACAGGCACTTCACGGTCGGATTGGCCGAGATTAGTACGACGATCCCTTTTCTCGCGGTGATGGATAAGGCGTTCACGACGCAGGCGACGAAACTCGGCATGAGCACGGTCGTCCTGGATGCGAAGCTGAGTGACTCCACTCAGGCGAGCAACATCGCTACGCTCGTCGCGCAGAAGGTCGACCTCATCGTCGTTGTCTCGTCGAGTGCGCGGAGCGTCGTGACGGCGATCAACAAGGCGCAGGCCTCGGGTATCCCGGTTATCGCCCTGAATGCCGCGCCGGGCCCGGGCGCAAAGGTGGTGACCTACGTCGGGGACTCTGACTACGACTACGGAGCCGGGGAAGGCAAGCTTCTGGTCGAGGCGCTGCCGAATGGCGGCAGAATCGCCGTCATCCTCGGGCCGAAGGGCGACACACCGACTTCGCAACGCCTGGCCGGGCTGGTCAGTGTGATCTCGCACCACAACTTTCACATCGTCGCGACGCCGACCGACGACTTCGACGCGGCGAAGAATCTCTCGGTGACACAAGACCTTTTGGTGAGGTTTCACGACGGCCAGCTGGATGCCATCGTGGCCGAGGGGCCGCAGATGTATGCGGGCGCGAACTATGCAAGAAAGTACGGGCGGTCGGATGTGAAGTTCATCGCGGGTGACTTTCCGAAGGAGGTGCGCTCGGCGATCAAATCGGGTGCGCTGTTTGGCACGGTGAACCAAAGCCCGTCACTCGAGGGAAAGATGGCGGCGAAATACGCGCACGAGTGGTTGATTGGCAATAGGGGAGCGGTGCCCCAGCCGAGGGCATTGATCGACCTCCCGCTCATCACGGCGACCAACGTGGCATCCGCCCAGGCGTCCTGGTCCCTCCACTAATCACCGAGTGCGGCGTGTTGTCGCGAGCGCGGCCCCCAAAGCACGCGCAGTCGAAACAAACCGCCGCACTCGGCGAGAGGCGTGAGTAGTGTTTCGATATGGGTGCTGATGACGATGCCTACGCCGAACCTCTGGATCACGCGCACAGCAATGCACTGAGCTGGCTCGCGTCGGTGGGCGAGCGACCGGTCGGTCCGCGATCGTCCATCGAGGAACTCGTGTCGGCATTCGCGTTCCCGCTGCAGGATGAACCGCTCGACCCGGTTTCGGTCGTCGACGAACTGTCGAGGCTGGCGGAGCCCGGCCTGATGGCTATGCCGTCCGGTCGGTTCTTTGGCTGGGTGATCGGTGGGACGCTGCCGGCAGCACTCGGCGCCGACTGGATGGTCAGCGCGTGGGATCAGAATGCCGGCATGCGGTACGCGACACCGGCGGTCGCGGCCGCGGAGGAAGCCGCCGGCGGCTGGCTCGTTGACCTGCTCGGGCTGCCGCCCGCATCCGGTGTCGGCTTCACGACCGGCGCGACGATGGCGAATTTCGTCGGAATTGCCACGGGCCGCAAAGCGGTTCTGGATGCGGTCGGCTGGGATCTTCACGAGCACGGGCTCACCGGTGCGCCGCGGATCACCGTTCTGGTCGGCGAGGAACGCCACGCCGCGGTCGATCTCGCACTGCGATATCTCGGTCTTGGCGCGCCAACGGTCATTCCCGTCGACAGTGAGGGGCGCATCCGGCCCGATGCGCTTTCCGCGGCGCTCTCGCATGTCAACGGCCCAGTAATCGTCTGCCTGCAAGCTGGCAACCTGCATTCGGGCGCGTTCGACCCGATGCGACAGACCATCGAGAACGCGCACCGTCATGGCGCCTGGGTGCACGTCGACGGTGCATTCGGGCTGTGGGCAGCGGTCAGTCCGCGGCTTCGCGGGGAGCTCGACGGTCTTGAAACGGCTGATTCGTGGGCGACGGATGCGCACAAGACGCTGAACGTTCCTTACGACTGCGGCATCGCGATAGTCGCGCGCCCGGGACTGCTTGAGGCATCATTTGGCGTACACACGAGCTATCTCATCCAGGCAGACCAGGGTTTGGGCGACCCCTTCGAGCGCGTTCCCGAGTTTTCGCGTCGGGCCCGCGGTGTGCCCGTGTGGGCTGCGCTGCGGTCGCTCGGCCGGTCGGGCACGATTGCGCTCGTCGAGGGACTGGTAGACAACGCCCGGGCGCTTGCCGAGGGCGTTGCCGCGCTGCCCGGCGTCGAGGTACTCAACGATGTCGTGTTCACCCAGGTGAGCCTCAGTTTCGGCAGCGACGAGCGAACCCGTGCCGTAACTCAACAACTGATCGACGACGGGCGGGTCTGGATGTCTGGCTCCCGCTGGCACGATCGCGACATCCTGAGGATCTCGGTGAGCAACTGGTCGACGGACGCCTCCGACGTCGCCTACTCAATCGACGCGGTCCGCCAGGCGTCCTCCCGCTGATCCCGCTGATCCCGCTGATCCGCGAGTGCGGCGCGTTGTCGCCAGCGCTGCCCCCATAGCTGGTGCAGTCGTGACGAATCGCCGCACTCGGCGATAGGGGGGCGAACTACTGGGCGATGATCTTCCCTGGGTTGAAGTTTGAGTTGGGGTCGGTTACCGCGAAGAGTCCCTTCACCACCGCCGCACCCTCGGGCGAGATGTCCTGGTCGAGCCAGGCCCGGTGCTCGAGGCCAACACCGTGGTGGTGCGACAACGAGCCGCCATTGTCGATGAACGCCTGCTGGATCGCGCTCTTCACGGTGTCGTATTCCTTGAGCGGATTCTTGCCGAAGACGAACGCGAACGTGAAGTAGAGGCAGGCGCCAGAGTGATACGAGTGCGACAGGTGGCTCATGATCCAGCCCTGGATGCCGATCTCATCGAACGCCTTCTCGGCGGCGACTATGACAGCGTCGTGCAGCGGCGTGATCCGCGACCACGGCATCGCCGACTCCGACACGTCGCCAGCCGCACCCCGATCGAGCAGGAAGTCGCGCAGGTAGGGAGTGTCGAATTTCTTTTGGTCATAGAGGATGCCCGGGCCAGTGCCAACGCCCATGCCGCCGTGCGCCTTCACGATCCGGTCGACGAGCCGCTTCTGCAGTTTCGCGTGAGCTTCGCCGCCCTCGTACCCGATGAACGAGAGGCAGATCTGCTCGAGATCCCACTTCTTCGACTTCATGATCGTCGGCAGCACGGTACCCGCGAGAAACTTGCTGAGCCCCTTGCTCTCTTTCGCCGTCGCGAGCGAGAAGCCGGTCTCGCGCGCATCCGAAATGCGGGTGATGGATGGGGCGGCGTCGCTTTCCGCGATGGCCTGCATTGCTCGGATCCCGTCATCCCAGGTAGGGAAGAAGTATGCGAAAACGTCACGCTTCGCGGGAACGCGGTGAACCTGGACTGTCACCTCGGTGATGACACCGAGCCGTCCCTCGCTGCCGATGATCATTTCGCGCACGCTCGGTCCGGTCGACGAGCTGGGGATCGGGCGGATCACGAGAGTGCCGCCCGGGCGCACGACGTGCAGCCCCTTGGCGATGTCGGCGATGTCGCCGTACTTGTCGGACTGCATACCGGATGACCGCGTCGCGACCCAGCCGCCAAGCGTCGAGTGCGTGAAGCTGTCGGGGAAGTGGCCCAGCGTCCAGCCCTTCGCGCCCAGTTGCTCTTCGAGATCGGGCCCGAGCGCTCCGGCCTGGATGCGCGCCAGCCCTGACTCTGCATCGATGTCGATCAGCTTGTTGAGGCGCCCGAGGTCGAGCGAGAGAACGACGCGCTCTTCCGTCGCGAGCGGTTCGAGGCTCCCGGCGATGTTGCTGCCGCCGCCAAACGGGATGATGACGACGTCGGCCGCGATCGCGGCGTCCACGATGGCCTGCACCTCGGCTTCGGTGCCGGGGTAGACCACAACATCCGGCGCGCGGGAGATCTGGTTGGCCCGCACTCGGACGAGGTCGCGGAGGCTCTTGCCGAACGTGTGAACGACCCGGTCCATGTCATCCGTCGTCACGTATTGCGGTCCGACGATGCCGGTGAGCGCGGCCGTGAACGCGGTCGGCGAAATCGACTTCGGAATGGTCATGGCACCGAACGAGGGCTCGCTGACGACTTTGGCGGTGTGCAGGTCGAGACCAATTACCTTGTGCACGAAGGGCGCGAACCCGGGCTTGTCCTCGTGGTGGAATCCCACACCATCCAGACCCCAGCCCCACCACTTCATGTGCTTGACATCGGTCACTGCTGGTCTCCTTCGGAAGATGGTGCGGACTTTAGAATACTGGCGGCGTGAAGGTTCTTCATTCTCAGGATTTCGAGCCGGATGCGCTCCGTGAAGTCGTCGGCACTCTCACCCTTCGTCGAGCGCATCGGATCTCCGAACACGACGCCGACGGGGAGGCGACCGCGCTTCGGCCAGTTGGTTCCCCGCGGATGCGCGATGTTCACGCCGATGAGTGCGATCGGAATACACGGCACATCGCTCGAGGTGGCCAGGGCCGCCGCCCCCGGCTTGAACGGACCGAAGGTGCCGTCCTTCGATCGGGTGCCCTCGGGGAACACGAGGAGCGGGACGCCGCGTACCAGGAGCGACTTCGCGCTGATCGATCGGGTGCGAGTTCGAGTACGGGCGACCGGAAAGGCGTTGAAGAACAGCGCGGTCAGTCCGCGGCGCCACCACACATCGAAGAAGTAGTCCGCAGCCGCACCGGCGGCCATGTATCGGGCCAGCTTTCGGGGCAGCGCACCGAAGATCAGCGGGGTGTCCAGGTGGCTCGAGTGGTTCGCCACCGCGACGAATCCGCCCTTGACGTGTTTGAGGCGTTCCCGACCGATGACCGTGACGTCGGTCAGTCGCCAGACGAGAGGTTTCAGGAGGCCCCGCTGCGCGACAAATCGCGCTGCGGCCTGATAGGGGGAATTGAATCTGTCATGAACCGGCGGCGCCTCGGGTCCGCCAAAGGTTGCATGGTCGTGTGCGTCAGCGCTCACGGGGCTACCGGCTTCCGTCTACTTGAGGAGAGAGCGCCCGAAATCTTACGAATTGCAGATTTTGGTGCATGTCGAGCCAACCACATCAGGACTCGGTATCGAACGGTAGGTATGGAGATCACCTTGCCTCGCTCTACGTCTCGTAAGGCGGCTCTGACCAGTTGTTCGGCGTCGAGCCACAGCGAGTTTGGAATGCTCGACGCAGAAATGCCTGCTCGCTGATGGAATTCCGTGCGAACCCAGCCAGGGCAGAGCGCCGTCACCTGAATGCCGGTGCCGCGCAGCTCGACCGCGAGCCCCTCCGTGAACGACGTGACCCACGCCTTGATCGCCGAGTAGTTTCCCATCGTGATGAAACCGGCCGTGCTCGACACGTTCACGATCGAACCTGTGCCGCGCGGCAGCATTCCGCGGGCGGCGGCGCCGGACAGCACGAGCACGGTGCGGCACATTACCTCGAAGGCGCGATCGTGGGTCGAAATATCGGGGTCGGTCAGCCTGGTGTGGATGCCGAAGCCGGCGTTATTGACCAGAAAATCGATTGGCCGATCCGGATCTTCGAGACGGGCCGCAACGCGCGCGACGTCGGCCCGATCCCCGAGGTCGGCGGGAATTATCTCGACCGAGCGACCCAGCGCGCGAATTTCGGTCGCCATCTCGGCCAGCCGCTCTTCCGAGCGGGCAACAAGCACCAGATCGTAACCGCGGGCAGCAAGTTGTCGCGAGAACGCGGCACCAATGCCAGACGTTCCCCCGGTGACGAGAGCTACACCCATGGCACTTACGATACGGTGCTGGGAGGCAACCCTGCGATTCTGCGCAGACGGCTGGACGGTAGCAAGGGCTTGAATCATGACTATTAGTGCCGACGTTCTTCACGGTGCCCGATTCAACGTGCGCGAATTTGCTCGCACCGCGCGCGGTAATCATCGTGCCGAACTGGATCTCTCTTCGTTCGTGAATGCTCCGCTTCAGCCCGACATCCTGAACCTGGTGCGCTATCTGGGTCGCCTCGAAAGTGCCACGATGGAGCACCTGCGCAATCTTCTCGTGACCGCGACCCACAAGGATGCGCGCGTCACCGCCTTTCTCGTTACCTGGGCCTTCGAGAAATTCTGGATCGCGGATGCCCTCGACGCCGTGCTCGAAGCGAACAACGTGCCGCGTGCCCAGGACGTCCCCGAGGGCAAACCCCGCCACACCATCAAAGAGTCGAACGAGCGGCGCGGGCCAATCCGGCGTGCCGTCGCAGCGATCGGCCTCGGCGTTCCCATCATCGCTGTGCACACCACCACCGGGCTAATAGACGAATGGATCATGACAACCAGCTACGAGCGTCTCGCAACAGCGAGCAAAAGCCCGGCGCTCGCGTCGACCATCGCCATCATCCTCGACGTGAAGAAGCGTCATGCGGCGTTCTTTGCGGATGACAGCCGTCGACGCCTCGCGGGGTCGCGCCGCGCCGTGCGCCAGACCCGCGCGGCACTGATGCACGCCGTCTGGCCAATTGGGGCCGTCGATCGCGCAGCCGGTGACCGCGATCTGTTCGAGGAGTTCGTTTTTGCGGGGGAGGCGGGTAAGGCGCGAATCGCTGCCATCGCAAAGCGAGTCAGCGAGCTGCCGGGACTGGATGAGCGCATCGCCGCCGTCGTCGCGGGCCGCCTGAGGCTCGCCCAGTGAGCCCGACCGAGCGCGCACCCCGAAGCAAGGCCCAAGCAGCGCCGAAGGTCACGGCTGCAGCGCCCCGCGCGAAAGCCGCTTCGCGTGCCAAGCCCAAGGTGGTCGCGCCTCACAGCAGTCTCGGTTCCGCCCACGTCTTCCTGACCGGTGGTACCGGTTTCGTTGGGCAGGCGATCCTCGAGCGGCTGCTCTCGTCACATCCTGACACCACGATTTCGATGCTGATCCGGACCAAGGGCTCGACCAGCGGCGAAGACCGGCTTCGCAGCCTGCTGCGTAAGCCTGTCTTCAAACTGTGGCGCGAGCGCGTCGGCGACGCCGAGGTCGAGCGGGCGACAAACGAGCGCATCCGCATCGTCGAGGGAGGACTCACGTCGATTCCACCGCTCCCGGGGGACATCGACATCGTGATCCACAGCGCCTCGACGGTGTCGTTCGATCCGCCGATCGACCAGGCCTTCGACACCAACGTTGGCGGGGCCATCGGCGTCTACGAAGCGCTCCTGGCGAGCGGCTCGGACCCGCAGGTCGTCCACGTCTCCACCTGTTACGTCGGAGGTATCCGGAAGGGCGTCGTGCCCGAGGCTAGCCTCACGCACGACGTCGACTGGCGGGCCGAGTACGCGGCCGCGAAGGATGCGCGCACACGAGTCGAGATGGCCTCCCGCCAGCCCGAGACGCTCCGCAAGTTCATCAACGAATCCCGCGCCCACCACGGCAAGGAAGGCCCACAGTCCGTCGCGAAGGCCGCGGAAGCGGCCCGCGTCGCCTGGGTGCAGGCCCGACTGGTCGACTATGGTCGCACTCGCGCCGAGAGCCTCGGCTGGACGGATGTCTACACGCTGACCAAGGCGTTCGCCGAGCGTGCCGCCGAGGAGATGTGGGCACAGACCGGTCACCGCCTGTCGATCGTCCGCCCGGCGATCATCGAGAGCGCGCTGTCGCATCCGTTCCCGGGCTGGATCGACGGTTTCAAGGTCGCCGACCCGCTCATCCTCGCCTACGGTCGCGGACAGCTGCCGGAATTCCCGGGACTGCCCGACAGCATCCTCGACGTGATTCCGGTCGACTTCGTCGTCAACGTGATCCTCGCCGTCGCAGCCACCCCTGCACAGCGAGGGGTGCCGGAGTATTTCCACGTGAGCTCGGGGGCGAGCAACCCGCTGCCGATGCATCGCATGTTCGTGAACGTGAATAAGTTCTTCGTCGACAACCCGATGCCGAGCGGCGACGGGATCATCGAGGTACCGGTGTGGAAGTTCCCGGGTGACCGCAAGATGGAGCGGGGCATCGCGCTGTACGCGAGGCGCAACGAGCTGACCGGCAAGTGGCTCGAGCGCTTCCCCTCGACAGAGTCCCGTCGTGTGCGGATCGCGAAGGTGGAGAAAACCCGCGACAACCTCGAGTCGCTCCGCAATTTCTCGCAGCTGTATCGCGCGTATGTGCAGACGGAGATCATCTTCGACGATCGCCGCACCAAGGCACTGAACGCGAGCATCCCGGATGCGCTCCGCTCCGACATCGGTTTCGACGTCGCCGCGATCGACTGGGAGGACTACCTGCAGAACGTGCACTTCCCGTCGATCACCGCGATGACGCGCGCATTCCAATCTCGCCCTGCCGCGGCCGAGCGGGAGGCCAAGGCTCTTCCCCGGCGAACGGATGTCGTCGCTGTCTTCGACCTTGAGGGCACCGTCGTCGACTCCAACATCGTCGAGCAATACCTCTGGGTGCGGTCGGCCGGTTTCCGCAAGGGCGCCTGGCCGGGCGAATTTGCCCGTCTGCTGGCATCTGTGCCGGGCTATCTGGCCGCCGAGCGTCGCGACCGCGGGGAGTTCATCCGTGCGTTTCTCCGCCGCTACGCCGGGATGACGGTGGAGCGACTTGAGCGTGTCGTCAAGGGCGGATACAGCGACACACTGCTGCGCCACACCATGCCGGCCGCTATCGACAAGATCATGGAGCACCGCGCAGCCGGGCATCGCACGGTCCTCGTAACCGGATCGATCGGCACCCTCGTCGAACCGCTTGCCGGCATGTTCGACGAGGTCGTCGCCAGCACGATGCACCAGAACAACGGTGTGTTCACCGGTTACCTCGATCGACCGCCGCTCGTCGACGAGGCGCGCGCGGCCTGGCTCCGCCAGTACGCGGAGCAGCACGGGATCGACCTCGCCAACTCATACGGGTACGGTGACAGTCACGCCGACCTGGTCTGGCTGGAGTTGCTGGGCAATCCCAATGCGGTAAACCCCGACACCAGTCTTTCTCGCGAAGCACAACGAAGACGTTGGATGATCCACAACTGGAAGCGAGGGGCGCACAATGGAGTTGAATCCAACGCCGCACCAGTTGCGGTTTCGGAATCATCGGAAGGAGTAGGCGACTAGATCCCTGGTACGCCACAGCGCTCATGGCATTCGATATTGGCAAGTACACCGCGACGTCGGTCAGCGTGGCGTGGGACGATCTCGACTTCGAGAAGTTCCGCACACATCCGCTTCCGGACTACTCGCTGCGGACGCTGCGCTATATGGCGGATGTCGAATACCACACGGTCTGCTACACCCGCGATCTGTTGACAACGCCATCGCATAAGGAAGCCGACATGAGCGCCTTTATGACGATGTGGAATCGCGAGGAATTCTGGCACGGTGAGGCTCTCGCCACCGTTCTCGGGATCCACGGCATCACGGTCGATTTCGACGAATTGAAGGCCACGCGGCTGAAGCTCGGCTGGAAAGACAAACTCGACCCCATTAAGCAGGCCATCGGCGGCAAGATCGTCGGAAACGACTTCGTGGCCGTCCACATGGCGTGGGGTGCGGCGAACGAGCTGTCCGCCATCCAGGCCTACAACCGTATGGCCGACCTCGAAGAGGACCCGGTACTCGGCGAACTGCTGCGGCGCATCGCCAAGCAGGAAGCCCGTCACGTTGCCTTCTATACGTCTCAGGCTCGTGATCGCCTTGCCAAGAGCAAGCGCGCGCAAGTGATCGCTCGTTTCGCCCTGAAGCGATTCTGGGCGCCCGTCGGTTCGTCGATCATGGATCGAGTCGAAGTGCAGCACGTGATGAATCACCTGATGAGTGGTCCCGACGGACGCAGGGCTGCTCGCAGGATCGACGCTTCGATCAGCAACCTGCCGGGTCTGGAGGGTCTTCGCATCGTCGAGAACTCGCTGATCGCGCTCGGCATCGCCGCCTAATTGTCGCCCGCCCCCCAATTCCTTCCTAATTCAGGATTGTGTGTGACGGGAGTGAGAGATGGCGCGTCTCGTGGTCACTTGCGGCCGAAATTGCCACACGAGTCACACAACTTCCTGAATTGCGAAAGCTTGAACAGGGACCGAGCGAGGGCGAGCTAACTCCGGTTCTGGGGGAGGTTTGGCGAAAGGCGCTGGAACGACGCGCGAAGGTGCACGGCGTCGTCGATCATTGCGATGTCTCGCCAGCGAACGAGGAAGCTGCCGCGGTGACGCCACTCGAGGAATTTCGCCAGGATGAAAGGTGAATTTGCGCTGTTGCGTTCATAGCCGAGGAACGTGGACGCCGTGCCGCGGCTCACGATGATTCCGTGCAGCCGCGCGCTGGCAAGCAACTGGCCTGGCGCACCATCGATGACGAAGCGCACATCGACGAGGTTTCCGACGACGGTGCCCTCGGCATCCAGCACCTTCTTGTGAATGAGGTCACTCAGGATCATGGCGACCTCCCGGAATCCGGCCGATGATCCGGTCCCGCACCCAGCGCTCGGTCCAGGTCGCATCCAGTTCATCCGAGTGGATGCCGAGCGTGAGTGCCGTTCCGATATCCGAGACGTGCCGCCAGGGGATGCGTTCGAGTCGCGATGACGGCGGTCGCCCGCCAAAGGTGCGAGTCGCAAGTACGGGACCGCTCAACAGCGACTCGATGACCGGCGCCGGAGCGGCCGGATCAAGCGGAAGTCCAATCGGCACGTCGCTGATCTCGATGTCGTCGACCGCGAAGGCCGGTTCGCCGTCGACATCCAGCACCTGGCGATCGAACAGGTGAAGGTCGGCGTCGAGCACGCGGCCAGCGTAAGTCTCCTCTGGGTAGTCGGTGTCGCTCATGCGCCAGCTCCCGTGACGATCATGAGGGGAATCGCCGCGAGGGAAGCGACAAGAATGATCACGAGATAGATCATCCCGAAGAAATTGGTGGCTTTGCCGTTGACGAATTTGCCCATGTATTGCGGATCGTTCGCGACGATCAGAATCGGCAAGTAGGTCAGGGGTAACGCGATCGCGGAGAAGACGACCGAGAATTCGGTCACCGCGATGGGATCCACTCCGGTCGCGAGCACGGCCAGTCCGATGATCAAGGCGATGATCATGGTCAAGTGGAATCGGGCGGCTCGGGCTGGGCGGCGGAACTTGCCCCACGACCACCCAAAGTACTGCGCGAGCGTGTACCCGCTGGAGAGCGTCGTCTCGAGCGCTGCCCCGAAGGTGGCGGCAACGAAGCCGAGCAACACGATGATCAGGGCGATCTTTCCGCCGGCCTGCGCAATCGGCAGCGCTATCTCGGACAGGGAGGTGACGGCGATGTTTTTAGGCAACAGCACGATCGTCGCGCAGGCCGCAATGGCGATCGAGAGGATGCCGCCGAGCGGGAACCCGACCAGAACGTTCATTCGGGACTGCGCGAGGTCTTTGACGGTCCACTTCTCCTCAACCGCTCCCGAGGAGAAGAAGAACACCTCGTACGGCGTCATTGCCGCCCCGAACAGGGCAATCGCGTAGTACCAATACGTTGCGGGCGACTCCGACGACTGTTTGGGCGCCTGACCGAGAAGCTGTGAACCCAGGTCGAGCCAGTTGGGATGAAGCAGGAACACGGCCACCGCGAAAACGATCAGCGTCAGCCCGAGCAACCCGGTGACGTTCTCCATGATGGAGAACTTGACGCGCCAGACGACGATCCAGACGGCGACTGCGGCCACCGGCATCCAGAGCATGGGGGAGATGCTGCTCGCGAGTTGAAGCGAGAGGGCGATACCTCCAATCTCGGCGGTCAGGGTCATGAGGTTCACGATGAACGATGCGCCGAGATTGGCCATTGAAGCACGAGCACCGAGGCGCTCCCGGATGATCTCGAATGTGGCGCGACCACTCACCGCGGCAACTCGACCCGACATTTGCGCAAAGAGGCAGATTCCAACTACGCCAACGAGAACGACCCAGCCGAGAGTAAGCCCGAATCGCGAGCCGACGACACCGTTGGTGACCAGGTCGCCGATGTCGAGGAACCCTCCAATGGCGGTGAGGATGCCCAGCGCGAGTCCGAGGAGTTTCTTCACGCGCGTCTCTCCAGCTCGTCCGATAGTGTCTGGAGGCGCTTCGCCGCCTTCGCGAGGGCGGTTGCCGACGCCGATAAGTACTTCGCTCGCGAGGTCGAGAGTTTCGCCCGCGCGACAAGCAGCGCATCCTCTGCCTTGCGAACGTCGGCGAGCACCGCGTCCCGTGCCGACTTCTCCGCTCCCGTGAGTGACATCGTCGCCAGCGAACTGTCCACGGCATCCACTTTGGCGATGGCGTCCTGGATGCTGGTGTCGGTTTCGCTGGCGAGGCTCGACCCGGCGGCCTCGAGGTGGAGCGCCAGAGAGGCGGATCGCACCGGGGATCCAGCGCTGGCGGCGGACTTCGACAGTTGGGCGTAGGTCCCGGCGGATCCGCCGCATCCGGTCAGCACGGCGATCAGGGCGAGACTCAACCCCGCAGCGACCAGCCGTGATCGGCGCCGATCTGCGGGATGCACTTGACTGGCCATCAGACTTACAGGATGGCGTCGGGGATTTTCACCGACAACCCCTTTTCGAGCGCGGCGTTCTGCGATAAGGCGGTTAGTGTGAATTGATGTCATTGCCACGGGGGTCGGAGTGAGCAAAACCCTCGTCGCGCACCAGCCGAACTACATCCCGTACCTCGGCTTCTTCCACAAAGCCTCAAGGGCTGACGTCTTCGTACTTCAGGATGACCTCAAGTACGTCAAGAACGACTTCGGAAACCGTAACCGCATCCAGGCCGAGGACTCCTCGCGGTGGCTCTCCATCCCGGTGCGCGCGAACAATGAGTCGACGTTTCACTCGGTCGTCGCGGCCGATCCGGGGTGGCCGCGACAGCACGCGAACATCCTGCGCAGCAAGTACCTGAGAGCGCAGCACAAAGGGCGCCTCGCGCCGTATCTCGACGCACTCGCTTCGAGCGTCGACAAGCCACTCTCGGTGATCAATATCGCCCTCATCCGGAGGCTCATCGATGAGTTCGGGATCACGGTGCCCATCGTCGTCGCCAGCGAACTGGATGTCGGCACCTTCGACAATCCCAACGATCGACTGATCGCGTTGTGCCGGCTACACGACTGCGACACCTATCTGTCGGGGACGGGCGGTCATGCCTACATCGACGAAGACCGCTGGGCGGCCGCGGGTATCAGTCTCGAGTGGTCGGATTATGCGCCCGTGCGGTACGACCGCGGTGACGCTCCCTGGATTCCCAACCTCTCGGCACTCGATGCCATTGCCCACGCCGACGACCTGGAGAGCCTCCTCCGCTGACGCGGCCCGTCAGCCCGCCGCGCGGAGCACAGCGGCGATGACCGCGTCGACCTGGGCATCGGAGATTCCGGGGAAGACCGGCAGCGACATCGACAGGAACGATTCGCGCTCGGTCACCGGCATGGGCACGGGCAGCGAGGAGGGATTGCCCGCGAACAGTGGCATGAGGTGGGCGGGGTAGAACTGCCGGGACGCGGCCCCGCCGTACTCCTTCACTCGCTCGATGAATTCGCCGGCATCCACTCCGACCACCTCTGGGCGGATGCGCAGCGTGTAGAAGTGCCACGAGCTGCGCACACCGTCGCGTTCGATCGGAACGCGCAGACCCGGATGCGCATCGAGCGCCGCCGAGTACCGCTCGGCGACCCGGCGCCTCGACGCCAGCAGATCGGCCAGACGCGCGAACTGGCTCAGCCCAAGGGCAGCCTGGATGTCGGACATCCCGACCTTGAGGCCCGGAGCGA
>JAUZFR010000166.1 GCA_030840335.1 Actinomycetota bacterium | reverse complement strand
GCCTCCTACCGCCGCCAACTCGGAACCGAGCGCTGCCCCGACGCGCTCACATCGCCGATCTGATCCCCAACAGAGTGCGGAGGTCGTCGGGGTTCGAAGCGTGCTCCAAGCCCACCTCGATGCTGATCCGATGCGTCCGAACGAGTTCGGCAAGGTTCTGGTCCATCGTCACCATGCCGAACCTGGCGCCCGATTGCATCTGGCTGGCGAGCTGGTAGCCCTTGCGTTCACGGATCAGGTTGCGGACAGCCGGTGTGGCGATCAGGACTTCCACTGCGGCTACTCGCCCACCGCCGTTGCACGCTGGTAGCAGCTGTTGGGTCACCACAGCCTGCAGGCTCGTCGCCAGCATCACCCTGATCTGGCCCTGCTGGTCGGGTGGGAACACGTCGACGATGCGATCGACGGTTTGCGGAGCAGATTGCGTGTGCAACGTTGCGAAGACGAGGTGTCCGGTCTCTGCGGCCGTCAGCGCCATGCTGATCGTCTCCAGATCGCGCATCTCGCCGACCATGATCACGTCGGGGTCTTCGCGTAGCGCCCGCTTCAGCGCCGACGCAAAGCTCTTGGTGTCCTCACCGATCTCACGTTGGTTGACGATTGCCTTCTTGTGTCCGTAGAGAAACTCGATCGGATCCTCACAGGACAGGATGTGGACTGGCTTGGTTTGGTTGATGATGTCGAGCAGCGCGGCGAGGGTGGTCGACTTGCCCGAACCGGTTGGGCCTGTCACCAACACCAAGCCGCGCGGCATTTGGGCGAATGTCTTGATGATCGCGGGCATGTTCAAACTGGCGAAGTCCGGGATGTGGAATGGAATCGTTCGCAATACCGCCCCGATCGAACCGCGCTGGCGGAACACGTTCATTCTGAACCTGCTCTTGCCCGGGATCGAGTAGCTCGTATCCAACTCGAGTTCGCTGTTGAAATCGGCAATCTTTCGCTCGCTGAGGATGGAGAACACGAGCCGCTCGATCGCGTCACCGCGCAGGACTGCCCAGCCATCCATCCGCACCAAGTCGCCGTTGACTCGTGCCGTGGGCGGGGCTCCTGCAGCGAGGTGCAAGTCGGAGCCGCCCATCTGAAGGCATTGCTCGAGCAACTCGTCGATGTGCTCGGGAATCCGCGGCTCGGCAAGAACCGTCGGAGATGAAAGCCCGTTCGTCACATCATCTGTGTCGGCCGGCGGCGGCCTCGGTTGACGATTTGTTCCCCATTCGGTACGAGGTTGGGGAAAAACCTGTCGACGCTGTCGCCGCCCGGCCGACCCAAGAGGGCCTACACGAGAGAACGGAGACTTCCGATGGCGATGACCATCAATTCGCTGCCTGACGGGGTGCCCCGAATCGAGCGAGCGACGCGCCGGCGCTATGGCGCGACATACAAACTCGAGATCCTCGCCGAGTACGACGGCTTGGACCGCGATGGCAAAGGCCAACTCCTGAGACGCGAGGTCCTGTACACCTCGCTGCTGTCCGAGTGGCGCAAGCAACGCGATCGAGGCGCCATCGACGCGCTGGCCGGCAAACCAGGTCGGCCCGCACACGACCCGACCGAACGCGAGAACACTCGCCTGCGGCACCGGGTGGAACGGTTGGAGGGCGACCTGGTACGAGCTCGCAGTGTGATCGAGATCCAGGGAAAAACCTCGGCGCTGTTGGAGGAATTCGCTACCGACAGCGCGTAGATCAACGGCGACGCGATGTGATGATCGAGACAGCTATCGACGAGCTGACCGTCTTGGTCGGCACCAGCGCAGCGTGCGCGGCGGTTGGCCGCACACGCCAGACCCACTACCGGCACCGGCCGGAGACCCCGATCTAGTTCGGCAAGGCCTCAGGCGAGTATCCGTCGCTCGACGACGACCTGGGTGTGCGTGTGTGGAAACCCCAGGCGAACGATGTTGCGCGCCGAAGGACCGTTCGACAGCGCCGTAACGGCCGCGAGGTCGCAGCCGAGCTCGAGGGCAAGCTGCAATCGGTAAGCGACAAGCGCGGCCTGAACACCGCGTTTGCGGAAGGCAGGAACTGTCGCCGCGCCCCCGAGCCAGGCGATGCCCTCGACGACCTGCATCGACCCGCATCCCACGGCCTCATCATCCAAGTAGGCGAGAAATGTGTGCGCGTTCGGTGCTCTGCGGCCCGCCTCACCGATCTCGTCGTTGGCAACGCGCGTCTCGCCATGCTCGGCTTCGAAGCCGCGCGCAAACACTTCCAGCCACTCTGCAGCATTGTCGTCTCCGACTCGATCGATTCGAACGTCGGTCCTCAAGTGTCCCAGCGCTGAGCCGGGTCTGAGGGCGAAGACGGATCGAAACCACGCCGGCGTGTAACTGCGTTGCGCCAATTCATTGAGCGTTGATGTCGGAGCCCACGATGACAGTTCGATCATCGACGGAAGACCTCGCTCTGCAAAGAACCGTTCGATCGTCTTGATGTCGTCTGCCGACATTTCGGCCAGGCTCACACCGATCGCCCGATTCACGTATCGACCGGGGCCCATGGCGATCAGAGCCCCACCGAGGAATTCGCGGCCCTCTGCCGCGCTGGCCGGATCCAGCAATTTGATCTCGTTCACCAGATCGAGGCTCGCGGCTGCCGCACTCGCCTCCAACCGCCGAACAAGCGCCAAGTCGACGTCCACCTCCGCAACCTTACGGACCCCCAGCCGACACATTGTGCAATCCGACCGGGCGCGGGAATACGCCACAGGTGGCAACTTTCGCGCCCACGCAACCCGGGGTGCGACGCGGGCTAGGGCGTGGCGGTCCAGTTGGTGAAGGCGTCGATGGTGGCGTACACGTCGCCGAGGGGGTACAAGATCGGGCACGTGCAGCCGTTGCGCATGTAGTGCGAGACCCGCTCGCGAGCTTCAGCGGGCGTGCCCGAGGCCGTGAGCATCTGCACGATTTCGTCGGGCACCAGCTTCGATGCCGCGACCACTTGCTCGTGCGTGGCCGGCCACGTCAGGACCTCGCCGACGCTATCGAGCAGACTTTGCGGCACTCCGGACGCCTTCATGATGTGTGGCTGTTGGCCGAGGTACTGCGTGACCATCAACCGAGCCATGTCGAGCGCGGTTGCCCGATCCTCG
>JAUZFR010000160.1 GCA_030840335.1 Actinomycetota bacterium | reverse complement strand
CACGGTTCTTCTCGCCGGAAGAAAGCCAGGCCGGCAGCGACGATCACCAGTGCGATGGCGATCGGGGCGAGACTGCCCCAGCCGCCGAGGGCCTGGCTGGCTGTGATCTTGTTGGTCGCAAGATCGGGGTACAGCACGATCGCTCGAATCTGCTGCAGGATCTGGGTAAAGGGATTGAGGAACGCGAGCGTCCTCGCCCAGCCCGGGAGGTAGCCGATCGGGTAGATGATCGGCGATGCGTAGAAGAACAATTGCAGAACGAGGTCCCAGACCTGGCCGACGTCACGCAGACGAACGAACACGGCTGACAGGACGAGCGAGACGCCGAGCACGAGCACAAAGAGCTCGAGAAGTAGAGGGATGACACACAGCCAGCTCAGACGGGGCTCGATGCCCTTGAACGCGATGAAGCCTGCGACCACGATCAGGTTCACGCCGAACGTGATGCCGGAGGTGAGTACCGCCGAGGTCGGGATCACGACGCGCGGGAAGACGAGTTTGCGCAGCAACGACTGTCGGGCAACGAGCGAGTACATCGCCAGATTGGTGGCGTCGGAGACGAACGTGTACATCACGATCCCGATCAACAGCGACACGGGGTAGTACGTGGAGAGTGAGTTCAGCTTGAACACATGCCCGAACACGAGGTACAGCACCGTGAAGAATGCGAGCGGCTTCGCAACCGACCAGAAGTAGCCAAGGGCCGAGCCGCTGTACTTCAGCCGATACTCGGCAGCAGCCGTCACACCGAGCACACGGAGCAGGTAGGCCAGGCGGTGCGGCCGAGCGCTCGGCTGAAGTGCCGGGCGGTCACTGATCATCGTCTCCGTCAAACGAGGGCCACCCTAGCGCAGGGTCCTGCTCGCGCCCCCTGCGGTCTCGGTGACCACGAGTACGCATGCGCTCAAAGCTCATCCTTGAGCATGGCTTCGAGCAGTGCCCGATTGGGCGCCAACCTCCGGCGCTGTCGCAAGATCGCCGGCAACTCGCGCGCCACCTGCGTGAGCCCTGCGGTTACGGCGCGTGGATGTGCAGGCAGTCGCGCGGCCTCGCCCAGGGCGACGCGGATAGCGGCCGCGGGCGGCAGGCATTTGAGTGCGAATCGAACCAGGTTGTGGTGGGACGAAGCAGATCGCCTCGGTTGAATGGCTCGTGTTGTGACTGCGCCGACGCGATGGCGCACCGTCGCGTGCGGCACGTAGATCGTTCGCCAGCGCTTCATCCATGCACGCCAGCAGAGGTCGAGATCCTCCCATTCCATGAAGAACGTCTCGTCGAAACCGCCGAGCTCCTCATACATTGATCGCCGCACCATCATGGCGGCCCCGTTTGCGCAGACGGTTGCTGCCGGCGTCGAAGACGGCACGTTCGGGTCGAGATGGAGCCCGGGCAAGTATTCACCACGCATTCGGCCGGTCGTCAGCGTCGTGCGCGCGTGAATTGTGCGTCCTTCGTCCCAGCTCGTCTGGTGGGCGTCCGCCGCGAACGCCGTGTCATCGCGCTCGAGGACGGCGGTCAGCCGTTCGAGACAGGCGGAGTCCGCCGCGATGTCGTTGTTGGCCAGGAACACGAATTCCGTCTGGGAAGCTGCGACGCCTTCGTTGTAGAGGTAGCCCAGGCCACGATTCTCTCTCGGTGTGAACGTGGCCCCCGCGGCCTCTGTCACGGTTCGGCTTGCGTCGTGCGAATCACCATCGACCACGAGGATCGCTTCTGGCCGAAGAGTCTGCGCGGCCAGGCTTGCAAGACAATCGCCGAGTACGTGCTCGCCGTTGTAATTGCCGATGACGACCGAGACGCTCATTCAGGCGAGGAGCGCATCGTTGAGGGCTTGTCGAAATCGTTCTGGGGAGTGCTCCCGTGCGACGTAGGTGCGCCCCCGCCGTCGCATCTCTTCAAGCCGCTCACGGTCTCCAAGGAGTGAGCCGAGGGTTGACGCGAATTCGTCCACCTCAAATGTGGACGTGACAACGCCACCTCCGGACGCAGTCACCAGCTCTTCGGGTCCGGCACTTGGCGTGGTAACCACGGGAAGACCGGCGGCGAGGGCTTCGGCAACGACGATTCCGAACCCCTCCTGACGCGACGGCAGCGCGAAGACCGTCGCGCTCCGGAGATGCGGCACAACGTCCGCCACGACACCGGTCGATACGACGTTCGAAGGGAGCTGCCCGCGCGGTGGCTTACCGACGAGGATGACGCGGACGTCGGGTAGTTGCCGCGCGGCCGCGATCAACAGATCGACGTTCTTACGCGGATCATCGCTCCGGCCGACGAATACGATCGACGGTTGGTCGAGCGAGCGCCGCCACTCCTCGTCCGGTGCCGGACTGAACACCGAAGTGTCTACTGGAATCCGCAGGATCTTCACGTCGTCTCGCCCGCTCGCCGCCGCCAGGGCATCCCTGCTCGAGCTGCTGGTCGCGTAGACGAACGATGCACGCGTCAGCACGCGCCGCTCCTGTGACCGGAGCTGGCGGTTGCCGAGGGCCGCGAGGAGGCGGCGCGGAAGATCGAGGGCCGGCGCGCGACCCTTCCACTCTGCCTCGACCGTCGTGCCGATCCAGCAGGCGAACGGCTGATGTGCCCCGAGCGCGGGGCCGCCGTCCGTGGCATGAGTGGAGACGACCCAGATCGAGCGAGCATGGTGCAGATCGGCTCGCAAGTGTGCTGTGCGTTGTCTCAATGCCTCGACGCGCCTCCAGGTCAGCTTCGGTCCCCGAAGGCCTGGGTGTGGGTCGAACACGAGGATCGGATCGCGCCCGAGCGCACGCGCGCCGTCGATGAACGCGTTTGTCTGGGCGAGACCGCCCCCGCCGAAGAGCGGATCGCGGCCGACAACGGCGAGGTCGACGCTCACGTGGCATGAACGCTATCGGTCATCATGGCTCGAGTGATCGGGATCTCGATGCTGA
>JAUZFR010000156.1 GCA_030840335.1 Actinomycetota bacterium | reverse complement strand
GGACATGACTTCGTCCCAGGCGGGAACCTCGACCCGGGTGGGCGCCGGTCGCAGGCTGTAGTCGGCGTCATACCCGAGGTTCTCGAGCCGGCGGCCAACCAGCGGGGTCACGGTGCCACCGGATGCGTCGTAGAGCGCGCGGTACAGGTCGAACAGCGGGGGAGCATCCGAGGGGAAAGCCCAGTTACCCGGTTCTGTGGCCACCCGCGCGACGAGTGAATCCGACCGAAATCGGGACCAGGTGCGGTCGTACTCGTCGATGCGGGCATGGATCGCGTCAACCAGCGTCGGCGGGAGCGGATCAGGCGTGTCGATCTGCCACGGCGCGCCAATTGCTTCGAATCGAAGCTCAGCTCTTGGCATCGGCCTTGATTGCAGCGACCGCCGCGTTGAAGCCCTGGCTGGTCAGCGAAGACCCGCCGACCCGTGAAACGTTGAGCGAGTTGAGCTTCTGGCCGACGACGACCTTCGAAATGCCGGCCTCGAAGAGCTGCTCGTATGAGGTCGCGGTCGGGTCGGCCTTCACGGTTGTGACGGTGACGGCGGTGACGACGTTCGACTTGAGGGTCAGCTTGACGCTGATGGTCTCCTGGCCGCCGGGGGAGCTGTACTGCCCCTGCTCGGTGTAGCTGCCGTCTTTGTACGTCGCGGACGAATCCGAGGTGGATGTCTGGCTCTGCGCGGTGGTGCCCGAGTTGTCGTCTGCCGCCGCCGAGGAGCAGCCGGCGAGGGCGACTACCGCGGAAAGCCCGGTGAAAGTTGCGATCGCAGTTCTGGAACGAAGGGTGTTAATCATGGGATGTCCTCGTCGGTAATTTGTTGGGGAAGTGCCGGCGACGGCGCCTGCTTAAAGCATCCAGAGTTTCTTGAGAAAGACCTATGAGTGGCCTGTGATTGATCAAGCAATCCGGCGATGCTTCTATTGGGTCAACGCGTCAGCCCGCAGAAAAGTTCATCCGGATGCGAGATCCGTCGGATTTCGGGTGTCGCGTCACTGCTGACTTGACGCAAGTGGCTGTTATGGCGGGGTGATGGCAGCCATTTGCGTCACCTCGGATGAGATAGCCCGCCCGCCCGTCCGCCGCCACGCCCCGCCCGCCCACCCAAGCACCAAGGCGCCATCCCCCACGCCTCACCCCACCCGCGGAAATATTTCAAACAGGTAAATAGTCGGGATTGGTTCTTGCGAATAATTAGTTCGTAAGGTTTACTAACAAACATGACTACGGGGTTCGCAACCGGTCGGGCCCTTCGCCCGACTACCAAGGTGTTGCCCGAACATGCCCGCGGCCACAACCGGTCCCTCGTATTGCAGACCCTGTACCGCATCGGCACCCTGAGCCGGGCTGACATCGCGCGCGAGACAGGCCTCACGCGCGTCACCGTTTCCGACCTGATCTCGGAGCTCATGGGCGAAGGCCTCGTGATCGAAATGGGCCAGCGTGAGGATGCGCGTCCGGGCAAGCCCGCGACGCTTCTCGATCTCGACCGCAGCGCCTTCCAGATCGTTGGCGTCGACCTCAGCGAGTACGCCACTTTCCGTGGTGCGCTGCTCGATCTCGACGGACACCTTCTCGACACCGTCAGCCTCCCGCTTGCCGGCAGCACCGGAGACGAGGCCGCCGCGAAGGTCGAACAGATCATCGCCGAACTCGTCAGCCGTGCGGTGCGGCCAATCCTCGGGATCGGGGTCGGATCGCCCGGTGTCGTCGACCTCAACGGCGTAGTGCTGAGCGCACCCAACCTGGGCTGGACCGGCCGCGATCTCCAGGGCGAACTCGCCGCCCGCTTCGACCTCCCCGTCGTCGTCATCAACGACGCCAATGCCGCGACACTCGCCGAGCACAGCTTCGGCGGAGCCACCGGCGACATGATGCTGGTGAAGATCGGCCACGGTGTCGGCGCAGGCCTGCTGCTCGGCGGCACGCCGCTGTTCGGAAGCCGCTTTGCCGCCGGCGAGATCGGCCACGTGATGGTCGGAACGGATGGCGGCGCAACCTGCGTCTGCGGCAAGGTCGGCTGCCTCGAGACCTGGCTCGCAACCCCGCGACTGGATGCTGCGCTCGCGGCCGCGACCAGCGACATCCAGAAGGAACAGATTCTTTGGGAAGCGGGGGAGCGCCTCGGCATTGCTCTCGCTCCCGTGGTCGGAGCTCTCGATCTCGCAGAGATCGTACTGAGCGGCCCGACCGAACTGCTTGATGGCACCCTCGCCCGGGCCGCCATCGAGACACTCCGTGCGCGAACGATGCCCGAGTTCCACGGGAATCTTGAACTGCGGATGACTGGACTCGGAGAGGACATTGTTCTGCGCGGCGCTGCCGTGATGGTTCTCTCCGGGCAACTCGGGGTTTCGTAGTCCCTGGCAACCCGCCGCCCCACAGCACTCCCACACGCACCATCCACCCGCACCATCCTCAACACCTTCGAAAGGAAGCACCATGAAGAGAAAGATCGCGGGCGCAACCGCAATCGCCCTCGCCAGCGTTCTGGTTCTTGCTGCCTGCAGCAGCGCGAGTCCGAACAAAGCGGCCGGCATTGGCGCGAGCACCAACGGCAAGGGAAAGACCGTAACGCTGTGGCTTGTCGGCGCTGACACGCCAGACGCGCTGCGCACCTACCTCAAGGATGAATTCAAGAAGGAGACCAAGGGCACGCTGAACATCCAGCAGCAGGACTGGGGAGACATCGTCACCAAGCTCACCACCTCCCTGCCGGACGCAAACAACACCCCCGACGTGACGGAGATGGGCAACACCCAGTCGCCGACCTTCACGAACGTTGGCGCGTTCCTCGACATCTCCGACATGTACAAGGAGCTGGGCGGATCCAAGCTGCTGCAGTCTTTCGTGGATGCGGGAAAGGTCGATGGCAAGAACTACACGCTGCCGTACTACTTCGGTTCTCGGTACGTGTTCTACCGCAAGGATGTCTGGACGAAGGCGGGCATCACGACGCCTCCGACCACGCTCGATGAGTTCAACACCGACGTCGCGACGATCGCCTCGAAGAACCCGGCCAAGATCAACAACTTCTCCGGCTTCTACCTTGGCGGCCAGGACTGGCGCGATGGCATCTCGTGGATCTTTGCCAACGGCGGAGACATCGCCAAGCAGAGCGGCGGAAAGTGGACCGCATCCCTCGAGGACGCCAACACGCTCAAGGGACTCACGCAGCTGCAGGCACTGTACAAGTCGGCATCCAAGGCTCCGAACGATGCCAAGGACAGCAACCAGTACATCTACCTGAACGATGATGACGCCATCCCCGGCGCAACGACCGCCGACAAGGCGACTCCCGTTTCGCTGTCGGCTGCCACCATCATGGCTCCGGGCTGGGCGCACTGGTCGATCGGCACGAAGGGCAAGACCGACGGAAAGGTCACCCGCACCTGGGATGACAAGATCTTCGGCACGTTCGTACTGCCGGGCAACGACGGCAAGGCGGCTCCGGTCTTCGCCGGTGGTTCCAACATCGGAATCTCCGCGAAGAGCAAGAACCCGGGCCTCGCCAAGACCCTCCTGAAGATCATGTTCGGCAAGACCTACCAGGAGATGCTCGGCAAGAACGGCCTCGGCCCGGCCAACTCGGATTACACCTCGGCGCTCGGCACCGACGAATTCGCGAAGGCGCTCATCTCGTCTTCGTCGAACTCGAAGCTGACGCCGGCGGCGCCCGGATGGGCATCCGTTGAGGCCTCGGGCGTGCTCGAGGAGTTCTTCAGCAAGATCAAGGATGCACCGGACCTGACCGCACTGGCGAAGGAATACGACGCCAAGATCACACCGATGCTCAACACCAAGTAGCGCATCGCCCTGCGGGGGCGTGAGAACCATGCAGGTTCTTGCGCCCCCGCACCACGACGCCGCTGCACCACGACGCCCGTCGCCCACAATCTCGTTACGCTTCGGATTCTCGTTACGCTTCGGAAGGAGGAGTTCCATGTCCGCACTGACTGCCACACCGCGTCGCCGTCGCCGAATCCTCACTCCCTACTTCCTTCTCATCCCAGCCGTGGGCATCCTCGTTCTCGCCATGGGGTACCCGCTGGTCTGGCAGCTCATTACCTCCACCCAGCAGTTCGGGCTCGCGCAACAGTTCGGGCAGCCGGCTCCTTTCGTCTGGTTTGCGAACTATGTGCAGCTCGCCACCGATCCGTACATGTGGACCGTCATCGGCCGCTCGATCGCATTCTGCTTCGTCACCGCAGCAGTCACGATGGTGCTCGGGGTGCTCATCGCTCTGCTGATGGGCGTCGTCAACCGAGTCGTGCGCATAATCATCCAGATCTCGCTCCTGCTCGCCTGGGCGATGCCAGTGGTCGCCGCGATGACCGTCTGGAATTGGCTGTTCAACTGGCGCATCGGTGTCGTCAACTGGCTGCTGTCATCCGTTGGCCTGCCCTTTCAGGATCACAACTGGCTGCAGGAGCCGCTGTCGTTCTTCGCCATCGCGATGATCATCGTCGTCTGGATGAGCGTGCCGTTCGTCGCCTTCTCGATATACGCGGGACTCACGCAGGTCTCCGGTGAGGTGCTCGAAGCCGCCCAGATGGATGGGGCGAGCGCAAGTCAGCGGTTCTGGAACATCATCGTTCCGATCATCCGGCCGGTGCTCGGAATTGTTCTGTTGCTGCAGGTCATTTGGGACCTGCGCGTCTTCACCCAGATCAAACTGCTCCAGGATGCCGGCTCGATCGCCAGTGAGACCAACCTGCTCGGCACGTACATCTACCAACTCGGTACGGGTTCGAGCAACTTCGGGCTCGCTTCGGCGGTCTCGGTCTTCGTTCTCATCCTGACCGTTGCCATCAGCGCGTTCTACGTGCGCAGCCTGCTCAAGGAGGACGAGTCATGAGTGGCGCCATTCGCCTCGGAAACCGTCGACGCACGCCGATCAAACCGTCCCGCGTGATGTTCAACGTCATCGGGATCGTCATCGCCCTTGTGTGGATCTTCCCCGTCTACTGGATGGTCAATTCGTCACTCCTCCCCAACGTCGTGCTGCAGGAGCAGACCCCAACCTTTGTGCCCTTCGGCGGATCGTGGGACAACTTCACCGCGGTCTTCGCCGGGGGCACCTTCTTTCCCGCATTGGGCATGAGCGTCGTGATCGCGCTGGTCGTCGTGGTCTGTTGCTTGTTTTTCGCGTTCCTCGCTGCGCTCGCCATCAGTCGCTTCCGTTTCCGTGGACGGAAGGGATTCGTGCTGGCGATCCTGTTCATCCAGATGTTGCCGGCCGAGGGCCTGTTCATCGCCCAGTACAAGCTCATGGCGAGCGTGAACCTGCTCAACACCGTGCTCGGCGTGAGCATCCTCTACATCGCGGCCGTCGTGCCGTTCACGATCTGGATGCTGCGCGGTTTCGTCGCCGGGATTCCGGCCGAGCTCGAAGAGGCCGCCATGGTGGACGGGCTGAGTCGTACGAAGGCGTTTCTGCGCATCACGTTCCCGTTGCTGGCGCCGGGGCTCGTCGCATCCGGTGTCTACGCGTTTCTGCAGGCGTGGAACGAGTTCACGGTGGCGCTGGTCGTGCTGCAGGACAACGCCGACCAGACGTTGCCGCTCTGGCTGCGAGGGTTCATCCAGGCGAGCGCGTCGCGGGCCACCGACTGGGGCCAGGTGATGGCTGCGTCCACGCTGGTGGCGCTGCCGGTGATCATCTTCTTCCTGTTCGTGCAGGGCCGGATGACCTCCGGTCTCGTCAGCGGGGCGGTGAAGGGATGAACCCCCTCGGCACTCTGCTCCCCGGGTTCGCCGGGCCGACGCTCCCCGAGTGGCTCGCGACCCGCCTGCGCGATGGGCTCGCCGGTGTCTGCCTGTTTGCGACAAACATTGAGTCGCGCGCCCAGCTGCGTGATCTCACCACAGCGATCCTGACGGCGAATCCGTTCGCCATTATCGCGATCGACGAGGAGGGCGGTGATGTCACTCGGCTCTACAGCGACCAGGGATCTCCGTATCCGGGTAACGCCCTCCTCGGTCGCATCGATGATGTCGAGCTCACGCACTCGGTCGCCGAAACGGTCGGCTGGGAGTTGCGTGCTGTTGGCGTCAACCTCGACCTGGCGCCGGATGTCGACATCAATTCGAACCCCGACAATCCCGTCATCGGAACCCGCAGCTTCGGAGCGGACGCCGGGCTGGTCGCGCGTCACGCGTCTGCGTGGGTGACCGGTTTGCAGTCGACGGGGGTCGCGGCCAGTGCCAAGCATTTCCCGGGACACGGCGACACCGCCCAGGATTCGCATCTCGCGCTGCCGGTCATCAACCTCAGCCTCGAGGAGCTGAGCGCCCGCGAACTCGTGCCGTTCGCTGCCGCCGTTGAGGCGGGAAGCCTGTGGGTCATGACTTCGCATTTCCTGCTGCCGCAGCTCGATGCCGAACGTCCGGCGACTCTGTCGGGGGACTTCCTTCAGGGACTGCTGCGCGAGCGCCTCGAGTTCAATGGCGTGA
>JAUZFR010000150.1 GCA_030840335.1 Actinomycetota bacterium | reverse complement strand
TGTGGCCGATGAGCAGAATTTCATAGTCGTTCTTCGCGAACCTGGTGGCTTCGCGATGCACCTTGGTGACAAGCGGGCACGTCGCGTCAATGGCGTCGAGCTCGCGATCGGCGGCTCCCTGAACTACCGCCGGCGAGACGCCGTGGGCGCTGAAGACCACATGGGAGCCTCGGGGAACCTCGGCGACGTCATCCACGAAGATCGCGCCGCGCTTTTCAAGGGTCGAAACAACGTGCACGTTGTGGACGATCTGCTTGCGCACATAGACGGGAGAACCGAAGCGCTCGAGCGCCTTCTCGACGGCGACTACCGCTCGATCCACTCCCGCACAATAGCCGCGAGGGGCAGCAAGGAGCACACGCTTGGGTCGGGTGACGGGGTTGTCCCGTAGCCTGTTACGTACCGCGGGAATCCGCGGCGTTTCGAGGCTGACGGCCGAGCCGTTGGTGATGGTGCTCACGCAGTGATTCTACGTGGGCGCACTCTGACTGGGCTGGAAGGGTACGCAGGTGGCACACCAAGCAGCGATCAACGCGTGGGAAGACCTCACCATCGAGTTGCAGGACGAAGATGGCGTGCGGGTCGAATCCGAGGGTCTTCTGGTGCACGAAAGACTCTTTGCGTTTCTTGACGACGACGACCTGATAGTGGATGTCCCCGCGACCCGTGCTGACGACCTCGTGTCGCGAGAAATCGCTGTGCGATTCAAGTTGGATGCGCATCCGTCCCGGGAGTGGATTCGCGTCAGCGACATCCAGCTCTGGCCTGAACTGGCTCGCGAGGCGCACGAATACGTGGGTGAACCGCCCGTTGGCGGCCAGTCGTGACCATCGTTACCCCACCGCCGACAGCAGATGCGCCGTGGCCGGTCGCGCTGCTGTCCGCAAAGATCAAGGGCTGGATCGACAAACTCGGCAGCGCATGGGTTGAGGGCGAGATCACTCAGTGGGGCATCTCGGGCGGCAACGTCTACGGCAAACTCAAAGACCTCGAGGCCGATGCGACCATCTCGTTCACGATCTGGTCGTCGGTCAAAGCCAAACTCCCCGACGACCTGAAGCAGGGCGACCGCGTCGTTGCACTCGTCAAGCCCAACTACTGGGTCAAGGGCGGCACGCTCACGATGCAGGTGTTCGAGATGCGGCACATCGGTCTCGGCGACCTGCTCGAGCGGCTCGAACGACTTCGCCAGACCCTCACCGCCGAGGGGCTGTTCAACGCGGATCGCAAGCGCCCGTTGCCTTTTCTTCCGCACAACATCGGGCTCATCACCGGCCGAGACAGCGACGCAGAGAAAGACGTGTTGCGCAATGCCCAGTTGCGCTGGCCTGCGGTCAGGTTCACGATCCGCTATGCCGCGGTCCAGGGCGATCGCGCAGTCAGTGAGGTCATTTCGGCGCTTCGCAGCCTGGACGCAGACCCCGACGTCGACGTGATCATCGTCGCTCGGGGAGGCGGCGACTTCCAGAACCTCCTCGTCTTCAGCGACGAGAACCTGGTGCGCACCGCCGCAGCGTGCGTCACGCCGCTGGTGAGCGCGATCGGTCACGAAGCCGATCGCCCGCTGCTCGACGACGTCGCAGACCTCCGCGCATCCACGCCAACGGATGCCGCGAAGCGAGTGGTTCCGGATGTCGCCGAAGAGATCGCCCGCGTGCGGCAAGCACGCGCACGAATCGGATCACGAGTGACATCGCTCATTAACACCGAAATCGACCGCCTCGAACAGCTGCGCACGCGTCCCGTGCTCGCGAACTCGACCTGGCTCGTGGATTCCCGCGCAGAAGAGCTGTCACGCTATGTCTCGCGGGGCAGCGAGTTGCTCGACCTCATGCTCGACCGAGCTCGAGCTCGAGTCGGCGAGCTGGCGGGGCATCTGCGCGCGCTTTCACCCCAGCGCACGCTCGATCGAGGCTACGCGATCGCGCAGCTCCCCTCGGGTCTTGCACTGCGTGCCGTCCGGGATGCGCCATCCGGCACTCCCCTCCTCCTCACCGTTGCTGACGGCAAACTGTCCGCCACTGCCGGACCGCCCGCTGCTTCGGTCAGCGACGATCGGTAGAGTTGAACCGTGGCATCCGCTTCCCCCAACAACAAGACCGCGGCCAGCGTCTCGAGCAGTGACGACGCTTCGAACAGCGACGTCGCCGAATTCAGCTACGAGCAGGCGCGCGACGAATTGGTGCGGGTTGTGAACGAGCTCGAGCAGGGGTCGTCCACTCTCGAGCAATCGCTCGCGCTGTGGGAGCGTGGTGAGGCGCTCGCCAAGCGCTGTGAAGAGTGGCTGTTGGGCGCAAAGGCGCGGCTGGATGCGGCGCGTGCCGCTTCGTCCGACGAGTAGGGTCATGTCAATTCCGAACGGCGAGAACCTTCCGCCGCGCGCAACTGCCGGGCGCGTAGGCACGGGCCGTGTGGTCGCGGAGCTCGGCCGGCCGGAGACGCCAGAGGAAACGGCGGCCCGCAAGGCGGAGAACACCCGCCTGCATCGCGCGAACCAGACGACGCGAAACTTGATCCTCGCGCTGCTCGCCTCGCTCGCTATCGTGCTCTTTACCGTTCTCCTGGTGGTGCGGCCAGACCAAACGCCGCCGACGTACGTTGACTACCGGTCGATCGCGGCCGCGGCGCAGTCCGGTATCTCGACGAAGCTGGTTGCGCCGAAGTTGTCGAGCGCGTGGAAGTCGAACACGGCCCAACTGAGGAACGGCGATCAGAAGAGTCCCATCTGGAGCATCGGGTTCATCACCCCGAAGCAGCAGTTCATCGGACTCGAAGAGGGCCTGGCCACAACCGACGCCTGGTACGCGACCCTGCTCGGCAAAGCTCAGCCGACCGGCGCGATGACGATCGGCGACATCCGGTGGGCGATCTACAACCAGACCGACGCGAGTGCCCCGGGCAACTTCGCTTACTCGCTTGCGGCAAATGTCGGAACTACTCGGTTCATCCTGCATGGCACCACGCCGGTGACGAACGGCAAGGCAGATGACAGTGAGTTTAAGACGCTCGCCCAGGCGATTTCGAACGAACTTCCGCTGAGTAAAGGGAACTGAAGCCATGGCACCCGAATCTTCCCGATTAACGCCATCAGAGGCCTGGCAGGAAATGGTGCGCGGCAACGAGCGATTCGTCGCGGGAGAGCCCAGCCATCCCCGGCAAGATGTCGAACGTCGTGAGCAGCTGGCTAACTCGCAGGAGCCGTTCGCGGCGCTCTTCGGTTGCAGCGACTCCCGCCTCGCTGCCGAGATCATCTTCGACAAGGGCATCGGCGACCTGTTCGTCATTCGAAATGCCGGGCAGGTCATCTCCGAGAGCGTTGTCGGATCGATCGAATACGCCGTCACGGTGCTCCATGTGCCACTCATTGTCGTACTCGGGCACGACGAGTGCGGCGCGGTGCTCGCTGCGATCGAGTCGCAGGCCGAAAATGCGTCGCCACTGCCGCCTCACATCACCAATCTCATTTCGCGAATCGTGCCAGCGGTCCGCCGCGTTGCCGGCACGACGGAGGGCCCGATCAACCCGGCATCCATTGACCACCAGCACGTCGGTCGCGAGCATTTGCGCGACACAATCGCCGAGCTGCTCGAGGCCTCCGAGTTGGTCAGCGATGCCATTGCCGCGGGTACGCTGGCTATCGTGGGGGCGAATTATCGCCTGCTCGAGGGCCGCGCGGAGCCCGACATCGTTCTCGGCGCGATTGCGGCCGCTTAGCCGCTTGGCTCAGAGAACATACCCACCCAGAACTGAAGGATGCACACTGCAGTGACTGAATCGCCGGAATACCGAATCGAACACGACACGATGGGCGAGGTTCGGGTTCCGATCTCGGCGCTCTACGGTGCGCAGACCCAGCGCGCGGTCGAAAACTTTCCGATCTCCGGCGCGGGTCTTGAGCCCGCGCAGATCGTCGCCCTCGCCCGCATCAAGCGCGCGGCCGCAACGGTCAACGGCTCGATGGGCATTATCGACCCGAAGATTGCGCAGGCGATCGTCACAGCTGCTGATGCGATTGCCGCCGGACGCCACCACGACCAGTTTCCGGTGGACACCTACCAGACCGGCAGCGGCACATCCAGCAACATGAACATGAACGAGGTACTCGCGACGCTCGCGACCGAGTACCTCGGCTCGCCCGTGCACCCGAATGACCACGTCAACGCGTCGCAGTCGTCCAACGACGTGTTCCCCACCTCCGTGCATGTCGCGGTCACCGGCGCCCTCCTCGGCGACCTCCTCCCCTCGCTTGAGCACCTCGCGGTGTCTCTCGAGAGAAAGGCCGAACTGTGGAAGACGGCGGTCAAGTCGGGCCGCACTCACCTCATGGATGCGACGCCGGTCACCCTCGGCCAGGAGTTCGCCGGGTACGCGCGCCAGATCCGCCTTGGCATCGAGCGCGTCAAGTCGACGATTCCGCGTGTTGCGGAGGTGCCGCTCGGCGGCACCGCAGTCGGAACGGGCATCAATACCCCATTCGGATTCCCGCAGAAGGTCATCGAAGTCCTGGCGGAAGACTCCGGCCTGCCCATCACCGAAGCGCTGGACCACTTCGAGGCTCAGGGTGCGCGCGACGGCCTGGTCGAAGCTTCCGGCGCGCTGCGGGTGCTCGCGGTGTCACTGACCAAGATCTGCAACGACCTGCGCTGGATGGGCTCCGGGCCGAACGCTGGCCTCGGTGAACTGCGCATCCCCGACCTGCAGCCCGGATCCTCGATCATGCCGGGCAAGGTCAACCCTGTCATCCCGGAAGCCGTACTTCAGGTCTGTGCACGCGTCATCGGCAACGACGCGACCATCGCCTGGGCGGGCGCGAGCGGAGCGTTCGAGCTCAATGTCGCGATCCCGGTGATGGCCAACGCGCTGCTCGAGTCGATCCGACTTCTCGCCAATTCGACCCGCCTGCTCGCCGACAAGACCGTCGATGGTCTCGAGGCCGACCTGAAGCGTGCACGTGCCATGGCGGAGTCCTCCCCGTCGATCGTGACACCGCTCAACCGCATCATCGGATACGAGTCCGCCGCAAAGGTTGCGAAGCATTCCGTTGCTGCCGGGTTGACCGTGCGCGAAGCGGTAATCGACCTCGGCTTCGTCGAGCGCGGGGAGATCACCGAAGAGCAACTCGACACCCTGCTCGACGTGCTTTCAATGACCCACCCCGGCTAGCCACCCAGAACGTCCTTCGACAGGCACCGACTAAGCTCAGCGACCGGCCATGCGTAGGCCGGGTTCAGCGACCGTAGGCGGGGCGGCCCGTAGGGCGTCGCTTTAAGAGCGAGTTGTGCAGAGATTGGGCCGGACACGCTTTTCGTCCGGCCCGAGCTCTGCACTGTCTGAGCGGAGAAGCGACGCCCTACGGGCCGTCCCGCCGACCTGCGCACAAGCCGATCAACGAAATACTCCCGCTACGCCAGCTCGTTCGACTCCAGCATCTCGGTCACCAGGGCGGCGATCGCACTGCGCTCCGAGCGGGTCAGAGTGATGTGCGCGAACAACGGGTGATCCTTGAGGGTTTCGATAACTGATGCCACGCCGTCGTGACGTCCGACCCGCAGGTTGTCGCGCTGGGCGACATCGTGGGTCAGTACGACACGTGAGTTCTGTCCAATCCGGCTGAGCACGGTGAGCAGCACATTGCGTTCGAGCGACTGCGCTTCATCCACGATGACGAACGCATCGTGCAGCGAGCGCCCCCGGATGTGAGTGAGCGGAAGGACTTCGAGAAGACCGCGCGCCATGACCTCTTCGACAACGTTCTGCGAGACGACCGAGCCAAGGGTGTCGAACACCGCCTGCGCCCACGGGTTCATCTTCTCGCCGGCATCGCCGGGCAGGTAGCCGAGCTCCTGGCCGCCGACCGCGTACAGCGGGCGGAAGACCATGATCTTCTTGTGCTGCTGCTTCTCGAGGACCGCCTCGAGGCCGGCGCACAACGCGAGCGCCGACTTCCCGGTCCCGGCACGACCGCCGAGCGAGACGATGCCGATTTCTGGATCGAGCAGCAGGTCAATGGCAAGGCGCTGCTCGGCGCTGCGTCCGTGCAGGCCGAACAGGTCACGGTCGCCGCGAACCAGCCGCAGCTGACCACGATGAGTGACCCGGCCGAGAGCCGATCCGCGATCGGAGTGCAGCACGAGTCCCGTGTTGACCGGCAGGTCCTGCACGAGTCGCGTCGACAACTGCTCGTTGTCGTACAGCTGGTTCATCTGCTCGCTCGACAGGGTGATATCGGCCTGTCCTGTCCAGCCGGAGTCGACCGCCAGCTCAGCACGGTACTCCTCGGCCGCCAGGCCGATGGATGCTGCCTTGACTCGCAGAGGGAGGTCCTTGGAGACGACGGTCACAGCCAGTCCGTCGTTGGCCAGGTTGAGGGCGACGGCCAGAATGCGCGAGTCGTTGTCACCCAGCTGGAGCCCTGACGGCAGCACCGTCATGTTGGAATGGTTCAATTCCACGCGAAGTGAGCCACCACTGTCTCCGACCGCAATCGGAAAGTCCAGACGCTCGTGCTGAACACGAAGTTCGTCCAGATTGCGAAGTGACTGGCGAGCGAAATATCCGATCTCGGGATCGTTGCGCTTGGCTTCGAGTTCGGCGATGACGACGACTGGGAGTACTACGGCGTGCTCAGCGAACCGGAATATCGCCTTCGGATCGGAGAGGAGAACGGACGTGTCGAGAACATATGTTCGTTCCGCCTGCCTCCCCGTCGTTTCTGCCGATACTTTGCGGCTTGTGTTCTGCTGAGGGTTAGCGAGCTGGGGCACGTGCACTCCATCCCCGTGTGCATTTTTCGCACTCGGATCCGTTACGCAAAACGGCCACAAGCGTTCCGAAACGAACTTATGTGGCCGCTTCGACCAGGTGCCTTACCTGATGTTTCGAAACTAAGCTGCCAGATCAAAACCCCGCGCCGCGACACGCCAACCCATCGTTACGACGAGGTAAATCTTCACGGCTCTCACAGTCGGATCGCGGTTGCGTAGCTGAGCAAGCTCGCTCGAAGCATGTCGAAGGTGTCTTCATCGGTCGAGACGTGAGCGCTCAGGCGCACCCGGCCCTCCCTGGTCGTCGTCGTGACGCCGTGGTTGAAAAGGGATGCGGTGAGCACGGTGAGTTGGTCGGCGGCCGGCTCGACGACCACGATTCCCGCACGCTCCGCCTCGTCGCGAGGAGAAACGACGGCCACCGCGTACTCGTCGGCGAGATCGATGATGCGGGAGACCTTCTGCGCGATGGCGGCGTTGATCTGCTGCACCCCGACATCCGCGATTTCTTCGAGTGCTGCAGCAAATCTCGATTGCGCGATCGGGTCGGGATTGCTCACGCGAAAAGCGCCAGCGCCATGCATCGGCGGAAGGACGCCGGCCAGCGGCATGCCCTCGCTCTCTGTCGCGTTGAACCCGGAGAAGACCGGCGTGAGCTGCTCGATCGCTCGCTCGCTGAGGGCGAGGAATCCGGTTCCCCAGCCCGCGCGCGTCCACTTCTGACCGCCGGATACGACGACATCCGCGACCTCGAATGGTGCGTCGACGACGCCGAAGCCCTGGATTGCGTCGACGATGAGCAATCGATCGCCAATCACCTGTCGGATGCCTTCGAGGTCGACGAGATAGCCCGTGCGGAAATCAACGAGGCTGACCGCGACGGCCGCGATGCCGGGCGCGAGCTGGTCGCGGATGTTCCCGGGAGTGACCCGACCGTGATCGGTCTCGAGCCAGATCGGCGTGAGCACTCCGAGCGCCTCCGCGGACCGAACGGCCGCGAAAGGCATCGCGGGAAACTCCGCCGGCGACATGGCCACCCCGCCAGTGATGCCGAACATCGCGTGCATGAGCCCGATCGAGGTGGTCGGCTGGAACGCGATCTGGTCGGCGGGGAACCTGGTGACGGCAGAGACCGCCTGGCGAACGCGCTGGTCTTCCAGATCCAGGCTGTCGATGGTGCCGAACCGGGCGCGACCCAGCAGTCCCGTCTGGGCGTTCTGGTCGTCCGTGACTGTGCGACCGGGTGGCCCGACTCGAGCGAAATCGAGGTAGCCGGGCTCTTCGCCGAAAGTGGCCGCATACTCGTCAATCGTCGTCACGAGCCGAACCTCCGTTGCCGACGGGAGAAGTCTCGGAGCGCCCGCAGGAAGTCGACCTCTCGCAGGTCGGGGCCGAGCGCCTCGACGAAGTAGAACTCGCTGTGAGCGCTCTGCCAGAGCATGAAGTCGCTGAGTCGCTGCTCCCCCGACGTGCGAATCACGAGGTCGGGGTCGGGCTGGCCCACGGTGTACAGGTGTTCGCCAATGAGCTCGGGTGTGAGGATCTCTGCAAGCGTCTCGAGCTCGCCGCCCTCGTCGTGGTGCTTCTTCACGATGCTGCGCATGGCATCCGCGATCTCGCGACGCCCGCCGTAGCCGACCGCGAGGTTGATGTGGAGGCCGCCGTTGTCACGGGATCTCTCCTCTGCGGCCACGAGCGTGGCCACGAGTTCCGGCGGGAGGCCATCCGTCGACCCCACGTGCTGCACGCTCCAGTTGCGGAAGTGGGACAGGTCCTCAGCGAGGTCGGCGATGATCTCGAAAAGGCCGGTCAGCTCATCCGCCGTGCGTCCGGTCAGGTTGTCGGTCGACAGCAGGTACAGCGTCGCGACGGAGATGCCGAGATCGTCGCACCATTCGAGGAACTCGTGATATTTCGCCGCCCCCGCGCGATGCCCGTGAGCAACCGTTTGAAGCTCGCGCAGCCGCGCCCACCTGCGGTTCCCGTCGATGATCATCGCGACGTGACCCGGCAGATCCTTGCCGATGAGACGGCGCCGCAACCTGCGGGAATAGAGGCCATAAAGAAGACCGCGTCCGATCGGTACTTCTCCTCGATTCACAGTGGCTACGCTAGCCCAAACCGACCGTCCAGCCTGATGATTTGCCCCCGGTGTAGGGTTTGGCAATGGTCTCAAGCGGCTCGAACGAGGATGTCGCCGACGAGAGTGGACCCGATCTGCCCAACGTGCCGCTGCTCGAGGATGAGCTCGACTTTCCGACGACCGACGTCAAGCCGACCTGGCGCGGATGGATTCACGCCGGCACATTCCCGGTCGCAATTGTGCTCGGAATTGTGCTCATCGTGCTCGCGGATGGAGCCGCAGCGAAGATCAGTTCCGCCGTCTTCGTGCTGTCGTCGCTGTTGCTCTTCGGAATCTCCGCGCTGTATCACCGCTTCAACTGGAAGCCGCGCACCAGGATGCTGCTGAAGCGCCTCGACCATGCAAATATTTTTCTTCTGATCGCCGGTTCGTACACGCCGATCACGGTGCTGTCGCTGCCACCGGCGAAGGCGACACTGCTGCTGTGGCTGATCTGGGGCGGCGCGGGCCTCGGCATCCTGTTCCGAGTGTTCTGGATCGGTGCGCCGCGCTGGCTCTACGTGCCGCTGTACATCTCGCTCGGCTGGGGCGCGCTCGCGTTCATCGTCGATTTCTTCAACGCGAATGCAGTGATGATGACGCTCATTCTGGTCGGTGGGTTGTTCTACACGATCGGCGCCGTCATCTATGGCCTCAAGCGTCCGAACCCGTTCCCCGGCAAATTCGGGTTCCACGAGATCTTTCACACGCTTACCCTGCTGGCGTTCCTGTGCCACTGGGTCGGCATCTTCCTGGTCGCGACCAACCCGCCGATTCTCGCCGGTTAGGTGGGATTGAGGCTGGCGAGCGAGCGCGCGCGTCGCCTACGGGATGGTCGGCGGCTTCTTGCGGCCGGCTCGCCGCGCATCCGCCTCGGCCTGCGCCTGGGCGGCGGCGTCTTCTTCCGCCAGCTTTTCGCGCACCTCTTCGCGATACCGCGTGCGACGGATGCGGCGGTTCATGTCGATCAGGAGGAAGACTGTGACGAGCGCGACGAGGAAAATCGCGATGAATCCGATCACGCCGGGGGTGATCAGGTTCGGATCACCGGTGTAATCCGGGAAGGGGGTCGGCGAAGGCGCTACTGCGCTCAGGGCGGCGAACAACGGGCTCACGCCGTCTCCTCTGTTGCAATGCCGGTGAACAGGTCATCCTCTGGCAATTCGGTGTGCACGCGCGAATCCACGAGCTGATAATCCTCGTACGGCCAGGTCGAACGCTGGAGCTCGTTTGGCCAGAAGAAGAAAGAACTGTCGGGAGCGACCTGGCTTGCGTGCGACCTCAACGCCTCGTCACGGAGCTCGAGAAAATCACCAATTGGCACATGGCTGGTTGCGAGGTCGGGGCGCTCGAACCAGCGACGCATGTCGGCAAGCTCCGCGATGATCGGGTTGTCGGGATCCGTCTCGACCAGCGCCGCGTACAGCGCGTTCATGCGCGGCCCGTTGAAAATTCGCTCGTAGTAGAGCTTGTCGATCTGCCAGGCAGCACCCGCCGTCGGATAGCGTGTCGGGTCCGCGGCAGCATCGCGTGCGTAAACCGAGACCTCGTGGGTGCGAATGTGGTCCGGATGCGGGTACCCGCCGTTCTCGTCGTACGTGACCATTACCTGCGGTCGATACTCGCGGATGATTCGCACGAGCGGCTCAGCGGAAATTTCGAGCGGGATCGACGCAAATGACCCGTGCGGCAGCGCCTCGCCCTCATCCGGCATGCCCGAATCCTGATAGCCGAGCCAACGATGCTCGATGTCCATGATCTCCCGCGCGCGGGCCATTTCGAGTCGGCGGAGGCCTGCGATGTCCCTCTCGGCAGCCGCGCGAGCTTCGACCTTCTCGTTGAGGATGCTTCCCCGCTCACCGCCCGTGCAGCTCACGACCATGACACGTGCGCCGCGGGCTCGATACGACGCCGAAGTGCCCGCGCCCTTACTCGACTCGTCGTCGGGATGCGCGTGGACCGCAAGCAGGCGCAGTGTCACCGAACTCCTAGGGAAAACCAAATAGCCTTGAGGCTTCAAGACTATCCGCAGGAGATACACGTGTCGGCAAACGAGCTCGCTGAGCGCTATGGCCGCACCCCCCGTCGTTCGCGACGCACCCTCCTGTTCGCGATCGGCTTTGGCGTCATAATCGTCGTCACCTTTGCCGCATGGGCGATCTGGGTCGGGCTGTTCCAGCCCACCGCATCCGTCGAAACAACGGATGTCGGCAACAGCCGGGTGAGCGACACCGCGATCCGCGTCAAATGGGAACTCTCCGTCAACCCCGGCACGTCGACCACCTGCGCCGTGCAGGCGCTGAACAGCGATTTCGCGATCGTCGGCTGGAAAATCGTCGCGGTTCCACCCTCGAATAGTCGATCCCGCACCTTTAGCCGGGTAGTCAAGACCTCGGAACCCGCGGTCTCCGGCTTGATCTACCGCTGCTGGCTGACTTAGGCTGGAACATTCGCTCATGGGACCGGTCAGAACTGGCCGGTCTCCTTCTATGAGATGACACCACCAGTGCGGTTGCTTGAGTCAGCGCCCGCGATGAGGAGAACCATGTCAGACACCAGTGTTACCTGGCTGACCCAGGATGCTTACGCCCGACTGACGTCCGAGCTGGAGCAGCTCAGCGTCCAGGGTCGAAACGAGATCGCCAAGAAGATCGAATCTGCCCGCGAAGAAGGCGACCTCAAGGAGAACGGCGGATACCACGCCGCGAAAGAGGAGCAGGGCAAGATCGAGGCGCGCATCCGTGTTCTCACGCAACTGCTTCGCACCGCCACCGTCGGCGACGCGCCCGAGAGCCACGGCGTTGTGGAACCCGGAACTGTCGTGACGGCAATTATCCAGGGCGACTCGTCCACGTTCCTCATCGGTAACCGTGAGATGGCGGCGGGCAGCGACCTGGATGTCTACAGCGAGGCCAGTCCGCTCGGCACAGCCATCATCGGCCTCAGTATCGGCGACAAGAAGAAGTACACGGCGCCCAACGGCAAGGAGATCTCGGTCGAGATTCTCAAGGTCGAGACCTTCCGCCCGTAGCCAGCCGGAGTTCTCTAGGCGGGAAGCTGTTTGAGCGGGAAGCTGTTTGAGCGGGAAGCTAGAAGTCGACCCGCGGGCGGTAACCGGCCTCGCGCAGGTTGTGCAGCACCAGTTCGGCGTGCTCGGGCCCACGAGTCTCGATGTGCAATTCCAGCTCGACCTCGCTGATCTGCAGGCCCGTGCCGTGGCGGGTGTGTAGCACCTCGACGACGTTCGCGTTCGAATCGGAGACGATCTGCGCCGTGCGAGCCAGCTGCCCTGGACGGTCCGGTAGCGGGATGCGCAGCTTGAGATAGCGCTCGGACGCCGCCAGCCCGTGGCTGATGATGCGTTCCATGACGAGCGGGTCGATGTTGCCGCCGCTCAAAATGGCCACGGTCGTACCGGTTGCCGTCACTTTCCCCGCGAGGATCGCGGCGACGCTCACCGCACCCGCGGGCTCGACAACGAGCTTCGCGCGCTCAAGGAGCACGAGGAGGGCCTTCGCGATGTCGTCGTCTTCGACGGTGACGACCTCGTCGACGACGTCGGCGATGATCTCGAAGTTGAGCGCACCGGGCTTGCTGACGGCAATGCCGTCCGCGATCGTCGGCAGGATCTTGATCTCCGTCGGCTGGCCCTTGACCAGCGATACCGGATACGCAGCTGCATTCGCCGCCTGAACGCCGACGATCCGCACGGTACGGCCGAGCGACGCCGCCTTCTGCTTGACCGCGCTGGCGACGCCAGAGATGAGTCCGCCTCCGCCGATCGGGACGATGATCGTGTCGACGTCGGGACGTTGGTCGAGGATTTCCAGACCGAGCGTGCCCTGCCCCGCCACGACATCCGCGTGATCGAACGGATGGATGAACACAGCCCC
>JAUZFR010000113.1 GCA_030840335.1 Actinomycetota bacterium | reverse complement strand
TGAACGCGTTGTCGCCGGCACCGAGGCCAAGCACCGACAGCACCGACTTGATGCCCACGAGCTGCAGCGCGATGTACGGCATCGTCGCGACAATCCCGGTGACAGCGACCGCCGTCGAGAGGGTCTTGCTGCCATACCGGCCACCCACGAAGTCCGCCGGCGTGACGAAGCCATGGCGGTGCGAGACCGACCACAGTCGAGCCATGAGTAGGAAGACGATCGGATAGAGAACAACGGTGTACGGAACGGCGAAGAAACCGCTGACGGCGCCGGTGCTCCAGATCGCAGCGGGCACCGCGATGAAGGTGTAGGCCGTGTACAGGTCTCCGCCGAGCAGGAACCAAGTGATCCAGCTACCGAAACCGCGACCGCCGAGTCCCCACTGATCGAGCGACTTCAAACCGCGTTCGGCGGGCGTGGCACGCCATCGCACTGCCAGAAATCCCAGGACAGCAACGGCCACGAAGATGACGATCACGACGGTCAGGGCGACGCCATTGATCGGATGTGTGGCCGCCGCCGCAGCAGCAGGGGCCGCAACCACGGCGCTCACTTCTGTCCCTCCTTCATGCCGTGGCGCGCATGCGCCGGGTTATCGACGTCACCACGAACCGCGTCACGGCGTCGACGATCCTCGCGCGTGATGATCGTGTAGCAGATCCACAGCAGGCCCGCGTCGATGAGCACCCACAGCATCTGATACCAGTAGAAGAACGGAATCCCGAAGAAGTCCGGTGACTGTCTCGCGTAGATCGGAACAAGCAGCGGCAGCACGATCGCAATCACGAGCAGGATGCCCGAAATAACGTACGGCCCCGGCCTGGCTGCACCTCTGGTGGGAAATTCTGGCGTTGACATCGACGTTCCCTCCAGCCCCGCGACCTGGACAGAACCTCTGCCCGCTCGCGATGTCGGCGGCACAATCAATCACGTCGACATCGACAGGACTTCTCTTTTGACGCTACACCCGAGCCAAATGTGACCGAAAGTGGCAGAGCGCGGACAGGGAGCCCTCTGGCTACGCGGAGTCAGCCCGAACGAGCTTGTATCCCTCTTCTGCCAGAGTGCGGGTCATGTGCTCCGCGTACCACTCAGGCCAGTCGTCGTCGAACACGCCGCCGAGGTCTTCCGCTTCGTGGACCCCGTGCGCAGCGGCGGCACGTTTGAGCAAGTCAAGCAAGATTTCGTGCGTTGTCGGTTCCATCGCCAATTCCTCTTCTCTTGCGCGTGGATGTCGCGGACTCAGCGCCCGGGCAGGCGGGTTACGACTTCCTGGACTATCCAGCCGTTGCCATCCGGGTCGCTGAATGACGCGAACGATCCATAGCTGGCACGATTCGGGGCGAGGCCGGGAAGACGCCCGGCGGTGCCTGCGTGGTGGAACACGCCAGTCTCGTCGTGGAACACGTCGCTGACGTCAACGCCTCGACTGGCGAGGTCGGCGTGCGCCGATTCGATGTCCGTGACGACGACCTGCAAACCCTGTGTTGAGCCGGGTTCGGCGTTGGTGAGTCCAGTTCCGAAAATGATTGAAGTCTGAGACCCTGGCGGCGTCAGTTGCACGACGCGGTAGTCGTCGCTGACGGCGAAGTCCGCATCCAGCCGAAAGTCCAGTTTCTGGTAGAACTCTTTCGCCCGATCAACGTCCGAAACGGGCAGGACCACTACTTCAAGTTTCATATCCATGATTCGTCCTTCGAAATGAGCCAGCGAGGCCGCCGTCCCGTACGGCACTGGAGGTCCCGGATGCACGCAAATCTACGCCGATCGCTACTTCACCGCTTCGTCCGACGGCGTCAGCGTGATCGAGCGCGCTGTCACACCCACGAGCCCGAGAGTGGGCCGGAGCAGTGTGGAAGGCAGTTCGCCGCCGGGCGGCGGACTGGCCACGCCCAGAGTGATGCCCGCACCGCCGAGCAGCGTGGCAGAAACGGAGTCCAGATAGGCGACAACGTGACCCGTCAACACCATTCGCCCCGAGTTCGTCACGAGCGCCCCGCTCGTGCTCGCAGGGCGCACATCGAGCAGAAAGTCGTTGATGGTGATGCTGTCGGCGACGAGCTTCAGTACCGGTGTTCGCTTGCCATTAGCCAGCGGCACCGTCACGACGGTAACGGATTGGAGCCCGGTGAACGACAGGGACGAGCCGCCGAGCTGTGCGGCAGGCAGGGTCATTGTCGGTGCATCCGGGTCCGGCCTGGCTTCGACATCTGTAAGTGAGCCGCCGGGGGTCTCCGCACCGCCCACCCCGAGGACGGAACCAAGCCCACCGAGCGGCCCCGTCTGCGTTGACCCGGGCGTAGGCGTCGGTGTCGGTGTGGGCGAACCGCAGTCTGTCAGCAGCGGAACGCAGAGAGCCTCCGGCTCGGCCGCCGGAACTCTCGCTGCTCCGATCCCGGTCAGAGCCAGGACGAGACACGCGACGACTGCCCCGCTCACTGGCGCGCGCGAACGGACGCGTGCGCCGGTCATAGCCGACGCTGGGCTAAAGGGGGCAGCTCCGCGGAAACCCCGGGGAGCGAACTGGCTTCCCGAGACTGGTCGTCGGCAGCGCGTTCGTCCGTCTTCGGCATCCACGACACCACCAGGATGCCGCCGACCGCGCCGAGCAGCATCCCAATGAAGAATCCGCCGAGATTCAGTCCGATTAGGGAGTACACCGAAACGACGAGCGAGATGACCCCGTAGAAGATCCGGTGAACGGGCATCAACATCGCGAGCAGGCCGAGCAACAGCATCATGATCGGCAGGATCGTCGATTGCGCGCCTTCGATTCCGAGCTGGACATGGATGTTGCCGAGATCGAGCTGACCTGAGAAGAACATCTCAATTCCGGCGACCATGGTGAGCGCTCCCCCGACAAACGGCCGGCGGCGCGACCACACCACGAATCCGGACCAGGCTTTGGTCACCATTAGAAGCATCCTTTGCTGCCGTCCGTCAGTTGAACGTGCATCCCGGTGAGCGTGAACACGGAAGCCTGAGTCGACCACGCGGTCTGCTGCAGTCCGGAGATCTTGATCGTGTCCGCATCCTGGGCGAAGTCGCCGGCCGTGCCCTTTGGACTGGTATTCACCTTCGAGGCGTCGACGCCGATACGGATGTTGCCGAAGCTCGTGTCACCCTTCAAATCGGTCATCCCGATCTGAAGATTGGTTGCAGTTGCGGGCTTGCCGCCGCCTCCCGCCGTGATGAGCAGGCCAACCTTGCCGAGCGGAGTCTCCGTGACGACCGACTGGCACAAATCGGCCAGGCTGGCAGACGCGATGTTTGCAATGGCGACCGAATGCTCCTTGTCATTCGTGTCTTTGGCGACACCCGCGTACTGCGAGAAACCGCTTCCGGTGAGTTCCGTTGCGCTGATCTGGAACTGGCTGCCGGAAACGTCAAACGACACGGGAACCGCGCCATTGGCGACGCCCGCCATCATGATCGTGGCGACAACGGCCACGGGAACGGCGGCGAGCACGATGCGCCCGGCATGCGTGCCAGTGAGCTTTCGGAACTTCATTGATCCTCCTTGATCTCGGCCATTGCGGGGGCAAGTGGCCGCTCGAATACAGCGCTTTCACTATGAGTGACCGGACTTCGAGCGATCTATGACGCGAATCCGTGAAACTTTATTGAAAACGTTGCACCGGCGACCGAGCGCGCGTCAGCTGGGGCGGATGTCGGCGATGTCGGCCATCGTCTGGGCCGCCTTCAGGCCGGACCCTGTCAAGACCATGACCGTTGTTTCGCCGCTGCGTACAAGCCCCTGGCGAACGAATCCGGGCAATGCAGCAGCCGCGATCGAACTCGTCGGCTCGGCGTAGAGTCCCTGCGCGGCGAGCGCGAGTACAGCCCGAGGAATCTCCTCCTCGGATACCGTCTGGAATCCGCCGCCGGAACTCGCAACCGCTGCGAGCACCTCGCGGTCGCGCACGGGTCGAGCGATTGAGGTGCCCTCGGCAAGCGTCGCCTTCCAGGTGCCGTCGGCGGTCGCGGAAAGGCCGGCCGCAAAAGCTTCTGCCAGCGGGCCGCAGTTCTCCGGTTGGGCCACCAGAATCCGCGGAATGCGGGCAATCGCACCAGACGTCACAAGCTCTGTGAACCCGATGAAGCATCCCAGAACGAGGCTGCCGGCGCCCGCTGGGACGACGACGCTGTCGGGGGCAGTGAATCCCAGGTCCTCCCAGATCTCGTAGGCCAGGAGCTTGGTGCCCTGAAGAAAGAACGGATGCCAGTTGTGGCTGGCGTAGAAACGCTCGCCCGCCTGCCGAACCGCTTCGTTGGATGTTGCCGTTCGGTTGCCCGGGATCAGTTCGATCTGCGCCCCGTGGATCCGACTTTGCAGGATTTTGGCAGCCGATGTACCTTCGGGAGCCAGGATCCTGGCGTCGATTCCCGCCGCGGCCGCGTATGCCGCGACTGACGATCCGCCATTTCCGGAACTGTCCTCGAGAATCTCCGTGATCCCCTGGCTCGCGACAACTGAGACCATCACGGTCGTTCCGCGGTCTTTGAAGCTCGCGGTGGGATTGAACCACTCCGGCTTGACCAGAACGGGAATGTCATCGAACTCCGTGCGCAGCAGCGGAGTGCATCCCTCTCCGAGCGACACCGGGTGCTCCACAACCAGCGGAAGAGCCGCGCGGTAGCGCCACTGTGATCGCTCCGACCGATCGACGTCATCCCGCGTGATCCCGCCAAGGGGCGAAACCATCAGCGGAGTGCCATCGTCGCCCCTCCAGCGGGCTTCCCCGACTGCATAGCGAGTGCCGCTCCGGTCATAGAGATACGGCTTCGCAGAATCCGCCAAGGGTCACCTTCCTCAGTTGCACCGAGTTCCTCAGTTGCACCGAGTTCCTCACTTGTACCGAGCCGTCCCACGTGCTCAGCGGCTCCGTGCCAACTCTCCCACAAGGTTGATACCTGCCAGTTCGCGCACGGATGTCGACGAAATTCCGGTCCCGAAGAGGTAGTGCAGCTTCGTCACAGCAGCTTCCGTCGTCATGTCCGCACCGTCGATAACACCGGCATCCGCGAGACTCGTGCTGACCTCGGAGGTGCCCAGCGTTATCTCTCCCTCGAAGCATTGTGAGACGGCAACGATGACCTGCCCGCGCGCGGATGCCCGCGACAGGGCATCAAGCAGCCCAGGGGTTGCCGCGGGCACGTTACCGAATCCGTAGCACTGCAGCACTGCGCCAGGTACTTCGCCGTCCAGCATTGCGGACACCAGGCGCGAACTGATACCTGGGTACATGCGGATCACGGGGATCTCGATGTCTGCGTACTCGATAAACGGCGGAGCATCCGCGCGGGACTTCGCATCCGGCACTCCGGCACCGCGAAGTCGAGCGGGCTCAAGGAACGCACGGTCGGCAATCGTTGAGTATTTGATCGCGCGGGTACCGCTCAGGACACTTCCGCCGAAGTAGATGTCGACGGAACCGGGCAGGGCCACATTCAGGTGCTCGAGCGCACCGACGAGATTAGCTGGACCGTCGGAATTCGGCGCCGACAGCGGCCGCTGGGCACCGGTGAAAACGATCGGTTTGTCGCGATGGGCGAAGGCGTAGCAGACAGCTGCCGTCGAGTAGGCCATGGTGTCGGTGCCGTGAACGATCACGAAGCCGTCGAATTGGTCGTAGCACTCGTCGATTGCCTCGACGATCTGCTGCCACGCCGCGGGTGTCGCGTTCGCGCTGTCGATCTGGGGAGTGAGTTCCGAAATGGTGTACCTCAGACCCGGGATCGGCGACGAACGAAGGAGCGCATCGATGCGATCGGCGACGGGAGACGGAGTCAGTCCGCGAGCGGATGTCTGCATTCCGAAAGTTCCGCCGGTACTAATGATCGCAACATCCATCGCCTGGTCACTTGTGTCAGCCACGGTACGAGTATCCATGGAGTTCCGGTTGCGCGTCACATCGGCGTCAGCAGCACTGTCACTCGCTGGCATTCGAACATTGTTCGCACGGAGAGCCTGACCAGCGAATTTGCCCGCACCGCGTCATCGATTGCCCGATCGAGGTTGGGTTGTTCGGTTCGCCGAAGTCGGAGGATCCAGGCCATGAGCGCAACGAGCCGTCGGAGCTGATCGGCCAGGAGGGTGCGCTGCCAGCTTCGACCCAGCGCGAGATCAGTACGCGCGAGAAGATCATTGCTCGCGGATTCCGTGGGCGTTGCGATCACGATGTGTGCCCCGGGGCCAGCGATACGGACAGCTTCCGCGAGAATGGCAGCTGGGTCCGGGTGCAAATGGAGCACATTGCTCAGGAGGACCGTGGCCGCGACACCGCTGTTGATTCGCGTGTGGTCGGCTCCCGAGAGCACGGCCGTGGAGATTCTGCTCCTGCGCAGGGCACGTCGCAGCATCCTCGACGAGGCATCGACTCCGATGACGACAAGGCCATTGCGAAGAAACTCGACGGCCACGAGACCGGTGCCGCAACCCAGGTCCACAATTAGTCCGTCGGTCGCCGAT
>JAUZFR010000109.1 GCA_030840335.1 Actinomycetota bacterium | reverse complement strand
CATCGTCGTGACCGAATCGCGCAAGCGTGCGACGCCAGACCTCAAGCCGCAGTTCATCTGTGCTCAGATTGCCGAGGATCCAGTCGTCCTCGATCTCCGGCCAGTACGCGATCCACACCTCGTAGTTTGCACCGGCGAGCGCAAGCGGCTCCAACCCGGGATGTGCCGCCGCGAACTCAACACACGCAGCAACGCTCGCCACCTCGACATATGCCTCGTCGAGAATGGTCGCGTCGAGATCAAGGAAGACAGCCGCCGGTCGCTGATTCGCGTCGCTCACGCTGTGGCCGTTGGCAGTCGCATCCGGAAACACAGGGTGCGGTACGGCATGATCCAGCCGTCGCTGTCCGAAAGGTCGGGGTCGCTGTCGAGAAGCTCGTTCACACCGGCCAGAATTCTCGACCGTTCATCGGCCGTCGCGGTGATGAAGTAGCTGCGTGACCGCACCAGATCGAGTAGCTCGTCCCGAGTGAATTCGCGCTGCCAGGTGAACTCGGCAGTCTCGATCTCGCCGAATGGACCATGTTTGAGCGGTCCGTCCGCCAGGAAGGTTTCCCCGTTCGAGGCGTGCATCACGTCGGTGAGGCGCTTCACCCACGGAACCGATTCGTCGCGGATGTTCCAAATGAGTCCAAGCACGCCGCCCGGCTTCAGGACGCGGGCGACCGACGGCAGCGCGCGATCCTGGTCAACCCAGTGCCAGGCCTGCGCGGCGAGAACCACGTCGACGCTCGCGTCTGCAAGAGGGATGTCCTCTGCCGTGCCAACGTGCACAATGGCATCGGGCAAGGCCGACCTCAACTGGTCGAGCATCTTCGGCGAGGGATCGACCGCAATGACGTCAAGGCCTCTTGCAGCGAGCGCGCGAGTCAGCTTTCCGGTGCCGGCACCGATATCGAGCGCGGTCTTCGCGCCCGGCGGGATCAGCCAGTCGACCGCATCCGCTGGATACTCCGGTCGTGATCGCTCATAAACGTCGGCCGCTCGATCGAATGATGCCGCCATCTCTGCGCGAGAGCTCTCTGCCATGCATCCAGCCTATTTCGCTAGCGATGAGCGGAAGGTGTGAGTGCAGCGTGGAATTCCCTACGCCTCACTCGAAATGGAGCGAACCGCGCCTCCAATCAGTTGACCGTCGGATGCGCGTGAGACCATCGGAACGTGCCCCTGGATTTCACCGCTATCGACTTCGAAACCGCCAACTCCTCGAGTGCGTCAGCCTGTTCTGTCGGACTGGTCAAGGTGCGAGACGGCCGCGTCGTCGACAAAGTGAGCTGGCTCATCCGTCCACCGCTGGGGCACGACGATTTCTGGGAGTGGAACACGCGCATCCACGGCATTGTCGCTGCGGATGTCGCGGACGCGCTGCTCTGGACCGAACAGCTCCCCGACCTGGTCGCGTTCGCCGACGACGACATCCTCGTTGCGCACAGTGCGGGCTTCGACATGGCGGTCATCTCGGCAGCGTGCGAGGCGACGTTCGTCGAAACTCCGTCGTTCCGCTACGCCTGCAGCCTGCAGATCGCACGCAAGACGTACCACCTGGATTCATACCGGTTGCCGGTCGCCGCGATGGCCGCCGGATTCGAGGACTTCCAGCATCACCAGGCGCTCGCCGACGCCGAGGCCTGCGCCGCGATCATCGTGCACGCCGCTAAGCGCCACGACGCGACGGATGTTCCGCACCTCGCGACGATCACCGGCACGCGCCTTGGCGCGATCGGTACGGTGACGGCAGACCTGCGACCGGCGGTTCTCGGTCGCTGAGTGCGTCGGCGGATATCAGTTCTGCGGGAACCCAAGGTTGATGCCGCCGTGCGACGGGTCGAGCCAGCGCGACGTGATCACCTTCTCGCGCGTGTAGAAATCGACGGCCGCCTGACCGTAGGCCTTCGCATTGCCGAAGAACGAATCCTTCCAGCCACCGAAGGAGAAGTATCCGACCGGCACCGGGATCGGCACATTGACGCCGACCATGCCGACCTGCACCTCGTTCTGGAACCGGCGGGCAGCTCCCCCGTCGTTTGTGAAGATCGCGGTGCCATTGCCGTAGCGCGACGCATTGATGAGAGCTAGTCCTTCGTCGTAGCTCGCGACGCGCACGACAGACAGTACCGGCCCGAAGATCTCGTCGGTGTACACCTTGGACGAGGTTGCTACCCGGTCGATGAGCGTTGGTCCGAGCCAGAATCCGTTGGCCTCGCCATTGGCTTCGACACCCCGGCCATCAACGACGACTGTGGCTCCATCCGCCGTCGCGATGTCGATGTACGACGCCACCTTGTCGCGGTGCTCGCGCGTAATCAGCGGACCCATGTCGCATCCGCGCAGGCCGTCACCGACAGTGAGGCCGCCCATCCGGTCCTGAATCTTCGAGATGAGTTCGTCGGCGGCCGGCTCAACCACAACCACGACGCTGATCGCCATGCAACGCTCGCCCGCGGAGCCGAACCCCGCGTTGATTGCCGAGTCGGCAACGAGGTCGAGGTCGGCATCCGGCAGCACCAGCATGTGGTTCTTCGCGCCGCCGAGCGCCTGAACGCGCTTGCCGTTGCGTGACGCGGTTTCGTAGATGTACTTCGCGATAGGAGTCGAACCAACGAACGAAATGGATGCGACATCCGGGTGCTCGAGCAAGGCATCCACCGACTCCTTGTCGCCGTTGACGACGTTGAAAACGCCATCAGGGAGGCCGGCTTCCTTGAGGGCGGCGGCCATCCAGAGGGATGCCGACGGGTCCTTCTCGGACGGCTTCAAAACCACCGTGTTGCCGGCCGCGATCGCGATCGGGAAGAACCACAGCGGCACCATCGCCGGAAAGTTGAACGGGCTGATAATGCCGACGACGCCGAGGGCCTGACGAATCGAGTAGACGTCGACACCCGTCGATACGTTTTCGCTGTACTCGCCCTTCGCGAGGTGCGGTATGGCGGTGGCGAACTCGACAACTTCGAGGCCGCGACCGATCTCGCCGACGGCATCCGAGCTCACTTTGCCGTGCTCGTTGGTGAGGATTGCGCCCAATTCGTCTTTGCGCGCGTTCAGAATCTCGCGAAACGCGAAGATCACCTGCTGGCGCTTAGACCAGGATGCGCCCGACCATGCAGGGAACGCAGCCTTCGCCGCCTGAACCGCCAGATCGACATCCGCGGTGCTCGCGAAACGCACCTCGCGCTCGACTACACCCTTCGCGGGGTTGTAGACGGGGCCGGTCCGGGTGGACGAACCACTCGCTGTTTCGCCGTTGATCCAGTGCTCGACAATAGTCATATCGCCACTCTAACCGCAGACATTTCCGGAACATTTAGCCGGGCGATGTCTGAGGCGAATGACACACTTGGCAGCATGGATCCACTGGTTGCTCTGCTCATCGGTCTCGCGATCGGCCTCGTCATCGGGGTCGTCATTGGGATGCTCATCGCCCGTTCGCGGCGCGTGTCGACGGTCACGGGTGAGAATCCCGCGGTCGTGGAAGCGCTGCATGCGGCCGCGCTGTCCGAAGTGCGCGCCGACGAGGCATCCCAGCGTGCCGAATTGAGCTCCGAGGTGGCCGCTCTGCAGGCAACAGCTTCGGCGCTGCGCGGCCAGCTCGAGGGTCAGGCCGACCAGTTCCGAGAGTTCACCGAGCGCTCCCGGCTCGAGCAACTGGAACGCACCGAACGCGAGCGCGCCGAGAGCAAGGTGCTGCAGGCTCTGACGCCGGTGCAGGAGACCCTGCGCACGATGCAGCAGAAGGTCACCGATCTCGAAGCCCAGCGCAGTCTTCAGCACGGCGAACTCAGCCAGCAGTTGCGCAGCGCGACCGAGTCCGAGGAGCGACTGCGCGCGACCGCGGACTCGCTCGCATCCGCTCTCCGCAACAACGCGAGTCGCGGGGTGTGGGGCGAGGCTCAGCTGCGCAACGTCGTCGAATCCGCTGGCCTCATCAATCGGGTCGACTTCAACCTGCAATCGAGCATCAATTCGGATGCCGGTGCCGGCCGACCCGACATGGTCGTGCGCCTGCCGGGTGGCAAGTCGATCGCGGTCGATGCCAAGGTCCCCTACAACTCCTATCTTGAGGCGAGCCAGATTCCGCCAACGGCAACGGGCGAAGAAGAAGCCCGACGCAAGCAACTGCTCGGGGCGCACGCCAAGCAGGTCAAGAATCACATCGATGCGCTCTCTGCCAAGACGTACTGGGCAGGGCTCAATGCGAGTCCGGAGTTCACGGTTGCGTTCATCCCGAGTGAGCCGTTGCTTGCGGCAGCGCTCGAGCACGATCCGACACTGCTCGACTACGCCTTCAGCAAGAAGATCGCGCTCGCGTCGCCGGTGAACCTGTGGGCCGTGCTCAAGACGGTCGCGTTCACCTGGCAACAGGATGTTCTCACCGAAGACGCGAAGCGGCTCTTCGATCTGAGCAAGGAACTATACGGACGCCTCGGCAAGCTGGCCGATCACGCCGACAAGCTCCGTCGTTCGATCGACAGCACGGTGACCAGCTACAACCAATTTGCGAGCTCGCTCGAGAACCGCGTACTGGTCACCGCTCGCAAGCTCGAGGCGCTGGACGAGTCCAAGGTCATCGGACCCCCGGTCATGATCGACCGGCAGCCCAGGCAGCTGACCGCCGTGGAGCTGGAGCTCCCCGAAGAAGAGCAACTGGGGGCCTAGCCCCTCCCCCTCCTATCCGCGAGTGCGGCGAGTTGTCACGACTGCGGCAGCTTTGGGGCCCGCATTCGCGACAAACCGCCGCACTCGGCGAAAGTCGTGGCAGTCTGGGTCTACCGGATCAAAGGAGATAACGATGGTTGCAACGACGGGCATTTTCAGCGGTTTCGCGGTTCGCGACATTGACGCGGCCAGGAGCTTCTATCGAGACACGCTGGGTCTCGCCATTGAAGACAACGAGATGAGTGCCCTCAACCTCGCGCTCCCCCAGGGCGGCATCGTTTTCATCTACCCAAAGGATGACCACGAGCCGGCCACGTACACGATCCTCAATCTCGAGGTGGCTGATATCGACGTCGCCGTCGATCAACTCGTCGAGGCGGGCGTGGCGATCATCCGATATGAAAACTCGTACCAGGACGAAAAGGGCATCGCGCGAGGCAAGGCCGCCAACATGGGGCCCGACATCGCGTGGTTCACTGACCCGTCAGGAAACATCCTGTCGGTGCTGTCCAACTGAGCCCCCTCCGCCCGCCGCGGGTGTGAGGTGAGGCTGGCCGGCAGACGCGTCAGTCGAGCCACTTTGCTGCGACGTGGTCCGCGATGACGCGTCGGATCGTGCCCGAGCGCGACCGCAGGATGATGCTTTCCGTGCGGATGATCGGTCCCTTGCGTCGTACCCCGTCGACGAGTCCACCGTCGGTGACGCCAGTGGCAACGAAATAGGTGTTGTCGCTGCGCACCAGCTCGTTGGCTTCGTAGACGTAATCGAACTTGAGGCCGGCATCCAGTCCGCGCTGTTTCTGGTCGTCGTCGACCGGTTTCAGGATGGCCTGGATCAGCCCGCCGAGCGCCCGGATCGCGCAGGCAGTGACGACACCTTCCGGGCTGCCGCCGATACCGACACACATATCGATGCGGGTCTCGTACCGGGCTGCGTTGATGCCGCCGGCCACGTCGCCGTCGAGCATCATCCGGGTACCGGCGCCGGCGGCACGGATCTCCTCGATCAACTGCACATGGCGGGGGCGGTCGAGCACCGCAATCGTCATCTCCCCCACCGGCTTGCCCTTCGCAGCCGCCAGGGCGCGGATGTTCTCTCCGATCGGCTTGCGGATGTCGACCACCCCGATGCCCGCGGCT
>JAUZFR010000210.1 GCA_030840335.1 Actinomycetota bacterium | reverse complement strand
GGATGGACGAAACCCCGGGACTCGCGGGCAGGGTTACTTCTTGGCCCAGGCGGGCGCGGCCGCGTTGACGGCGTCGCCGACCACGTGCACGCGAAGGTCGTTGGTTGATCCGGAGATTCCTGGAGGGGAACCGGAAATCACGACGACCTTGTCGCCGACCTCGGCGAGACCGTGCGACAGCAGCTTGTCGTCGACCTGGTGATACATCGCGTCGGTGTGAGTGACTCGGTCGACCACGAACGACTCGATGCCCCAGAAAAGAGCCATGCGTCGGCGGATCGCCGGATCAGGCGTGAACGCCTTCATCGGGATCTTGTAGCGCAGTCGCGACATGCGGCGCGCGGCATCACCGGACTCCGTGAAAACGCAGACAAATTTCGCCTCGACGAAGTCCGCAACCTCGGCGGCCGCCAACGTAATCGCGCCACCCTGAGTGCGAGGCTTCGTGCCGAGAGGGGGGATGCGCTCGAGGCCATGATCCTCGGTCGATTCGACGATGCGGGCCATTGTCTGGACCGTGATGACCGGATACTGACCAACGCTCGTCTCGCCGCTCAACATGACCGCGTCGGCACCATCGAGAACCGCGTTTGCGACGTCGGAGGTCTCAGCGCGAGTCGGCACCGGGCTCGAAATCATCGATTCAAGCATCTGGGTCGCAACGATTACCGGCTTCGCCATGCGGCGAGCCAGTTCGATTGCGCGCTTCTGCACGATCGGCACGGCTTCAAGCGGAAGCTCGACACCCAGGTCACCGCGGGCCACCATGATGGAGTCGAACGCGTCGATGATCTCTTCGAGATTGTCGACCGCCTGCGGCTTCTCGATCTTCGCGATCACCGGGATCTTGCGGCCCTCTTCGGCCATGATCTCGTGTACGCGGCTGATGTCGGATGCGCTGCGCACGAAAGAAAGCGCGATCAGATCGGCGCCGAGCCGGAGTCCCCAGCGGAGGTCATCCTCGTCTTTCTCGGACAGCGCAGGTACGTTGACGGCGACACCGGGAAGGTTGATTCCCTTGTTGTTGGACACCGGGCCGGCTACGACGACCTCGGTCGTCACGACGGTGCCATCCGTACTGAGTACCTTCACCTTGACCTTGCCGTCATCGATCAGCAGGTAGTCACCCGCCGACACATCCTGCGGCAGGCCCTTGAAGGTCGTGCCGGAGAGCTCCTTGGTGCCGATGACGTCTTCGGTCGTGATCTTGAAGATGTCTCCGACCTCGAGTTCGTACGGGCCGCCTTCGAACTTGCCAAGGCGGATCTTCGGTCCCTGGAGGTCGACCATAACGGCAACCGCGCGACCGGAGTCTTCCGCGGCCTTTCGCACGTTCTTGTAGACCTCTTCATGCACGTCATACGAGCCGTGACTCAGGTTCATGCGGGCGACATCGACTCCTGCATCGATGATCGCCCTGATGTTGTCGTAGCTCGACGTGGCTGGGCCAAGTGTCGCGACGATTTTGGCTCGTCTCATTACATCCTTCTGGGGTGGTGGTGCTGTGGTGGTGGTGTGCGAACGAGAACTCAGATCGCGATGGCGCGATCGGTTGGCTTCACGGGGAACGGAAGCTCAGTCTCGCCCTCGAGGAAGCGATCGACTGCCGACGCAGCTGCGCGGCCCTCGGCGATCGCCCAGACGATGAGTGATTGGCCCCGACCTGCGTCGCCTGCGACGAAGACTCCCGACTCGCTGGTCTCATACTGTCCATCCCGGGAGATGTTACCCCGTTCGTCGAAGGGCAGGTGCAGCTGGCCTTCGATGGTGTCGTCCTCCGGGCCGCTGAAGCCGAGCGCCAGCAGCACGAGATCCGCAGGGATATCTCGTTCGGTGCCGGCCTTTGGCACCCGACGGCCATCCAGATATTCGGTCTCGGCGACACGGATGCCGCGCACCTCACCGACCTCGTTGGAGAGGAACTCGACCGTCGACGCGAGGTAGACCCGCTCGCCGCCCTCTTCGTGTGCGCTCGAGACCTCGAAGAGCGTCGGCGACATAGGCCAGGGCTGGTGCTCCGGGCGTTCCGAGGGTGGTTGGATGCCGATGGCCAGGTTGGTCACCGAAAGTGCACCCTGACGGTGGGCGGTACCGATGCAGTCTGCACCGGTGTCTCCACCGCCAAGGACAACGACGTGCTTGCCTTCCGCGGTGAGCTGCTGGGCGACGAAGTCGCCCGCTCCAGCGCGGTTTTGCTGCACGAGATAATCCATGGCGTAGGTCACGCCAAGAAGGTCGCGCCCGGGTACGGGCAGGTCGCGCGGGACCGTTGCGCCCGTCGCGACCACAACCGCGTCATAGCGAGCCTTGAGGTCGCTCCAGCTGATGTCCACGCCGATGTTCACGCCCGCGCGGAAGCGCGTTCCTTCGGCCTTCATCTGGGCGAGACGGGTCTCCAGGTGCTTCTTTTCCATCTTGAAGTCCGGAATGCCGTAGCGCAGCAGGCCACCGATGCGGTCATCGCGCTCGTACACGGCAACCGTGTGGCCCGCGCGGGTGAGCTGCTGGGCTGCGGCGAGACCGGCGGGGCCCGAGCCGACAACCGCGACAGTCTTGCCGGTGAGACGCTCGGGCGGGTGAGGCGTGACCCAGCCGTTGGCGAACGCCTGGTCGATGATCGACACTTCGACCTGCTTGATCGTCACCGGGTCCTGGTTGATTCCCAGAACACAGGATGATTCGCAGGGGGCAGGGCAAAGGCGGCCGGTGAACTCCGGGAAATTGTTGGTTGCGTGCAGTCGCTCGATCGCGGCTTTGCCCTCGTCTCGCCAGGTGAGGTCGTTCCACTCCGGGATCAGGTTGCCGAGCGGGCATCCGTGATGACAGAACGGAATACCGCAGTCCATGCAGCGCCCGGCCTGGCGCTTGAGCGTGGCGGCATCACCCTGCTCGTAGACCTCTTTCCAGTCCATGAGTCGCAGTGCGACCGGACGGCGGGGCGGCAACTCACGCTCCGGAACCTTGAGGAAACCCTTCGGGTCAGCCACCTGTCACCTCCATGATTCGATTCCAGACAATGTCGCCATCGGGGTCGAGTCCTTCGTCGAGTGCAACCCGGCGGGTTTCGAGCACCGCGGCGTAGTCACGCGGGACGACCTTCACGAAGCGAGCGAATGTCGTGTCCGCGTCTGCCAGCATGCGTGTGGCCAGCTCCGAACCCGTTTCATCGCGGTGCCGTTCCAGCAGATCGGTGAGGATCTCGACATCCGCGCTTCCGAGGGATTCGAGCCGCAACTCTCCGCTCTCGAGTGAATCGCGGTTAACCCGCTCCGGAGCGAGGTCATAAACATACGCGGTTCCGCCGGACATGCCTGCCCCGAGGTTGTGGCCGGTTGCGCCGAGGATGACCGCGAGACCGCCGGTCATGTATTCGAGCGCGTGGTCGCCGACGCCCTCGACTACCGCCGTTGCCCCGGAGTTACGAACCAGGAATCGTTGCCCGACCATGCCGCGGATGTACATGCTTCCGCGCGTCGCGCCGTACCCGATCACGTTGCCGGCAATCACGTTCTCTTCAGCCGCGAAGACGCTGGCGGGGTCGGGACGAACGATGATCTCGCCGCCGCACAGGCCCTTACCGACGTAGTCGTTGCTGTCGCCAATGAGCCGAAGGGTAATTCCGCTTGGCATGAACGCGCCGAGCGACTGGCCCGCGGAACCGGTCAGAGTGACGTCGATCGACCCCGACGGCAGCCCGTGCTCCCCGTGACGAAGCGTCACTTCGTGTCCGAGCATGGTGCCGACGGCACGTTCGGTGTTGCGAACGGGCAGGTCGATCACGACGGAGCCGCCATTGTCGATGACGTCGCGACTCAGGTGGATCAACTCGTTGTCGAAGTGCTTCTCGAGTTCGTGGTCCTGGCCGCGCCGGTTGCTGCGCGGCTCGTTGTCGGCAAACTCGGGGCCAACGAGGATCGGCGCGAGGTCGAGACCTGACGCCTTCCAATGGTCGACGGCGCGGTCGACATCCAGCAGCTCGTGGTGGCCGACGGCCTCCTCGATGCTGCGGAATCCGAGCGCCGCGAGGTATTCGCGAACCTCCTGTGCAAGGAATTCGAAGAAGTTGACGACGAATTCCGGCTTGCCGGTGAAGCGTTCGCGCAGCACCGGGTTCTGCGTCGCGACGCCGACCGGGCAGGTGTCGAGGTGACAGACGCGCATCAGGATGCAGCCCGACACCACGAGCGGCGCGGTGGCAAACCCGAATTCCTCTGCGCCGAGAAGCGCGCCGATGATTACGTCACGGCCCGTCTTCATCTGGCCGTCGACCTGCACGACCACGCGGTCGCGCATCCCGTTCAGCATCAGGGTCTGTTGGGTCTCTGCGAGGCCGATCTCCCACGGGGTTCCCGCGTGCTTGAGTGAGTTCAGCGGGCTCGCGCCCGTTCCACCGTCGTGGCCGGACACGAGCACAACATCCGCAAGGGCCTTCGACACGCCCGCGGCGACCGCACCGATTCCGGCCTGGCTCACCAGCTTGACATGCACGCGAGCCTTCGGGTTCGCGCGCTTGACGTCGTAGATGAGCTGCTTCAGGTCTTCGATCGAGTAGATGTCGTGGTGCGGCGGGGGCGAAATGAGCCCGACACCCGCTGTGCCGTTGCGAGTACGCGCGATCCACGGGTACACCTTGCTCGACGGCAGTTGGCCGCCCTCACCGGGCTTCGCACCCTGCGCCATCTTGAGCTGGATATCCGTCGCGTTCGTCAGGTACAGGCTCGTCACGCCGAATCTGCCGGACGCGACCTGCTTGATCGCGCTTCGACGGGTCGGGTCGAGCAGGCGGTCGACGTCTTCGCCGCCTTCGCCCGTGTTCGACTTCGCGCCGATGCTGTTCATCGCGATTGCGAGATTCTCGTGCGCTTCCTTCGAGATCGAGCCGTAGCTCATCGCCCCGGTTGAGAAACGCTTGACGATGGATGACACGGGCTCGACCTCGTCGATCGGCACCGGCTTGCGCGCGCCGTGCCTGAGCTTGAACAGCCCACGCAGCGTCATGAGGTTTTCGGCCTGCTCGTCGACGAGCTTCGTGTAGTCGCGGAAGATGTCATAGCGGCGCGCTCGTGTCGAGTGCTGCAGCTTGAAGACGGTCTCCGGGTTGAAGAGGTGCGGTGGCCCATCCCTGCGCCACTGGTACTCTCCCCCGGTGCCGAGGCGCTCGTGAGCGACGACGGCTCCGTCTTCGGGGTACGCGTTCGAATGGCGCGCGGCACTCTCGGCAGCGATCACTTCCATGCCGATGCCACCGAGAAGGCTGGTCGTGCCGGTGAAGTACTGGTCGACGAACTCCTGGGAAAGGCCTATCGCTTCGAAGGCCTGCGCAGCCGCGTACGATCCGACGACCGAGATTCCCATCTTCGACATGATCTTGAGAACGCCCTTGCCGAGCGCCTTGATCAGGTTCTTGACCGCCTTCTCGGGCGTCACACCCTCGATATATCCGCTGCGAACCAGTTCCTCGGCTGTCTCCATCGCCAGATACGGGTTGACAGCAGAAGCGCCGTAGCCAATCAGGAGTGCGACGTGGTGAACCTCGCGCACGTCGCCCGCCTCGACGACGATGCCGACCTTCATGCGGTTTTCGGCGCGGATCAGGTGGTGATGGACAGTCGCCAGCATCAGCAGCGACGGAATCGGCGCAAGGTCTTTGTTCGAGTCGCGGTCAGACAGCACGATGAACTCCGCGCCATTTTCGATCGCCGCGTCGACCTCGAGGCACATCTTCGCGAGGCGCTTCTCCATCGCCTTCGGGCCTTTGTCTACACGGTACAGACCACGGATCGTCGTCGTGAGCGTGCTGCCAGGCAAAGGATCGATGTGCTGGATCTTGGCCAGTTCGTCATTGTCGATGACCGGGAAGTCGAGGATGACCTGCTTCGCGTGCTCCGCCGAGGCGGTTAACAGGTTGCGCTCCGGGCCGAGTCCGAGGCTCATCGACGTGACGACCTCTTCGCGGATCGAGTCGAGTGGCGGGTTGGTGACCTGGGCGAACTGCTGCGAGAAGTAGTCGAAGAGCAGTCGCGGTCGCTCAGAAAGCACGGCGATGGGCGTATCAGACCCCATGGCGCCGAGTGGTTCCGCGCCGTTCTTCGCCATCGGCGCGATCAGGATGCGCAGTTCCTCCTCGGTGTAGCCAAAGGTGCGCTGGCGACGCGTGACGGACGCGGGAGTGTGCACGATGTGTTCGCGGTCCGGGAGGTTCTTGAGGTTGATGCGTCCGGCATCCAGCCAGTCGCCCCATGGTTCTGAGGCGGCGAGCTCTGCCTTGATCTCGGCGTCCTCGATAAGTCGGCCTGCCTCTGTGTCGACAAGGAACATCTTGCCGGGCTGCAGGCGACCCTTCCTGACCACCTTTTCGGGTGCGATGTCGAGCACGCCGACCTCGCTCGCGAGCACGACGAAGTCTTCGGTGACGACATAGCGACCGGGGCGGAGCCCGTTGCGGTCGAGCGTCGCGCCGACGAGGGTTCCATCGGTGAAGACGAGAGCGGCCGGGCCGTCCCACGGCTCCATCAGCATCGAGTGGTACTCGAAGAAGTTGCGCAGCACGGGGTCGATGTCGGTCTGGTTCTCCCAGGCTTCCGGCACCATCATCATGATGGAATGCGGCAGCGAACGGCCGGTCAGGCTCAGCAGCTCCACGACCTCGTCGAACGAGGCGGAGTCGCTCGCGCCCTCTGTCACGATTGGCAGAACAGACCGGATGTCCCCGATCAGCTCCGATTCGAGCTGTGACTGCCGCGCGCGCATCCAGTTCCGGTTGCCCTGCACGGTGTTGATCTCGCCGTTGTGCGCAATCATCCGGAACGGCTGCGCGAGCGGCCACGACGGGAATGTGTTCGTGGAATAGCGAGAGTGAACGAGGGCGAGCTTCGACGCGAAGCGCTGGTCGCTGAGGTCTGGGTAGAACGGCTCCAGCTGAAGCGTCGTGACCATGCCCTTGTACACGAGCGTGCGGCAGGACAGCGACGGGAAGTATGCGCCAAGCTCGCGCTCTGATCGCTTGCGCAGGCGGAACGTGCGGCGATCAAGAGCGATACCCGCGACGGGAACACTCGTGCTCGAAGACGATTTCGACGAGACGAACAACTGCTCGAAGACCGGCATCGCCTCGCGGGCGAGATTGCCGATCTGATCTGCATCGATGGGAACCTGGCGCCAGCCGAGAACCGTCAGGTTCTCGCTTTCGGCAATTGCCTCGATGCCCGCCTTGAGCACGACGCGCTCATCGTCGTCGGTCGGCAGAAATGCCATGCCGACCGCGTATTCACCGATCGGAGGCAGATCGAATTCGACGACGGCTCGAAGGAAATCGTCGGGGATCTGCGTGATGATGCCCGCGCCATCGCCGGTGCCCGCATCGGAGCCGATCGCACCGCGATGTTCGAGGTGGCGAAGCGCTTCGAGGGCAAGCTGGATGATGTCGTGCCCCGCCGTACCGCGCAGGGTGGCGACCATGGCGAGACCGCATGCATCCTTTTCACGGCGCGGGTCATAGAGACCTGTCGCCGCGGGGACAGAGCTAAATCCAATGGGTGGCGTGAGAGCCATGAACAACCGTCCTCACGATGGCGCTAGAAGAGAAGCGGGACGTCAGCGGCCCATGAATAAGGAGTATCCGGCAGTCGTGTCAACGCCTCAGTCAGCTGCGTTCGACAGTTGGGGATGTTCTGCCTGGGATGTTCTGCTTGCAGATCAAGCTCCTGCGCCGCTTGTGGCAGCAACTTCGGGTGAACGAGCGGCTTCATCGCCGGAGTCATCAGTATCCGAATAGGTCTCGTCGGAGTCTACCTTAGAAGCCCTGTCTGACCAGCCACGACCCGGCTTGTACACGCTGGGCTCGAGACCGGGATGCCTGCGCTTCTGGACGACGAAGATAGCGAATCCGACGAGGACGGCGAAGATGGCTCCCCACACGTTCGACCGAAGGCCGAGGATCACGTAGCTCGGGTCGATCCTGATGGATTCGAACCAGATCCGGCCAACGCCGTAAATCATCAGGTACAGGCCGATCAGCCGGCCCCAGCGGTAGTGGAACTTGCGCTCGAGGGTGAGAAGAACGATCACGCCGAGCACATTCCAGATGATTTCGTAGAGGAACGTGGGCAGAAACAGGGTGTGCGCTGGCAATCCGACCGGATACGCGGCATTCGTCGACTCGATCTGCAGGCCCCAGGGCAGGTTTGTGGGCTGACCGTACAACTCGTGGTTGAAGTAGTTGCCGAATCGACCAAGCGCCTGAGCGAGGAGCAGGCCGGGGGCGAGCGCGTCGGCGAAGCTCCAGAATCGGATACCGGTGAGCCGACAACCGACCCAGATGCCGAAAGCACCGCCAAGGATCGACCCGAAGATGGCGATTCCGCCTTCCCAGACGTAGAAAGCACTCCACGGATTCACGCCCGGCGCAAAGTAGTCCGAGAAATGGGTGAGCACGTGCCAGATGCGTGCGCCGATGATGCCGGCGATGATCGCACAGATCGCGATATCCAGTCCGACACCCGGTTCGCCGCCGCGCTGCACGAGACGGCGGGAGGTCAGCCAGGTGGCAACAACCATGCCGAGCAGGAGACACAGCGCATATGTGCGGATGTTGACCGCATACGTCGCCGGAACGCCGAGAAAGTGAAGCCACTCCCCCAAGGGGATCTGAAAACCCTCCCACGAGAGCGGTGGGCTGGGGATGCTAAGGGGGGCAAACACTGAACGGATCACCTTTCATGAAAATGTGACTTGGCAATCGTACCGGCTCGCGTAGAGCGCTTTTTGCTACTTGCCTGTGGCGAGGTGCGCGGCCGCTCGCGCAACGGCGGGCACGCCTCCCTCTGCGAGGGCGTTCACGAGCAGAGACCCGACGATGGCGCCGTCCGCGTAGTCAAGGACCTCGGCCACCTGCTCTGGCGTCGAGATCCCGAGCCCAACGCAGGTGCTGGTCGCACCGGCGGTTCGAAGGCGCCCCACAAGGGAGCGCGCGGCCGAGTCGACATCCGAACGCGCGCCGGTGATGCCCATGGTCGAAACCGCATAGACAAAACCGCGACTGCGTTCGACGGCCTGGCGCAATCGCACGTCAGTGGACGAGGGAGCGGCGAGAAACACACGATCGAGCTCGGTGCGATCGGATGCGGCGAGCCACTCGGCCGCTTCGTCGGGCACGAGATCGGGAGTGATCAGGCCCGCGCCACCCGCGTCGACGAGTTCGTCGGCGAAACGGTCGACACCAAACTGAATGACGGGGTTCCAGTACGTCATCACCAGCACGGGGATGTCGATGCGCGCCGTGATGGCCGCGACCGCCTCAAACCCGTGTCGGAGTCGGAAGCCGTTCGCGAGCGCCTGCTGCGTTGCCTTCTGGATGACCGTGCCATCCATCACCGGGTCGGAATACGGCAGGCCGAGCTCGATGACGTCAACGCCGTTCTCGCCGAGCGCGACGGCGGCATCGATGCTGGTCTGCAGATCGGGAAACCCTACGGGGAGATAGCCGATCAGGGCCCCTGAACCGGCTGCTGTGCGTTCCGCGATCACTCGTTCGACTCGGCTCACCGCTCCGCCCCATCGATTTCCGCGACATCTTCGGCCGCGAGTGCCTCTGCGTCGAGGATGTCGAAGTATTTGCCGGCGGTCTCCATGTCTTTGTCGCCGCGGCCACTCAGGTTCACGAGAATCGTCGCATCGGGCCCGAGTTCCTTGCCGAGCTTGATGGTGCCGGCCAGCGCGTGCGCCGACTCGATCGCCGGGATGATGCCCTCCGTCAGGCTCAGCAGACGCAGCGCCTGCATCGCTTCGTCATCGGTGATCGGCAGGTATTTGGCTCGGCCGATGTCGGCTAGCCAGGCGTGCTCGGGACCGACGCCCGGGTAGTCCAGCCCCGCCGAAATCGAGTGGGACTCGATGGTCTGGCCGTCTTCATCCTGCAGGAGGTAGCTGCGCGCACCGTGCAGCACGCCCGGGCGCCCACGAGTGATCGTCGCCGCGTGCTTCTCGGTGAGGTGCCCCTCGCCCGCGGCCTCATAGCCGTACAGCGCCACGGATGCGTCGTCCAGGAACGCATGGAAAATGCCCATCGCGTTGCTCCCGCCGCCCACACAGGCGGTGACGGCATCCGGCAGCGCACCCGTGAGCTCGAGCACCTGGGCACGGGCTTCTTCTCCGATGATCTTGTGGAAGTCGCGGACCATGACAGGGAACGGATGGGGGCCGGCGACGGTTCCGAGCAGGTAGTGCGTGTTCTCGACGTTGGCGACCCAGTCACGCAACGCGTCGTTGATGGCGTCCTTCAGCGTGCGCGAGCCGGTTTTCACCGGGATCACGGTTGCGCCCAGCAGGCGCATCCTCGCCACATTGAGTGCCTGTCGCTCGGTGTCGACCTCGCCCATGTAAACGACGCACTCCATGCCGAACAATGCGGCCGCTGTCGCTGTCGCGACGCCGTGTTGGCCCGCGCCGGTCTCGGCGATGAGACGGGTCTTGCCCAGTCGACGCGCGATGAGGGCCTGCCCGATCACGTTGTTGATCTTGTGGGAGCCCGTGTGATTGAGATCCTCGCGCTTCAGAATGATGCGCGCGCCGCCGGCATGTTCGCCGAAGCGCGGCACCTCGGTGATGATCGAAGGGCGACCGGTGTACGTGCGGTGAAGCTCCGCGAGCTCCTCCTGGAAAACCGGATCGACCTTCGCGGATGTGTACGCGGCATCCAGCTCGTCAAGCGCGGCAATCAACGACTCCGGGACGAAACGTCCCCCGTATTCGCCGAAGTATGGGCCTGCCTCGTCCCTGAGCGAACCATGTTCAGACATCAGACCGACCGGAATTCTCTCAGTGTTCGGATTGGATCCCCGCCCGTCACCAGCGCCTCGCCAACGAGCACGACGTCGGCGCCCGCGGCGCGATAGTGCGCGACGTCTGCCGCGGTCTTCACCGCGGATTCCGCGACTCGGATGACGCCACTCGGTATCGAGTGGGCCAGAGTGCCGAACAACTCGCGGTCGAGACCGAAGGTGCTGAGGTTTCGCGCATTGACGCCGACGACCGACGCGCCGAGGTCGAGCGCCCTGTGCACCTCATCCGACGAATGTGTTTCGACGAGCGCCGTCATGCCCAGTTGGCCGATGAGGTCGAACAGTCGCTGCATCAACGGCTGCTCGAGCGCAGCCACAATCAGCAGAACCAGGTCTGCGCCAGCGGCGCGAGCCTCGAACACCTGGTACGGGTCGGCGATGAAATCTTTGCGGAGAACCGGTATTGAGACAGCCGCGCGCACCTCTTCCAGGTCGGCGAGCGAGCCACCAAAGCGTCGCTGTTCGGTGAGCACACTGATCGCGCTCGCGCCGCCTGTCTCGTAGGAGACGGCGAGAGCGGCGGGGTCAGGGATGTCCGCGAGAGCTCCGCGCGACGGGCTCGCCCGCTTGACCTCTGCGATGATCTTCACGCGATCGCCAGGCGCGAGCGCACTCATTACGTCGAGTGCGGGGTTGCGCGCGAGAGCGGCAGCCTCGATGGCGGCAAGGCTCACTTCGGCTCGACGTCCCGAAGCATCCTCCAGAGCGCCGGCAAGCAGGTCGGCAAGCATTGAATAAACGCCGCCGCTACGAGTGCGCCTTGGGCTGGTACTTGTCGCCGTTCACGCCGTAGCCGAGGCGCGCGAGCACAATGCCCACGATGCCACCGACGACGAGGAGTCCCAACGACGCCCACACCAGCCACGCGATATCGAACCAGAAGGCAAACGTGCCGATCGCGACGGCGACGAGCATGATCGTTACAGCGATCCACGCTGCGGGCGAGTTGCCGTGGCTGGGTACCGAACCTGCGGTCACGATTCTCCTGGGGGTTAAGAGCTGGCGGGTCAATTGAACAATCCAACTCTACCGGACGGGTTTGGCACTGTTACCGCTCTGCGTTGCCGCCGCGAGCAGTCGGATCCTCACCGTCGCTGAGCGAGTCCCAATCGATGACTGCGTCCCGTTCACCGCTCGCGTTCTCGAACCGCACGGCCTGGTACTTGCGTGACGCCACGGGCCAGCGACGGAATGTGACGAGGAGGTATGCGCCAGCGAGAAACGTCAGCACACCGAGCACGATCGCGACGGTGCCCCAGGGGGTGAACCCGATCGATTTGATGAGAGCGTGGATCGATTCGGTGCCGGCGACCCCCGTCGTCTTCGAAATAAGAGCCTCTGAGTTCTTCTGGGGCGAAGACAGGGACAGAGCCGTCGTGAAAACGACGGTGAACCCTATCAAGAGTTGAAGGATGCCAAGGACGAATCGAAAGAAGGGCCCGGCGATCGCCAGCGCCGCGGCGAGTGCAAGCCCGGAGAGCGATAGCGCCGACAGCGCCGGAGAGGCAACGGTTCCCGCGACCGCGATGGACTGGGTGGACAGCACGACCGTCCACCAGGTCTGGGTCGTCGCCAGGAGGGTGAGCCCTGCAAGAGCCGCGATGCCCAGAATCGTCAGCAGCCGCAGGCGACGAGCCCGGCTGTCGTCGGTCGGTACGGGCGCAGCGGCGTCACTCATCCGCAACCCCGACGAAGGGCTCGAGGGGGTCCACATCGAAGCAGGCGTGAGCGCCGGTGTGGCACGCGGGACCGTGCTGGTCGACCGTCACGAGCAGGGCGTCGGCGTCGCAATCCAGCGCAGCGCCTCGCACGTACTGGCGATTACCGCTGGTGTCGCCCTTGCGCCAAAACTCCTGCCGGCTGCGGGACCAGAACGTCACCCGACCCTCGGTGAGCGTGCGCCGAAGCGCTTCCTCGTTCATGTATCCGAGCATCAGCACCTCCCTGGTGTCGTCCTGCTGGATGATTGCCGGCAGAAGCCCGTCCTGGCCGAATTTCACCCGTCCGAGAACCTCGCCGACGGTGTCCGTCGTTAGTGCGGTCATCGTGTCACCACTCCTGCCTCGGCCAGGGCGCGCTTGACATCCCCGACAGTCAATTCCCCGTTGTGAAAGACGGATGCCGCGAGTACGGCATCGGCGCCCGCAGCGATCGCCGGAGCAAAGTCGCCGAC
>JAUZFR010000123.1 GCA_030840335.1 Actinomycetota bacterium | reverse complement strand
AGCCAAGCCAGCGCCAAGCCGGTCCATCGAAACCCCAAAGCAAGAGCCGGTAGCGTTGAGCCATGACCTGGCTTGTAACCGGCGGCGCCGGCTATATCGGCGCACACATCGTCCGCGCCCTGCGCGCCGCGGGAATCGACACCGTCGTCATCGACGACTTGTCGAGCGGTCACGCATCGTTCGTGCCCGAGGGCGTGCCGTTCGTCAAGGGCACCATCCTCGACCGCGAGCTGGTGGTCGCGGCGCTGACCGACCACGGCGTAACCGGCGTCATCCACGTCGCCGGCTTCAAGTACGCGGGGGTTTCCGTGTCGCGCCCGCTCCACACCTACGAGCAGAACGTCACGGGCACCGCCATCCTGCTGGATGCGATGCAGCAGGTCGGCGTCGAGCGAATGGTCTTCTCGTCGAGCGCGGCCGTCTATGGCACCCCCGGCACCGAGGTGGTCACCGAAGACACCCCGAAGCATCCGGAGTCGCCCTACGGCGAGACGAAACTCATCGGCGAGTGGCTCCTCCGCGACCAGGGCGTCGCTGCCGGTCTCAGGCACACGTCACTCCGCTATTTCAACGTGGTGGGAAGCGGCGACGACACGGTCTACGACTCGTCACCGTTCAACCTGTTCCCGCTGGTGATCGAAGCCCTGCTCGCCGGCCGCGAGCCGAGCATCAACGGCGACGACTATCCGACCCCCGACGGCACAGCGGTGCGCGACTACGTTCACGTTTCGGATGTCGCTGCAGCACACGTCGCTGCCGCGCGCCGCCTCGAATCGGGCGAGCCGCTCGAGGCCGCCTACAATCTCGGGAGTGGCGACGGTGCATCCGTTCGCCGCATCATGACGGTGATGGCCGAGGCGTCGGGCGTCGACTTCACCCCCGCGATCACCGCTCGTCGTGTCGGTGATCCGGCCCGGATCGTGGCGTCGGGCGACCTCGCTGCCCGAGACCTCGACTGGAAAATGAGGCACACTCTGAGTCACATGGCCGAGAGCGCGTGGGCGGCCCGCATCCGTGCGGCGGACGCTCCTGAATGGGCAATCGCAAGCCTCGCACGCTAATACAACAATCGCGGCGAGTTGCAACCCTCCTTAATGGGTACAAGGTTTTATGATCTGCGACTTGACTCTTGATAACTACAACGGTGTAATTATTCCTAACGCGCGAGGCAATCGGCCCGCGAGTTGAGGGGAGACACCATGGCGAGCAACGACGATCGCCCGACAGTCTCACTTTCGCGCCCTGCTCCCACCGGTACGGCCGGTCCGTCAGCAGCAGTGGTGCCCGACAACTGGTTTGTCGATCCCGTTCGACTTGGCGTCCCAGGGGTACGCCAGCTCGAAACGGATGACAACCCTCTCGCCTGGCAGTCCGACTCGCTCTGCGCGCAGACCGATCCGGAAGCGTTCTTCCCCGAAAAGGGCGGATCGACACGCGACGCGAAAAAGATCTGCGGGTCATGTGAGGTGCGCACGCGCTGCCTCGAGTACGCACTCGAGAATGACGAGCGCTTTGGTATTTGGGGCGGACTCTCCGAGCGGGAGCGTCGCAAACTGAGGAAGCGCGCCTAGTCTCGACTAGATGCCGAGAGTTACCGCGATCCTCGTCGCTCGCAACGGGGCTGATTTTCTCGAGCGGACTCTCTCTTCGCTCAGCTCGCAGACCCGGCCTCCGGATGCGCTTGTTGTCGTCGACGCCGGGTCATCCGATTCGACCTCGGCGATCCTGACATCTGCACGCCCGACCCAGCTCGTCACTGCTTCAGCAAAGGGATCCTTTGGCGCGAGCATCGGCCAGGCCGTTCACGTCGCCGTCCCCTCGGGGACCGATGACGAATGGATCTGGCTGCTCTCGCACGACAGCGCGCCGGAGCCGCGGGCGCTTGCCGCGCTGCTCGCGGCTGTCGAAATAGCGCCGTCAGTAGCCATCGCCGGGCCAAAGCTCATGCGCTGGGACGACGGCGACACGATCGCGCGATACGGCGAGACAGTCACGAGGCTGGGCGCATCCATTCTTCTGGTCGAGAACGAGCTCGACCAGGCCCAGTACGACTCGCAGAGCGACCTGCTTGCGGTCGCAGCCGCGGGCATGCTGGTGCGTCGGTCGGTGTGGAGCGCGCTCGGGGGTTTCGATCCCGGATTGCCGACGGTGGATGCCGCACTCGACTTTGCGATTCGCGCGCGTCTTGCGGGTCACCGGGTCGTGGGTGTGCCCAGCGCGCGCGTCGCGAGCGCCGGTGGACCCGAACTCTTCGGGCGCAGGACCGTGTCCGTGGCATCGATCACCAGACAGCATCGCGGCGCCCAGCTTCATCGGCGCATGGTCTACGCGCCAGGGTTGCTGTTACCGCTCCACTGGCTCTCGCTGCTGCCCGTCGCCATTCTTCGATCGCTCTGGCAACTGGTCCGCAAGCAGCCGAGCGCGATCGCTGGCGAACTCGCGACCGCGATCGGTACGGCCTTCTCTGGCTCCATCGCACCCGCGCGTCGAAACCTTCGGCGTACACGCCGCCTGGGCTGGGGCGCGATTGCCCCCTTGCGGATGTCGTCGGGAGCCGCGCGCGAGCGACGAATAAATCGAAGCAGCCGGGTGCACTCCGTTACCGACGGCCCCCAGCGCACCAGGGTCGGCTTTGTCTCCGGTGGTGGCGCGTGGGTCGTGCTCCTCGCAGCGGTGGTCGGTGTGCTCGCGTTCAGTCCGCTGCTCGGCGCGTCCGCGGTCACCGGCGGCGCTCTGCTGCCGCTGTCGACGACGGTGAGTGAGCTGTGGGCGAATGTCGGCTACGGCTGGCACGACGTCGGTGGCGGTTTCATCGGTGCGTCCGACCCGTTCGCGGCCGTTCTTGCCGTTCTCGGCTCGCTCACCTTCTGGGCGCCATCGTTCGGGATCGTGCTCTTCTATCTCGTTGCCGTGCCGCTTTCGGCGCTCGGCGCCTGGTGGTGCGCGACCCGACTGTCAGAGCGCGCCTGGCCGCCCGCGGTTGCCGCGCTGCTCTGGGCATTCTCCCCACCGCTGCTCTCATCGATGACGTCGGGGCATCTCGGGGCGGTGGTCGCGCACGTGCTGCTCCCATGGTTCGTTCTCGCGACGCTTGCGGCGGCACGCAGCTGGTCCGCCGGTGCCGTTGCCGCGCTCCTGTTCGCGGCGGTGACGGCGTCCGCGCCGAGCATCGCCCCTGCGCTTGTGGTCCTGCTGCTGGTGTGGATTGCGGTTCGCCCGATGGCGACGATTCGGCTGATCGGCATCCTGATCCCCGCCGCTGCCCTGTTTGCACCCCTGGTCGTGAGCGAATTCGTGCGGGGCAACCCGCTCGCCGTCTTTGCCGACCCCGGGGTCGCGGCCCAAACGGGCAAGTCGACGGTGCTCCAGCTCGCGCTCGGGTCGCCAAACGGAGACCTGAGCGGATGGGCCGGATCTGGTGACCTGTTCGGACTACCGGGCCTCCCCGGTCCGCTCGTCGCGGTCATCCTGCTCGTGCCGTTCGCGCTGTTGAGCCTTGCCGGCGCGTTCCTGCCGGGCACGAGGCGAAGCATCCCGTCGCTCGTGATTGCGCTCCTCGGCTTTGCTACCGCCGTTGCCGCTACCAATGTCTCCGTCGCCACCATCGGTTCCCACCAGGTCGCCATCTACGCGGGCGCGGGCCTCAGCCTCTTCTGGTTCGGCCTCGTCGGTGCACTCGTGGTTGCGCTCGACGCCTTCGGTGCCCGGGCGGCCCTCCCCGCGCTGGTCGTTCTGATCGCCTCGACGCTCGCCGTTGCGCCGCTGATCGCTGCCCCTCTCGCGGGGACGGCCGCAGTGAGGGCCAGTGACGGCTCGCTCGTGCCCGCGTTCGTCTCGGCGGAGGCCGCGCAGCATCCGGGAGTCGGCACACTCGTGCTCACGCCTGAGTCGGTCGGCGCGCTCGCGGCGCGGGTCGAGCGCGGAACGGGCGTCACTCTCGACGACCAGTCCACCCTTGCGTCGACCGCGGATCAATTGAACGCAGGCCAGAAGTCGACGGCGACGCTGGCGGCCAATCTCGCCTCGCGCAGCGGACTGGACACCGGTGCCGCAATGAAGAAGGCGAAGATCGGATTCGTGCTGCTCTCGGATGCGGGCGGCGACACGAGTGGAAATCAGACCAGCACCGCAACCGACGTACGGCAGCGAGCGGCGGATGCCCTCGACGGCAACAGCGCGCTGACTCCCGTCGGCGACACCTCGCTCGGGCTCCTCTGGAGGTATGCGGCGCTGCCGAGCGCGAGCGTCAAGGATGCCACGCACGACGGAGGACCGCTGCGACCGGTCGTTCTCGCCGGACTGGGGTTTGTGTTCCTCGTGACCCTTCTCCTGGCGATTCCCACCGCGCGGCGCCGTCGCGGCTCCGCCGTAACGGCGGGCGACGACGAACGCGCGACCCTCGGGGAGGATGACAATGCCTGAGCCAACTGAGCCAACTGAGCCAACTGAGCCAACTGAGCCAACTGAGCCAACTCAGCCAACCGCTTCGACCGAACCGGCGCGCCCGACGCGATTCCCCGATGAGGGTTTCGGCCACGCGGACGATGACGACATCGAGCCAGAACGTCCCCCGCAATCACGGCGCGACAGTCTGCGCATCGCGGGCCTGGTCGGGGCCCGACTGGTCACCGGGATCGTTGCGGTTGCGGTCGTCGGCGCCACGATCGCCGCGGCCGCCGTGTTGCCGCTGCCGAGCATCCATTCGAAGGCGCCAAGCGAGATCGTGACGCCAGTGCCCGCCGCGCAGCAGGTCGTCTGCCCGGGCGGACTGCTCCGGCTGGCTGACGCGCAGGGCAAGGGCGCGACCAAGTCGTCGTCCCTCGGAACGGCGGATGTCACCTCCGATGCCACCGCCGGGGGAGTCGCGCAAAGGGCGCTGAAGGGCTCCGATGCGGGCACGGGCGGAACCTCGGCTGCACCACAGCTTCTGAGTACGCCGCCGGTGAGCGGCGGGGCGGCACGCAGCATCCTTGGTGGAGCGGAGAGCCAGTCGATCGCCACCAACGAGTTCTTCGGCCTCGCCGCCGCCGCCTGCACCGCGGCAGTCGGCGACGCGTGGCTGGTGGGCGGGTCGACGGCGACCGGCCGCACGACCCTCCTCACTCTCGCGAACCCCAGCGAGGTTCCCGCGACAGTTGCCGTGCAGATCTTCGGAGAAAACGGCGCGGTGACGGCTCCGGGCATGACCGGAATCGTGATTGCGGCCGGAGGGCAGCGCATCCTGTCACTCGCGGGCTTCGCCCCGAGACTGAACTCACCAGTCGTGCACGTGCACAGCAGGGGAGGCCAGGTCGTCGCCAACCTCGAACAATCGACCGTGCGCGGACTCGAACCCGGCGGTATCGATTTCGTCGGACCGCAGGCCGCTGCGAGACGCATCTCCGTGATCCCCGGAATCCAGGCTGCCGGAACCGCGACCGTGCAGTCGCGACTGGGCGAAGCCGGATTCTCGGACCTCCAGACCGTGCTGCGCGTGTTTGTGCCCGGAACGAAGAGCACGACCGCTCACATCAGCGTGCTGCCGGACGACCCCAAGCTGAAGGGCGCGGCGTTCGACGCGCAGCTCGACCCTGGCAAGGTCACCGATCTGCCGATCGACCTGTCGGGCGACGGCGGCTACACCCTCACCGTGACAGCCAGCGTTCCGATGGTGTCGGGCGTGCGCGTTTCAACCGCTGGCTCGCCTGCGGTCGCTGCGAAGACCGACTTCGCCTGGCTGAGCGCGGCATCGATGCTGAAGTCGGATGCGCTCGTGCCGGTCGCCGACGCGATGTCGCCCGTCGTGCACATCGAGAATCCTGGCAAGACCGCGATCACGGTGAAGCTGCACCCGCTGGCTGGAGCTGGCACTGACCCGGACCTGACCCTTGCGGTGCCCGCCGGATCCGCGGCATCCATTCCGGTATTGCCCGGCTCGGTCTATCGAATCAGCGGCTTCACGACGATCTACGCGTCTGTTTCGGGCACGACGGACGGCGGAGTCGCCGGGTATGCCATCTATCCGTCGGCGCCGGGATCGGCGCCGCTTCGAATCTACGGTTAGCCGGGTCGGCGCTACGCGCTACAGGTGGCGGAAGCGTTCGGGGGCGAGATCCCACGGGTCTTTGCCGAGCAGCTCAGCGACCGCGCGGAACACGCAACTCTCGATCATCATTCGCTTGTGGAGTTCGTCGTAACGGTGCAGCCTCGACATCCGCTCGATGGGAAGTCGGTACAGGATGACGCGGCGCTCGCCGGCGATCACCCGCCAGCGGTCGAGGCCTGCGGTTCCGACCAGTGTCGCGGGCAGCACGGCCACCTCGAAGCTGACCGAGGAGAGTTCGTCAGGCCAGAGATCCTTGAGGTACTCGGCGGTCGAAGCGACCGTCATATCGAACAGGTCGGCGCGCGAGCGA
>JAUZFR010000096.1 GCA_030840335.1 Actinomycetota bacterium | reverse complement strand
GACATCCAAGAGTGTTCCGACCACGGCATCCTCGTTTCGTGTTCGCCAGGTTTTGGGATACCACCGAAGTGCCTGGTGGTACTGCTGTTCGAGGGCGCTCATGGGGTCACCGCCTGAGGGGATCCGGCGACGCGGATCGCTCGGCTCGAGAGGCGCGCACGCGCTCGCTGAGCATTGAGTGCCTGCCGCTCGGATTCGTCGGCAAGGGATGCCGCACCGCTCTCGGTCAACTCGAAGTAACGGCGCAGGCGGCCCGCGACGATCTCGTCACCGGCCGCAGCGACGAGTCCCTCGGATTGGAGCCGTTCGAGGGCGGCGTAGAGCGTGCCGACCTTGAGGCTGACGCGTCCGTCGGAGAGCTCGGCGGCATCCTTGATTATTCCGTAGCCGTGTTTGCGCCCATCGGCGAGCGAGGCGAGCACGAAGAACGTGGGTTCGCGCATTTCAGTGGTGGTCATGACGCGAGGATAGTACGACTGTCGATATATAGCTGTCATCGCTCATGCGCGTGTCGGATGCGTCAGGCGGGGACAGCGGCGACGACCCGCGCCCGCTTCGTGGTTGCGAGAGCGCGCGCGAGCCACGCGGATGCGATCACGACGGCCGACTCGACAGCGAACGCGATCGGCTCGTCATGCGAGCTGTGGAACGTGTTGGCAAGGGCGAGGCCCGTCCCGATGACAAGCAGGGCCGTCGGATAGCTCCGCAGCGGTCGCTCGCGCACGATCAGCCAGGCGAGAAATGGGATCACCATAATGGTCAGCATCTGCGGCCCGGGCAGAAGCAGCCATTCGGTCGCGAGGCTCGGCCCGACCACCCAGACTCGGCGCAGTCCCGGCGAGGGGAAGATCAGCCATCCGGTGGCGTGCACCGCAGTACCGACAAGCAGGAACGGCACCGTGTACGTGTTCGATCCGACCAGCACGATGAGTCCGCCGATAATGAAGATCAGCCCAGCCAGGTAACGTCCGAGATAGGTACCCCAGCGCAAAGGAAGTCGGCGCGCCGGCTCAGTCCAGCCAGCCGTCACGAGAATCCGCCGGTAAGCGCCACGATTGCGACGATGAGCACCGCTGCGATCACCAGGAAGAGGGCGACCCCGCCACCCACGAGCGCGCGCGTCGAGAAGCGCGCCTTCGCGGGCCTCGTCGCACGGACTGACGGGCGCACTTCATGGGCATCCGTAGCTATGCCGCAGTGGATGCAGTACTTCCACGTCGGCGCCAGCTCCGCTCCACAGCCCACGCAAGTCGCCATGCACGAATTGTATTGCCGTAGCGTTTGAGTGTGCCCCCCTTACCGCTCGTGATCGCCCACCGGGGCGCGAGTGGCTATCGCCCGGAGCATACCCGCGCCGCTTACGAACTCGCGATCACGCAGGGCGCGGATGCCGTCGAGCCGGACATCGTGTCTACGAGCGACGGCGTACTGGTCATCCGGCACGAGAACGAGATCTCGGGAACAACGGATGTCTCGAGCCGTCCCCAATTCGCGTCGCGTCGCACGACGAGGCAGATCGACGGACAAGACGTCACCGGCTGGTTCACCGAAGATTTCACCTGGGCCGAACTGGCAACGCTGCGCGCTCGCGAGCGTCTGGCGAAAACGCGTCCGGCGAACACCAGGTTCGACGGGCAGGAGGGCGTGCTGCGCCTGTCCGACCTCGTGACAATCCTGACGAACGCGGGCCGACCGGTGACAATGGTCGCAGAGATCAAGCACGCAGCCCACTTCGATGCGATCGGGCTGCCGCTCGACGAGCTGTTCGCGGCCGCCGTCTCGGGCTGGGCACGCCCAGACAACCTCATAGTCGAGTCGTTCGAACAGTCGGTTCTCGCTCGAGTGCAGTCGCGGGGGGTGCCCGGCCGCGTCGTCTTCCTTGCCGAATCCATCGGTTCGCCTGCCGACCAGGTGCGGGAGTTCGGTAGCAAAGCTCGAACGTTCGCCGACTATCTGACAGACGCAGGACTGGCGCGGCTCGCATCCGAGGTCGATGGCGTGAGTGTCGACAAGAGCCTGATCCTGAAGACGGATGACCGCCGCGCCGTCACCGGAACGACCGACCTGGTCGAGCGGGCGCGAACCGCGGGCCTCGAAACCTACGCGTGGACCCTCCGTGCCGAGAACCGTTTTCTGGAGAAAAGCTTCCGCAGGGGCATCCGCGCTCGCGACTTCGGCAACTGGCGACGTGAATTCGAACTCGTCATGCGCACGGGCATCGACGGGGTCTTTGCCGACCAGCCCGACCTCGCCCTCCAGGCCCGTGCCGCGTTGTGACTCGTTGCTCGGGGAGCCACGCTCGGGCTCTCGGAGGGTCGGTCGTCGCGCCTAGACTGAACCGGTTATGACGTTCGTTCTCGACGGCTTCGAGCCGTCCCCCGACTCGGCTGCGGGAACTCGACCCGCCCCCGACGACCGGCTGCTCGAGGGCCTCAATCCGCAACAGCGCGAGGCCGTTCTCTATCGCGGCACGTCGCTGTTGATCGTCGCGGGCGCGGGTTCCGGCAAGACGAGCGTGCTCACTCGCCGCATTGCAGGACTCCTGCAGAGTCGCGAGGCGTGGCCCAGCCAGATTCTCGCCATCACATTCACGAACAAGGCGGCGGCCGAGATGCGCGAGCGGGTCGGCGCGCTGATCGGGCGCGAGGCCGCCGAGGGCATGTGGATCTCGACGTTTCACTCGGCGTGTGTGCGCATCCTTCGCCGGGAGGCCGAGAATTTCGGCTTCACGAAGAGCTTCACGATCTACGATTCGGCCGATTCGCGCGCCCTGATCAAGCGGATCATCAAAGAACTGGATGCCGACACCCTCGGCTTCACCGTGTCAAACGTTGCGGGCAAGATCTCCAAGGCCAAGAACGAGCTGTCCGACGTTGAGAGCTACGCCCGCGGTGCCAACTTCAACGACCCGAACGAGGCGGGGTTCGTTGAGATCTTCCGTCGCTATTCTGATGCCCTCACTCGCGCCAACGCGTTCGACTTCGACGATCTCATTGCCCAAACGGTCTACCTGTTTCGGGCTTATCCGCACGTTGCAGCGCTGTACCAGCGGCGGTTCCGTCATATTCTCGTCGACGAATACCAGGACACCAATCATGCGCAATACGCGCTCATCCGCGAGTTCACTCGGCCGGTGCTCCCGCAGAATGTGCCCGAAGACACGCGCATGAAGCTGGCGCCGGGGGGTGGCATCGATGGTGCCTCGCTCACGGTGGTTGGCGACTCCGACCAGTCGATCTATGCGTTCCGTGGAGCAGACATCCGCAACATCGTCGAGTTCGAACGCGACTTCCCGAACTCGAAGGTCATTCTGCTCGAGCAGAACTATCGGTCGACGCAGAACATCCTCGACGCGGCGAACTCGGTGATCTCCAACAACTTCGACCGCAAAGACAAGAAGCTCTTCACGACCATCGGCGCAGGCGAGAAGATCGTCGGATTCACCGGCTACTCGGGGCACGACGAGGCGCAGTTCGTCGCAGACGAGATCACCAAACTGCACGAAGAGGGCGTCGCCTACAAGAACATCGCGGTGTTCTATCGCACCAATGCGCAGACCAGGGCGCTCGAAGAAATCTTCATCCGGTCGGCGCTGCCGTACCGCGTGCTCGGCGGCACCAAGTTCTACGAGCGAGCCGAGATCAAAGATGCGATGGCCTACCTCATCACCGTCGCAAACCCGCGCGATCCGCTGGCGCTCCGTCGGGTGCTCAACACTCCGAAGCGGGGAATCGGCCAGGCGACAGAAGCCGCGCTGCAGGCGTTTGCCGATGCGAACGAGATGTCGCTGCGTGAGGCGATGCGGTCGGCGGGTGAGCTGGGGCTCGGCCCGAAGGTGACCGGGTCGATTCTCGAGCTCGCCGAGATTCTGGATGACGTGGGCGCTCGAGCCGATCCGGCTTCGGTGGGCAGTCTCGCGCCGCCGGCCCCGGCATCCGATGTGCTGATCGCGGTGCTGCAGCGCACCAAATTCGTCGAAGCCCTGCGTGCTTCGCGTGATCCGCAGGATGACGCTCGCGCCGAGAACGTCGAAGAACTCATCGCGATGACCAAGGAGTTCCAGCGCAACAATCCGAACGGCACGCTTCTCGACTACCTCACCGAGGTGTCGCTGGTCGCGGCAGCCGACGATCTGGATGACTCCAGCGGCACCGTTTCGCTGATGACGCTGCACACGGCGAAGGGCCTCGAGTACGAGGCCGTATTCCTGACGGGCGTCGAGGAGGGGCTGCTGCCGCACCAGATGTCGGCGGGCGAAGTCGGCGGACCGGCCGAGGAGCGACGCTTGTTCTACGTCGGAATCACTCGCGCCCGGCGACGTCTTTACCTCTCGCTCGCAATGACGAGGGCGCAGTTCGGTGAGGTCAACGTTGCGATGCCGAGCCGGTACCTGCAGGAGATCCCGGCCGAACTCATCGAGTGGAAGCAGTCGCCCGGCGACGCCAACAGCCGCGGCGGAACGCAGCGGCGCGCGCTCAACGCCCGTCGACCCGGGTTCAGTTTCACGTCATCCTTCAACGAACTGACGGCCGCGCCGCCGCGGCCGAAGACCGAGTGGGCGAACCGTGTGACCAGCACTGTTCGCGACAATGGCGACCTGACGCTGGCACCGGGGGACCGCATCCGTCACGTCGATTTCGGCGAGGGCCGCGTCACCGCCGTCACGGGCACGCATCCGAAGGCGGTCGCCGAGGTGCAGTTCGACACAGCTGGTCGCAAGCGCTTGCTGATCAAGATCGCCCCGATCGAGAAGATCTAGCGCCCCAACCCGCTGCCGGTCGAGCTTGTCGAGACCTCGCCGACGAGGAACGTGGCCTCACTTGCGCCGCAACTGCGCCAAATAATGCCGCGCCGGCCAGGACTTCACGCGCGCCGGCAGCAGCAGCGCGATCAGGCGAATCACCCGCCACGCCTGCCGCGCTTTCCAGCGGCGGATCGGTCCATGCCGAAAACGGTATGCCTTGCGCACGGGCTTCGGCAGCAGGTCGATCGTGAGCAACCTGGCGAGCGGTAGCGCCGAGCGCAGCCATCGTGGTGCCGTCACCGGATGAAAGAGGTCGCGGGCGATTCGGCGCGCGTCATCCGTGACTTCGAGCCCCCGGATGCGTTCGCTCCAGTATTCGTCGAAGTCGCCGCGGCCCGCGGGCCAGAGCGACGCGGGCATCTGCAGTGACGTGCCGAGCCGTTCATACTCGCGGTAGACGTCATCCGCGAGTTCGTCGTCGGGGGCTCCGTAGACGACTTCGTGAACGAGCGCGGCGGTGTCGTAGAGCGTGGCCGCGACCCAGAGTTGCAGGTCGGCATCCTCGCCTTTGTCGACCGGGACGTGTGCCCGGTTGACGAAGCCGGCAACGCGATCGGCGTCCGCATCCGTTCCGAGCACGACCGCGTAGGCGAACGTGAGTGTGTTGTGGAGGCGCTCGAGCGGGTGGTTGGCGAAGTCGCTGTGCTCCGCGACTCCGGCGGCAATGGTCGGATCGGCGACCTGCAGCAGGATCGCCCGCGCGCCGCCCAGGATGAGCACCGCATCGGACGCAAATCGTTCGACCGCTCGCGACACCATGCGTCCATCGTCGCATCCCACCTGCCTATCACCGCCTTTCCTTTTGCATAACTCAGGCAGTTCTGTGGGGAGCGCGTCGGGCGGCCCGTCATTGCAAGGGCGCGGTCGGGCGGTCACGAGAACTGCCTGAGTTATGCAAGGGGGTGGAGGGCACAGGGGCACGTTCTGAGCACACAGGCCGAGCGAGTAGAGTTCTCTACGGCCAAAGTATCTCGACGTCGAACTATCTCGACATCGAGAAATCGGCCAAATCAATCAAACCGACGCGCGATTGGACAAGCAGCGTGGATCTTTTCGAGTACCAGGCCCGTGACCTTTTTGAAAGCTACGGAGTGCCTGTACTGGCCGGTATCGTCGCAGACACTCCTGAGGAGGCGAGGGCAGCGGCCGAGAAGATCGGTGGCACCGTCGTCGTCAAGGCCCAGGTGAAGGCCGGTGGTCGAGGCAAGGCGGGCGGCGTCAAGGTCGTCCACAATCCGGAGGATGCGGCGACCGCGGCGGAAGCCATCCTGAAGCTCACCATCAAGGGTCTTCCGGTCAACCGCGTGATGATCGCGGCAGGTGCCCGCATCGCGCAGGAGTTCTACTTCTCCGTGCTGCTCGACCGCGCGAACCGGTCCTACCTGTCGCTCTGCAGCGTCGAGGGCGGCATGGAGATCGAGGAGCTCGCAGTCGAACGCCCGGAAGCCCTCGCCCGCGTCGAGGTCATCCCCGGCGAAGGCATCGACCTCGAGAAGGCTCGCGAGATCGCCAAGGCCGGCCACTTCCCTGACGACCTCATCGAGAAGGTCGCCCCCGTCATCGTGAAGCTCTACGACGTGTACAAGGGTGAGGATGCGACGCTCGTCGAAGTCAACCCGCTCGTGCTGACCGAAGACGGCCAGGTTCTCGCGCTCGACGGCAAGGTCAGCCTCGATGAGAACGCCGACTTCCGTCACCCGGCCCACGCGGAACTCGAGGACGCCGCAGCAGCCGATCCCCTCGAAGCGAAGGCCAAGGCGCTGAACCTCAACTACGTGAAGCTCGATGGCCAGGTCGGAATCATCGGAAACGGTGCCGGCCTCGTCATGTCGACGCTGGATGTCGTCAGCTACGCAGGCGAGAAGCACGGCGGCGTGCGTCCGGCCAACTTCCTCGACATCGGCGGCGGAGCATCCGCTGAGGTCATGGCCAACGGCCTGGATGTCATCCTCGGCGACCCGCAGGTGAAGAGCGTTTTCGTCAACGTCTTCGGCGGCATCACCGCGTGTGACGCCGTTGCCAATGGCATCGTAGGCGCGCTCAAGACGCTGGGCGACACGGCGAGCAAGCCGCTGGTCGTACGCCTCGACGGTAACAAGGTCGAGGAGGGTCGTCGCATCCTCTCGGATGCCAACCACCCGCTCGTCAGCCTCGCAACCACCATGGACGAAGGCGCCGACAAGGCCGCCGAACTGGCTTCGAAGTAAAAGGAATACGAATGTCGATCTTTCTGAACAAGGACTCGAAGGTCATCGTCCAGGGCATCACGGGCGGCGAGGGCACCAAGCACACCGCCCTCATGCTGAAGGCGGGAACCCAGGTCGTCGGCGGCGTCAACGCCCGCAAGGCCGGAACGACCGTGCAGCATGGCGACGTGACGCTGCCCGTATACGGCACGGTCGACGAGGCCATCCGCGAGACCGGGGCGGATGTCTCCATCGTGTTCGTTCCGCCGGCTTTTGCCAAAGATGCCGTCGTTGAAGCGGTCGAGGCGGAGATCCCGCTCGTTGTCGTCATCACCGAGGGCATCCCCGTTCAGGACTCGGCCGAGTTCTGGGCGCTCGCCAAGGCGAAGGGCAACCTGACGCGAATCATCGGCCCGAACTGCCCGGGCATCATCACGCCGGGTGAGTCGCTCGTGGGCATCACGCCCGCGACGATTACGGGGAAGGGTCCCATCGGGCTCGTCTCCAAGTCGGGAACGCTGACCTACCAGATGATGTTCGAGCTGCGAGATCTCGGCTTCTCGACCGCGATCGGCATCGGCGGCGACCCGATCATCGGCACGACTCACATCGACGCCCTCGAAGCGTTCGAGGCGGATCCCGAAACCAAGGCGATCGTCATGATCGGCGAGATCGGCGGCGACGCCGAGGAGCGTGCCGCCGACTACATCAAGGCACACGTCACCAAGCCCGTCGTTGCCTACGTTGCCGGATTCACCGCGCCCGAGGGCAAGACCATGGGTCACGCCGGCGCGATCGTCTCATCCGGTGCAGGCACAGCCCAGGGCAAGAAGGAGGCCCTCGAGGCCGCCGGAGTCAAGGTGGGCAAAACCCCGAGCGAGACCGCAGACCTGATGCGAGAGCTCTACGCCTCCCTCTAACTCTTCTCGTATCGCCGAGTGCGGCCAGTCGTCACGAATGCGTGCCCCATTGCACGTGCAGTCGAAACAACTGGCCGCACTCGGCGATAAGTTGGGGGTGTGAAGAAGCTCATCAACGCGGCCGATGACGTCCTCGCTGAATCGCTCGCTGGATTCGCGGCGGCACATCCCGAGCTGCGCGTCGACCACGTCAACCGCATCGTCTACCGCGGAGAACCGAAGCCACACGGCACGGTCGCCCTGCTGTCGGGCGGCGGCACCGGCCACGAACCGCTCCACGCCGGTTTTGTCGGGTTCGGAATGCTGGATGCGGCCGTCGCCGGCGAAGTCTTCACCTCCCCGACCCCCGACCAGATCATGGAGGCAACGGCCCGGGTCGACACCGGCGCGGGCGTGCTCCACATCGTGAAGAACTACACCGGCGATGTGATGAATTTCGAGATGGCCGCCGAACTGGGCGGCTCGATCCCGGTCGAGACCGTGGTCGTCGCGGACGATGTCGCCGTCGAGGACTCCACCTTCACCGCCGGCCGCCGGGGCACCGGGGTGACCGTGCTGCTCGAGAAGATCGTCGGCGCCGCCGCCGAGCAGGGCAGGGACCTCGCCGAGATCGGCGCTCTCGCCCGACACATCGCGACATCCGGTCGATCGATGGGAATGGCGCTCACGAGCGGCACGCTTCCGGCAGTCGGCAAGCCGACTTTCGACCTGCCCGAGACCGAGATGGAGATCGGCGTCGGAATCCACGGCGAGCCGGGCCGGCGACGGGTCCCGCTGGCGTCCGCGCGCGAGGTCGCCGAGATGCTTGTCGAACCGATCCTGGCCGATCGGTCGTTCGCCGCGGCGCCAACGATAGTTATGCTGAACGGCATGGGTGCGACACCACTGATCGAGCTCTACCTCATGTTCGGCGAGGTCAAGAGCATCCTCGACAGGGCAGGCGTGACCATCGCCCGTAGCCTGGTCGGCGACTACATCACGTCGCTCGACATGGCCGGATGCTCGGTGACGATTCTCGAGGCCGACAACGACACGCTTGCCCTCTGGGACGCCCCGGTCGCAACGCCCGCACTGCGTTGGGGGATGTGACGATGGCCAACGCACAGTACGCCCAGTTGCGGGACTGGATCGACCGCTGGGAGGCACACCTCATCGAGCAGCGCACCTACCTCACCGAACTCGACTCCGCAATCGGAGACGGCGACCACGGAACGAATATGGTGCGCGGTCTGGCTGCGGCCTCCGCCCGCGCGGATGCCGAGGTTCCCGAGCACGTCGACGACCTGTTCAAAGCCGTCGGGATGGCGATTGTCAGTTCGGTTGGCGGCGCCAGCGGCCCGCTCTACGGCACGTTCTTCCTGCGCTTCGGGGCGACCGCCGGGCACGTGCGGGAGCTGGATGGCGCGGATCTCGCAGAAGCGCTCGGCGCTGGCGCGAGCGGCGTGGCGCAGCGCGGCAAGCCCGAGCTCGGCGACAAAACCATGTTCGACGCGATGTCCCCCGCGGTTGGCGCTTTCGCGGCGGCGATCGCGCGTGGTGAGACCCCGAGCACGGCGGCGAATTCGGCATCCGTAGCCGCGCACGCGGGCAGGGAGGCGACCGCCGAGCTGGTCGCCCGCAAGGGCCGCGCGAGTTACCTCGGCGAGCGGAGTGTCGGCCACATTGATCCCGGCGCCACCTCAACCGCGCTGCTGTTCCAGTCCCTTGCAGAAGCCCTTGCCTGAGCGTCGGGCGGCTGTCGCATGATCGGCATCGTCGTCGTTTCCCACAGCCACCGACTCGCGCAGGCTGCAATCGATTTCGCGCTCGAAATGGTTCCGACCGATCGACCGGCAATCGCTGTCGCGGCCGGTGTAAGCGACGGCTCGACAGGAACGGATGCGACGCGCGTCGCCGACGCGATCACCGAAGTCGCGTCGCCGGACGGCGTGCTCGTACTCGTCGACCTCGGGTCGGCAATCCTCAGCGCCGAGCTCGCGCTCGAATTTGTCGACCTGCCCGGCATCGAAATCCGCATAACCAGCGCGCCATTTGTCGAAGGCCTGCTCGCGGGTATCGTGCGCGCTGCGGGCGGCGCGACCCTCGACGAGGTCGAACGGGAGGCGCGCGGCGCACTCGGCAGTAAGCAGGAGCAGCTGGGGGTCGCGGATGAGGTCCCCGCCGCGATCGCGCCCGTCACCGAAGCGAACCCCGCGACGAGGCAGATCCCGACCGTACAATTGCCGGTCGGGCCCGGTTCCGTGCGGCGGCAGGCAGGCGACCTCCTGGTGGGCGGCGACCTCGTCATCGACTTGAAGCTGCGCAATCCGAGTGGGCTGCACATCCGGCCGGCGTCGATGATCGTGCTCGCGCTCACCCCGTTCGACGCCAGCGTGCACGTCACCAATCTGCGCACCGGATCCCAGCCGAGGCTCGCGAACAGCCCGACGGCGTTGCTGACTCTCGCCGCGCAACGGGGCGACGTGATTCGCGTTTCGGCTTCCGGCGTCGACGCGCAACGCGCGCTCGACACCGTCCGCACCCTCGTCGATGACGGATTCGGTGAGGTCGAGCCGATCGTCACCGACACGCTGCCGGGCGGTCGGCCGCGCGGTGGCCCGCTCGGTGTCAGCCCCGGGCGTGCGGTTGGCCCGGTGGTGCGGATGCCGGATCCGCTCGCCGCGCCGACTCCCGCCATGCCGCTGCCGCTTGCCGTGCGCGCCGAAGCTGCCGCGAGAATCGACGTCGCGACGGCGAGCGTGTCAGCGGCACTCACGGCACGATCGAAACTCGTGGCAGGCGAAGCGCAGGAAATTCTCGCGTCGGCCGCCCTGATGGCAATCGATCAGTCCGTGCTCGCGGACTCCCGGGCGGCGGTCATCGACCGCGGTGACGCCCCGGAATACGCGGTCTGGTCGACGGTGGGTGCGCTCGCCGCGGCCTTCCGGCTGCAGGGCGGACGAATGGCCGATCGAGTCGCCGACCTGCACGACATGCGCAATCGCGTCGTCGCCGAACTGATGGGCCGCCCCGAGCCCGGCGTTCCCGTGCGTCTGGAACCGTACATCCTCGTCGCCCGTGATCTCGCGCCCGCGGACACAGCCCTGCTCGATCCGGCGGTCTGCCGCGCCATCGTGACCGTCGAGGGCGGCCCGACCTCGCATACCGCAATCCTGTCCCGATCGCTCGGTCTTCCGGCGGTCGTATCCTTCGCGGGTGCAATGGACATCGCCGAGGGCTCGATCGTCCTGGTGGATGGCACGGCTGGCACGGTCACGATTGACCCGAGCGCCGACGAAATCGCAGAAGTTGAGGCCGAAGCCGCTGCCGCGATCGAATTCGATGGCGTCGGCGCGACAGCGGACGGCCACCGCGTGCCGCTCTACGCCAACGTCGGGTCGCCCGAGAGCGTCGAGGCAGCCGTGCTCGCCCGCGCGGAGGGTATCGGCCTGTTCCGCACGGAGTTTCTATTCCTCGATCGCGCGGAGGCCCCGAGCGTCGAAGACCAGGTCGCGGCATACCGCAAGGTGTTCGCAGGCTTCGCCGGCCGAAAGGTCGTCATTCGAACTCTGGATGCTGGCGCCGACAAGCCGCTCGCGTTCGTGACCGCGACCGACGAGGCGAACCCGGCCCTCGGCATCCGGGGGTATCGAACCTCGTGGCGTCGCCCGGACCTTCTCGACGACCAGTTGCGTGCCATCGCCCTCGCCGCGAGCGAGGAGACGGCCGACGTACAGGTGATGGCACCGATGATCGACACTCCGGATGAGGCCGCAGACTTCGCCGCGCGCTGCGCGCAGCACGGTCTGAGCGCGGTCGGAGTGATGATCGAAACTCCGGCGGCGGCGATTACGGCAACCGAACTTCTCGCGCAGGTTGCATTTGCCAGCCTCGGCACCAACGACCTAGCCCAGTACACGATGGCGGCCGACCGCGAACTCGGGGAACTCTCGCTGCTCAACGACCCGTGGCAGCCCGCCGTGCTTCGGATGATGCGGCTCGCGTTCGACGCCGGAGCGCAGGCGCGCAAGCCGGTCGGAGTCTGCGGTGAGGCCGCCGCGGATCCGTTGATGGCGGCCGTTCTCGTCGGCCTTGGGGCCTCTACCCTCTCGATGTCGGCCCTCGCCCTCGGCCATGTCGGGCAGCTGCTCGGCAGCGTCACGCTCGACGACTGCCGGCTCGCCGCGCGTCACGCCGCCGCAGCGCGTACCGCCGGACTCGCGCGAGCCGCCGCCGCTAGGGCGCTTCGGGTCGGTAGCTGAACGAGCCGCGGTAAGAGAACCACTCTCCGAGCAGGGGGCTCGTGAGCCGCACGTCGACGTGTTGTGACGCATCGCGCCACGCCTCGGTAACTGTCACGGTCGCGAATCGGGGCATCCGGATGCGCAGCCCGGCCAGATTCAGCCACAGCCGATCCGAGGTCATCGTGAGCGCTCCGTCGACGATGTGCAGGCGAAAGCGTGCTTCGAGCCCGCGACGGCGTCCGAGGAAGTCGTGCAGGCGACCGTCCACGATGCGCATGGTGTCTTCCATGCTGCGATCCCGGTTCGGGAACGACAGCGTGCGGACGGCGCCGAGACTGCAGTCGGCGCCCGGCGTATTCGTGACGACAAACGGAACGTCGCGACCAAACTCCGGGAACAGGATGCGGCGCCAGCCGAAATACGCGAGCACCGGCAGCATCCAGCGCGCGGGCGAGCCGGCCACCTCGAAGACGCCGGTTCCCCTGCCGACGTGGCCGGCATCCGGATGCGCGAAATAGCCGCGCAGTTCGGGCGCGAGCCGCTCGAAGTCCGCGCCGAGGGCACGCTGGTAGACCGAGGTCGGCGCGCGCTCAGTGCTGGGCTCCATGCCCTCATCATCCCCGTTTCCTGCTTGCTCGCCGAACTCGCGGCGGGGCGGCCCTGCGGCCCCGCGGCCCGCCGATAGGCTCCTACGGTCATGAACCGCACGCTGTCCGCGCTGTTTTCGGCGCTCGAGGGGCTCCTCGTCGTCGCCATTGGCCTCGCGATTCCCCTCGCCCCTCTCACCGTGCTGTGGGGCGCGCAATTTGGATTCGCTCCCGACTGGCTGATCTTTTGGCGGGTCGGCGCCGACATCTGGCTCGTCGGCCACGGGGTCGACCTGACCGTGACCCTGGATGCCGCCACAGCCAAAGCGTCCGGGCTCGTGGATGCGGGCGCACCGTTCGTCGTGAGCATCGCCGCGCTCGGCTTCGCCCTGCTCACTGTGCTGCTCGGCCGTCGCGCAGGGCGGCGCATCGCGGAGACGAAGCACCGCCTGCTGGGCGAGATCGTCGCCACTCTGGTCGTCGCCGTGCTTTCTCTCGGCATTTCACTCAGCGCCAGCCAGCCGCTCGCTCGCCCGTCAATTGTGCAGGGCGTGCTGTGCCCGACCCTCGTGTTTGTGATCGGACTGCTGATCGCGCGCTATCGAGCCGTGCGTGCTCCGGCCTGGATAGCGGGCTGGCGGCACGAGACTCGAGCCGTCGTCGCCACCGCTCTTCGCGGCGGCGGTGCCGCGGTCGCGCTGGTGATGACCGCGTCGAGCCTCCTGCTCGCCGTGCTGTTCTTTGTCAACTATGGCCAGATCATCGCGCTATACGAGGGTCTGCACTCGGGCACCGTTGGCGGGGCCGCCCTTACGGTCGGGCAGATCATGGTGCTGCCGAACCTCGTGATCTGGACAGCCGCCTGGCTCGTCGGCCCGGGGTTCGCAATCGGAACCGGTTCGGCCGTGAGCGCCCTCGGCACCACCCTCGGCCCGATTCCCGCGATTCCGGTGCTCGGCGCGCTGCCGTCGGGGAGCCTGACGTTCGCCTTCATCGGGATCGCGGTGCCGTTGCTCTCCGGGTTTCTGGCCGGGGCCATCCTGTCGCGCCCGCTTGGCGAGCGGCTTGACCGGGTCAACCGGTTGCCGTGGATGCTCGCGGCCGGTCTCGGGACCGGAGTTGTCGGCGGTGCCGTGCTGGGCATCCTCGCCTGGGCATCCGCGGGGGCGGTGGGGCCGGGGCGACTGCAGAACGTGGGGCCGAATCCGTTGCAGGTCGCACTTGTCGCGGCTCTCGAGATCGGCGTTGCCGCGGTGCTCGGGATGGCGGCCGCGGCAAGGAACCCGTCGCGCACGCCGGTAAACTAGCCGGGTGCTTTCGCTGGTAGTACTCATCTCCGGTGGTGGGTCCAACCTGCGCGCCCTGCTCGAGGTGTCCGAGGACGCCGAGTTTCCCGCGCGCGTGGTCGCCGTCGGGGCCGACCGCGACGCCGACGGGTTCGCTCACGCCGAGGAATTCGGCATCCCCACCTTCTCGATCGCAATGTCGAGCTTTCCCGACCGGGATGCCTGGGGCGACGCCATGCTGGAGCAGATCCGGGTCTGGCAACCCGACCTGGTCATCCTGAGTGGGTTCATGAAGCTTTTCCCGCCGCGTGTGGTTGCCGCGCTTTCTCCCAATCTGATCAACACCCATCCGGCATACCTGCCCGAGTTTCCCGGCGCTCACGGCGTTCGGGATGCGCTCGCGGCGGGAGTGACCGAGACGGGTGCGAGCGTCATCGTCGTCGACAACGGAGTCGACAGCGGTCCGATCATCGCGCAGCGTCGCATCCCCGTTCTGCCCTCGGATACGGAAGCGACCCTGCACGATCGCATCAAGCCTGTCGAGCGCGAGCTGCTCATCCAGGCCGTGCTCGACATCGCCAACGGACACATCAACCTCAAGGAGCTTGCCACCGCATGAGCGGCACACAACACGATCCAGCCCTGTACCGCCCGCGCGACGTCATCCGCATCCGTCGCGCGCTTGTCTCGGTGAGCGACAAGACCGACCTCGTCGAGCTCGCGACGGCGCTGAATAACGCGGACGTCGAAATCGTGTCGACCGGCAGCACGGCGAAGACCATCGCGGCCGCCGGAATCCCGGTGACACAGGTGGGCGAGGTGACCGGATACCCGGAGTCGCTGGACGGACGAGTGCGCACCCTGCACCCGGCCATCCACTCGGGACTGCTCGCCGACCTGCGGCTCGAGTCGCACGAGAAGGAACTTGCCGCGCAGGGTATCGAGCCGTTCGAGCTCGTCGTCTCGAACCTGTATCCGTTCGTCGAGACGATCGCGTCGGGCGTGACCGGGGACGACGCGATCGAGCAGATCGACATCGGCGGCCCCGCGCTGACTCGGGCATCGGCCAAGAATCACGCCAATGTCGCGATCGTGACGTCGGTCGCGAGTTATCCGGTTATTTACAAGGCGCTGCAGCTCGGTGGGACGACGCTGGAGCAGCGTCGCCGTCTCGCTACCGAGGCGTTCCAGCACACGGCAGCGTACGACCGGGCCGTCGCGGACTGGTTTCTGACTTCGGTTGCGCCGTCTTCGTCCCCTGAGCCTGTCGAAGGGCTCGCCGCCTCGCCGGTCATCGACATCCACGGCAACCTCTCCTCCACACTCCGTTATGGCGAGAACAGCCACCAGTCGGCGGCGATCTACACCCGCCAGGGCGGCCACGGCATCGCCCAGGCGGTTCAGCTCGGCGGCAAAGAGATGTCGTACAACAATTACGTCGACGCGGATGCCGCCCTGCGGGCCGCCTACGACTTCAGCGAGCCGGCGGTCGCGATCATCAAGCACGCGAACCCGTGCGGAATAGCGGTGGGTGACTCGATCGCGGTCGCGCATCAGCGGGCTCACGCCTGCGACCCGGTCTCGGCTTACGGCGGAGTGATCGCAGCGAACGGCATCATCACGCTCGAAGCCGCGCAGTCGATCAAACCGATCTTCACCGAGGTCGTCATCGCGCCCGGTTACGAGCCGGACGCGCTGGAACTGCTCCAGACCAAGAAGGATCTGCGCATCCTGCAGCTTCCGGCCGATTTCGCGCGCGAGACCAGCGAGTTCAAGCAGATTTCGGGCGGAGTCCTCGTGCAGGATGCCGATGCGCACTTCGCCCCGTTCGCCGAGTGGACGCTGGTCGCCGGCGCGGCAGCGGATGCCGCGACCCGGGCCGACCTTGAGTTCGCCTGGCGTGCGTGCCGTGCCGTGAAGTCGAATGCGATCCTGCTGGCGAACGATCGCGCATCCGTCGGGGTCGGAATGGGCCAGGTCAACCGTGTGGACTCGTGCCAGCTGGCCGTGAGCCGCGCCGGGGATCGCGCTCGGGGGAGCGTTGCGGCATCCGATGCCTTCTTCCCGTTCCCGGATGGCGCCGAAATCCTGATCGCGGCCGGCGTGCGCGCGATCGTGCAGCCCGGCGGCTCGATTCGCGATCAGCTCGTGATCGATGCGGCGACGGAGGCCGGCGTGACGATGTACTTCACGGGCGAGCGCCACTTCTTCCACTGACCGCCCCTTCCCCGTTCGTCATTTGCATAACTCAGGCAGTTCTTGCCGCGGGGCCTGTTTCCGCGGCGTGTTGGGGTTCGCGAGGGATTCCTGCCTGAGTTATGCAAAGGGCACGGGAGGAAGGGCACAGGAGGAAGGGCACCGGAGGCTCCCGAGGGCATTGGGCGCACTCATAGGATTCGGCCGATAGGTTGTCAGGCATGACCTTGCGCCCGCTGTCCCGCCGCCTCTTTGCCGCACTCGTCGCGGGATTCGCCGCATCCGGGACCGCCTTCGCCGCGGTCGTGCTCGCGTTCTTCCTCGTGAGTGGCGCCGCGCCCGCACAACTCGGAGGGATCGCGCTGTACTTCTTCGCAACCTCCGTCGCGCTGGTCGTGCTCCTCGGCGTCGCTGCGTACTTCGGGGCACTCACGATCTGGTACCGCGCGCTGGGCGTCGCGGTCGTCGCAGGCCTGATTTCCGCCTACCTCGGTACGCTCGCGTTCCTCGTGCACGCGGGGGACGACCCCGCAACTGCATCAGCCGCCACGGTCCCGACCTTTGTGGGCAGCAACCTCCCTTTCCTGATCGCCACCATCATCGTGACTCTCACGATTGCCCGCCGGGCTCATATCTGGGCTCTCGGCGTGAGGCTCGAAGGCGCCGACGAGGTGCATCGCGTCGCGCTGGTGAGGTCGCCCGCGTCCACCCTCGCGAAGGGCGAAGTCACGCACGTCAAGCGCAAGCCGGTCAAGGTCGCGCTTGCGGACACCCAGTGGGAGGCCTACGTCGAAGCGCTCGAGTCGGAGGGTTTCACCACCATCGAGATAGAGCAGTCGGACGAGCATCCTGATTCCGTCTTCATCGAAGACACCGTCGTGATGCTGGGCCAGACCGCGATCATCGGCAGCCCGGGCGCCGAGTCGCGCCGGGGCGAACCGGATGCCGTGGCCGCCACACTCAAGGACCTCGGCCTGACCGTGCACCAGATTCGCCTCCCCGGCACGCTCGATGGCGGAGACGTGCTCAAGATCGACCGCACCATCTACGTGGGGCGCGGCGGGCGCACCAATGCGGAGGGCATCCGTCAGTTCCGCGAGCTGGTGGGCGAGCTCGGCTACACGGTCGTCGCGGTGCCCGTCACAAAGGCTTTGCACCTGAAGAGTACGGTGACTGCCCTCCCCGACGGCACTGTGATCGGGCACAAGACTCTCGTCGACAATCCGGCGATCTTCGACCGCTACCTCGAGGTGCCCGAGGCAGCCGGCGTCGCCGTGGTGGTGCTCTCGCAGAGCTCCGTGCTGATCTCTGCATCCGCTCCGAAGACCGCCGCGCTGATCGAGGACCTCGGATACCGCGTGGTGACGGTCGACATCAGCGAGTTCGAGAAGCTCGAAGGCTGCGTCACCTGCCTGTCGGTGCGCATCCGCTAGTCGCACATCGCCGCAAAACTTCTTCTTGCTTCCGAGCGCGAGACGCCGTTAGTCTGGAGGGCTGCCCGGGCGACGGAACGTCACCGGCGGCTTACGGACAAAGTCGCACACAGGAGGACGCCATGATGAAGACACTGAATGTCACGCCACGCACGATCGCGGGAGCCGGCACTGTCTTCACGGGTCTGGGCGAAGCCCTCGCCCGTCGGGTCGCCACGTCCCTGCGACTTCGTCCGTAGCTGGCGTCTCTTCCCGGCCATTTCGCGCGGCGCGCTCACCATCCGGTCCGCCGCTTTTCCTCAAATCCACACTATTTCGTAGCCGCACTGACGGTTGCGCGCCTCAATCCCAGGGAATTCAATGTCTTTGCACGACGACGACACCAGTCGCACGTCCCCGCGTCTCGGAACATTTCGAGCGATTCTGCGTATCTATCCATTCGCGAAACCTGCCATGCCGCGTATTTACCTCGGCATGGTTTCGGCGTTGCTCGCCGGCATCGTCGCCCTGCTGATTCCGCAGGTGCTGCGGTCGCTCGTCGACGGACCGCTGAAGACTCACGACGGCAGCCAGGTCTGGCCCGCGGTTGGCATCGTGCTGCTGCTGGGAGTCTGTGAGGCCATCCTCATCGCGCTCCGGCGCTGGTTCGTGCTGCAGCCGGGCACGCGGGTCGAGGCGACACTTCGCAACGCGCTGTACAAACAGTTGCAGGATCTTCCAGTCAACTTCCACGATCGATGGCCGTCCGGCCAGCTGCTGTCACGCGCGGTCAGCGACCTGAACCTCATCCGGCGCTGGATCTCGTTCGGCATCGTGCTGCTGGTGGTGAACATCCTCACGATCGTCGTCGGCTTCTTCTTCCTCGTTCACATCTCATGGATCCTCGGTGTCATCTTCGTGGTCTGTTCGATCCCGCTCTGGATCTATGGCTACCTGTTCGAGAACCGGTACTCGGTGGTCGCGCGCCGCAGCCAGGATCAGGCCGGCGACCTCGCCACCGCGGTTGAGGAGTCGGTGCACGGAATCCGTGTACTGAAGGCATTCGGTCGCGGAGGGCACTCGCTCGAACGCTTCTCCCGCCAGGCCGAGGAGCTGCGCGGAACGGAGATCGCGAAGGCGAAAGCCATCGCGGGAATTTGGTTCTGGCTGCTGCTGGTTCCAGACGTGACGTTCGCCATCTGCCTGCTCTGCGGTGTGTGGCTGGCGGCGACACAGCAGATCACCGCCGGAGATCTCGTCGCGTTCTTCGCGACAGCAACCGTGCTTCGGTTCCCCGTCGAGTCGATCGGCTTCCTGCTCTCGATGACGTTTGACACGAGAACCGCCGCCGACCGCTTCTTCGAGGTCATGGATGCGCCCAACACGATCACCGACCCGGAAGTACCGAAGACGATCACGAACCCGGAGGGGCGGCTCGTCTTTCACGATGTGCACTTCCGGTACCAGGACTCGCAGGCGCAGTATGCCGACCTCATCGACGGCGTGAATCTCGAGATCGAGCCCGGCGAAACGATGGCGCTGGTCGGCCTCACCGGTTCGGGCAAGTCCACGATCACGGCGCTGACCACGCGTCTCTACGACGTCACGGGCGGCTCGATCACGATCGACGGCGTGGATGTCCGCGACCTCACCCGCACCGACCTGCGCACCCATCTCGCGATGGCCTTCGAGGACGCGACGCTGTTCTCGGCATCCGTCCGCGACAACGTGTTGCTCGGTCGTCCGGAGGCGACTGAGGATGATCTCGCCGAGGCTCTCGACATCGCCCAGGCCGCGTTCGTCTACGACCTGCCCGAAGGCCTCGACACGAAGGTCGGCGAGGAGGGCCTGAGCCTCTCCGGCGGTCAGCGTCAGCGACTCGCGCTCGCACGTGCGGTCGCGGCGAAGCCAGAGGTGCTCGTACTGGATGATCCGCTGTCCGCTCTCGACGTCGACACCGAGGCACTCGTCGAAGCGGCGCTTCGGCGGGTCCTCGCATCCACCACGGCCCTGATCGTCGCGCACCGCCCCTCGACGGTGATGCTCGCGGACCGGGTCGCCCTGCTCGAATCCGGCCGCATCACCGCTGTCGGAACCCACTCCGAGCTTCTCGCTTCGAGCGACCACTATCGATTCGTCATCTCGAGCCTCGAAGACGAGTTAGAACGCGAACGAAAGGAGGCAGTCCGATGAGCGTCATTGGTGTTGAGGGAGAAGAACGCCAGGACCTGACGCAGGCGGAAAGCCGCCAGCTTCGGGAGCGTTCCTTCCGTCTGCTGCAGTCTCTGCTTGCGCCACTGCGCGGCAAGGTCGCCTGGACGATCGTGGTGGTCGTCATCTCGACCGCCGCGCAGGTCGCGGGGCCGGCCCTCATCGGATTCGGCATCGACAAGGGGCTTCCGGCCCTGCTCAATGACCAGGACTGGATGCCGCTGTCGCTGACGGTGGTCGCCTACCTGATCGCCGCGATCGTCGGCGCGAGCCTGATCTCGTCGTACACGGTGCTGAGCGCGAAAATCAGCCAGGCGATCCTGATCGACCTGCGCAAGCGGGTGTTCCGGCACACCCAGCGGCTGAGCCTCGAATTCCACGAGAATTACACGTCCGGGCGCATCATTTCGCGCCAGACGAGTGACCTCGACTCGATTCGCGAGTTGCTCGACTCCGGTATCAACCAGCTGATCCAGGGCATCCTCTACATGGTGTTCATTGCCGTGGCGATGTTCCTGAACGACTGGGTGAGCGGCGTCGTGCTGTTCGTTTCGCTGATTCCGCTGTGGTTCCTTGCGCGCTGGTTCCAGAAGCGCTCGCAGAGCCTCTTCCGGCTGACGCGCGTCGCATCCGCGCGTCTCATCGTGTTCTTCGTCGAGACGATGACGGGTATCCGCGCGGTCAAGGCGTTCCGCAAGGAGAAGCGCAACGAGAAAGAATTCGGCGACCTCGTCGAGGACTATCGTGCTGTGAACGGCAAGGTCATTCAGCTCTTCGGTATCTTCGATCCCGGCCTGATCCTGATCGGTAACGTCACGCTCGCTGTCGTATTGCTCGTCGGCGGCCTTCGGGTGGCTGATGGAGGGATCGCGATCGGTTCGCTGCTCGCGGTGCTGCTGTACACGCGCCAGTTCTTCGCGCCCGCCGAAGAGATGGCGATGTTCTACAACTCGTATCAGTCGGCCGCGGCCGCGCTCGAGAAGATCTCGGGGGTTCTCGAGGAGGAGCCGAGCGTTCCCGACCCGGTGAAGCCGATCGACCTGTGGAAGGCGAAGGGACGGGTGACATTCGACGGCGTGAAATTCGCGTACAAGGCGAATCGCGTCGTGCTGCCGAAGT
>JAUZFR010000212.1 GCA_030840335.1 Actinomycetota bacterium | reverse complement strand
TTCGGCGATGTCGAATGTGACGACCAGGACGCCATCCTCAGCCAGTCGCGCCGCGCTTGCCCGCCCGAGACCACTCATGCCTCCGGTGATCACGGCTGTACGACTCATATTTGCTGTCCTTTGTTTTTGATGGGGGCGATAGCGGCCAGTGCCTCTCCGAAGATTTCGACGGTCGCGTCGATGTCGCGCTCGGTGTGTTCGGTCGAGAGGTACCAGCGCCCGCCGGGCAGCGCGAACACCCCGCGACGCAGGAGCTCGACGAGAAGCAGGTCATAAGTAGCAGAGTCGGCTGCCATGAATTGGGAGAAGTTCTGGATGGCCGGCACCCCGAGTCCGCACTGCACGACCGGGCCGACCTGGTTGACGGCGCCGACGATGCCATGGCGCTCGAGTTGGTCTCGAATCCCCGCCGCAAGTCGCTGGCCCAGCGCATCCAGTCGTTCGTAGGTGCCCGCCTGCCCCAGCACGCCGAGCGTGGCGAGCGCGGCGCTGAGGACGATCGGATTTCCGTTGTACGTTCCGGCGTGAACAACGCCGCGCTGGGTCAGGTCGAGCAATTCCGATTTTCCGACAACTGCCGAGAGCGGAAGTCCGCCGGCGATCGCCTTGCCGAGCACGGCGAGGTCGGGGATGACGCCGTACTTCGCGACCGCCCCGCCGAAGTCGACCCGAAATCCGGTGATGACCTCATCGAAGATGAGCACTGTTCCGGTCTGGTCGCAGATTCTGCGCAGGCCCTCGAGGAAACCAGCGGGCGGTTCGATGACGCCGGAGTTGCAGAGGATCGGCTCCACAACAACCGCGGCAACATCCAAACCACCGAGCGCCGACTCCACTTGTGTCAGGTCTCCCCACTCGAGGACGACAACGTCCCGCGCCGCATTTTCTGACTGCCCGAGCGACTCCGCTCCGTGCGGGCTGTCGGCGCGGCCCTTCCGGTAGCCCACCAGCACCGGGTCCGTCCACCCGTGGTAGTGCCCCGCAAACTTGACGAACGCCTGGCGGCCGGTTGCCCCGCGAGCAATGCGGAGGGCTACCTGAGCCGCCTCAGAGCCCGAGTTCGACCAGATGACCCGGTCGAAGGAGGGGTAGGCGCTGAGCACTGCTTCCGCGGCGAGGTACTCGTATTCGTGCCCTGAGCCGTAGGTGGCTCCCTTTACCACCTGCTCCTGGACCGCCGTGACGAGTGCAGGATGTCCGTGGCCAAGGATGTTGGGTCCCCAGCCGAGCACATAGTCGAGGTAGCTGTTCCCGTCGAGATCGGTGAGACGCGCGCCATCTCCACCGCTGAAGAAGATCGGATGTGGTCTCGCCTGCGCCCTGAGTCCGGTTGAAACACCGCCAGCAAGGGACTGCTTCGTTCGAGTCCATGCCTCCATGGACTTTGGCCATTCCGTTACGAGCATCAGGAGTCGCTTTCTTTCTTGCCTCGGGTGCCCGCAATAGGTCGCACGGCCGCGGATCGCTTGATACCGCGCCCTGCGGTAGCGCCAGTGAGCTGGCCGTCCCGAAGCACACAGACCCCGTTGACGAGAACGGTATCTATGCCCACCGCGGGAACGGCGGGATCGTCGTAATCCGCCAGGTCCTGAACCCTCACCGGATCGACTAGCGCGATGTCGGCCTTGTAACCCGGCTTCAGCTGGCCGCGGTCGCCCAAGCCATATCGAGCGGCCGCATTGGCGGAGAGATGCTGGCTCGCGGCTGGCCACGTGTAGTCGCCACGGTCGCGGGTGAAGGTGGCGAGCGTCTTGGCGAATGCGCCCCATCCACGCGGATGCGGACGACTGCCCATGTAGATCCCATCCGATCCCACCATGTGCGCATCGTGGCGCATGACCGCAGCGACCTGCTCAAGGGGGCGCGGGGTCGGGAATTCGAATACGCCGACGACCTCAAGCCGCGATGCGGCGAGCAACTCGAGACTGAACTCCATCGGATCCTGACCGGCTCGCTCGGCGGCCGCTCGAATGGTCATACCTTCTGCCCACGCGTACGCGGGAGCGTTGACGTACGACAACAGCGTGAGCTCCGGCCAGTTCGGGCCCATGTCCGCCCTCGACGCGATCGCGGCCCGTTGCGTGTCGGCAATCTGCCGCCGTTTGGCCGGATCAGACAGCTCCGCGATGGCGTGCTCGTGCCCGCTGCTCATCAGGTCCCCGGGAAGGATCGGCATCGCGAGCAGGGAGCTGCCTCGCAAATACGGATAGCTGTCGAAGCTCACATCGATTCCGTCACGAAGCACTTCGTCGACGAGCGGCACGACGACATCCTGCGGCCCGTGAAAATGCGAGACGTGCACGCTCGCGCCGCTCACGGCGACGATTTCGCGCACCTCGGCGATGCCGAACCCCGCGTTCGTCTCATAGCCTCCGCGCATGTGCGTGACGTAGAGCGCATCCGCAGCCTTGACGGGCACAGTCAGCTGGGCCAGTTCCGCCGCATCCGCGAACAGCCCCGGAATGTAGTCGAGTCCCGTCGAGAAGCCGAGCGCTCCGTCGTCAAGTGCCGCCGTCACGAGGCTGACCATCGTCGCGAGTTCGTCGGGTGATGCCCTGCGGTTCTCCATGCCCATGACCTGGTGTCGCACGGTGCCGTGTGGCACCAGGTATCCGACGTTGATGGGGGAAGTCCCGTCGTATGTTGCGAGCAGATCCGACACCGAAGACCCGTGATAACTGGGGTGCGGACCGTTCAGTGCGCCGAAATACTCGGATGCGTATTTGCCGTCACCGGGTGCGTATGACACCCCGTCCTGCCCACCGATCACCGTGGTCACGCCCTGGCGCAGCAGCGCGAGCGCCACACGATCCTCGAAGACCCGGCCATCCGCGTGGGTGTGGGCGTCAATGAATCCGGGCATGACGAGCAGCCCGGTGCAATCAATGTCCTCGTGCTCGCCGTCGACGGAGTAGCCAGCCGGCTCAATCGCGTGGATCGTGTCCCCTCGCACGACGACATCACCGACGAATTCCGGAGCGCCGGTACCGTCGACGATCAGCCCGCCCCGCAACACGACGGTGTTCATCGCTCTTGCAATACCCGGGGGCCGCCCGCGACGGTAGCCAGACGATCGAAGAGTTCATCCGTTTCGGCCCGCGCGATGTCGTCGAAGTCGAAGTCGGTGGGGAGCCTGCGATACTCGTGGTCGATGACACCCTGCTTGACGAGCAGGTACTTCTCGACCGCGACATAGGCGTCGAGACTGGTGAGCGATGCGAGCACAGGAGACAGTGCGGAGGTCACCTCGTAGGCTCGCGCAAAGTCACCCGTATTCAGCGCATTCCAAATCGCGGAGATAGCCCAGACGAGGTCCGCGCCGGGCATGGTGCCAACGATTCCGCGACGGAAACTCTCGAGAAGGGCGACCCCGCCGCTGCCCTCGAAGACTCTTGCCTGTCCGTCGGTCATCTGGATGAGAGTTGACAGTCGTGGACCGAGGGGCTGCGCCTCGGGTTTGAACATGACGCGTTCCGGTCCGTATTCCTCGAGGAGCTCGGCGAGCAGCCCGAGGCTGAGTGGCGCGCCGATGTAGCCGCTCGCGTCCTGGATGATGGTCGGCAGTCCATCCGCCGCCTCGATGATGGATCGGAAGTAGGTCAACAGCTGCCTGCTTCCCGCGGATACGGTCAGCGGCGGATTTGCCATGAGCGCAGTCGCACCAGCGCGTACGGCGGCGCGGGTGTAGAGCACCGCCTCGCTCGTGGACTCAGCGCCGACCGAGAGCACAGTGTGTCCCCGGCCCGCGACACTTTCCACGACCAGTTCGCCGAGTTCGTCCCGCTCACGATGTGTCAGCCTTGGCAACTCGGAAACCATGGCGACGACTACTCCATCCGCGCCATTGAGAAGCAGCCAGTCGATCTCCCGATCAAGCCCGTTCTTGTCGAATTCAAGAGATTCGGTGAAGGGAGTGGCGATAACGGGGAGCACTCCTGAGACCTGCGTCATCGAACAGTTCCTTCAGACGCGTGGTTTGGCAGCCAGATGATTGCATCGACCTCGATGTCGAAACCAATCAGGTTGGTTTCGGTGGTCGTGCGTGCGGGAAAGGGTCGAGCAAAGGTCTTGGCACAGACGGCATCCCAAACGGGGAAATCGTCCTGGTCGTGAAGATAGGCGCCGATCTTGACGGCGTCTTCGATGCGGCCGCCGGCTGCCTGTGCGATCGCGCTGATGTTCGCGAGGGTGGCGATGGCCTGCTCCTCGAACGTCTCGCCCACGACTGCGCCGGTTGCGTCGAATGGCCCCTGGCCTGACACGAAGAGGAATTCACCCGCCACGATTCCCTGCGAATAGGTTCCGCCCGGCTGGGCAGCGCCGTCTGTGTGTACTTCGGTTCTCACTTCTTGCTCCTTGATGTCTCTGTTAACTGTTCGGTGGTCTGGTGTGGTCTAAAACCACGTCTCGATGAAATCCGTGATCCTCGGATTCGGGATTTCCGGGTCATCGACGACGGGAATAATCGACCATTTGTCGAACGTGGTGCACGGGTGGGACACCCCGAGCCGGACCACGTCGCCAACGGCGATTGGGCTGTCGGGGGCTATCCGCAGATATGCGTGCTGATCGTTGAGGTCGAATATGCTCGCGCCCGCCAGCGCATCGTCGGGTCGCCAGACTCCGTCGCGATGTACCCGCTGCGGAATCGGCATGCCGACGTCAAACGAGATGTCCCGCCTGCCGACATCCAGCAGTGCCAGATCAGGCTGCGGCCTGCTGAGCACACGCCCCCACACGTGCATCGCGGCGACGAGGTGTGGCCCTATGCCCCGACCTTGAGGGGCGATGTCCTTGTACATGCCATCGTCATGCACGACATAAACACCCGATCTCAGAACGACCCTGGTGGTATGACCGTTGCGATCGCCGACCTGCGACTCGAGCACGGCCTGTACCCGGTCGAAGTACGCGCTCCCGCCGGCAGAGAGCAGAACCTCGGATGTCTCGTAGAAGTCAAACAGACTCACGTGGGTGTCGACCAGGTCGCGAAGATATCGATCGACTTCTGCGAGTTCGTCAGGGTCGGCGCCGTGTACGAGGACACCCTCGTACCCTGACACGCCCACCAACCGAAGGGCTGGCGTCGCAGCAACCGCCTCTGCGACGTCGTGAGCTTCTGCTCGCGAACGAACTCCGCCCCTGGCGTCCGTGGATCCGAACTCGACGCACACGTCGATCGGCGGAGCGGTCCCGTCGTGTTGCGCGGACATCGCTTCGACGCCGGCCACCGAGTCCACCCAACAAATGACCCGCCAATCCGGGTCTTCAGTGAGTTGCTCGTAAACCCAGCGCAGTGCGACGGGATCGATGAGCTCGTTGGCCACGATCACGCGAGGAATCCCGGCCTGCCGTGCGATGCGAAGCTGAGCCGGTGTCGCAACGGTGATGGCCCACGCTCCGGCGGCCAGTTGCTGCCTCCAGATCTGCGGCGCCATCGTGGTCTTGCCATGTGGCGACAGGGCGATTCCTCGAGCGGAGCACCACTCGGCCATCGCGCGGATGTTGTTCGCCATGACTTCGCCGGAAATCGTCGCGACCGGCGTGGCGAGGCCCGCGAGTCGCAGCTCGCCGTGCGCAGCGCTGCGTTCGAATGGATTGGCTTTCGACGGGAATCCGTCGTCTCTCATGTTCATGCACGTATCCAATGCACCATCGCTCGGCATCAGTGGTCGAGCAGTCGGGCCAAGAATTCCCTGGTTCGGCCCTCGGTTGGATTATTGAAGATTACGTCTGGCTTGCCCTCTTCGAGGATGCGACCGCCATCCATGAATACCACCCTGTCGGCAACCTCGCGGGCGAATCCCATCTCGTGAGTCACCACGAGCATCGTCATGCCGTCCTTGGCGAGAGCGCGCATGACGTTCAATACCTCGCCAACCAGCTCGGGGTCGAGTGCGGAGGTCGCCTCGTCGAACAGCATGATCCTGGGTTTGAGCGCGAGGGCCCTCGCAATGGCGACACGTTGTTGCTGCCCGCCCGACAGATTCGCCGGATACGCGCCCTCGTGCTCACCGAGACCGACCGACTGGAGCATCGCTTTCGCTTGCTCGGTGGCGACCGATTGGCTGAGCTTCTTCGTCTTGACCTGCGGAAACACGACGTTCTGAAGCGCCGTCATATGGGGAAAGAGGTTGAAATGCTGAAACACCATGCCGACCTCCTCGCGAAGGTGGGCAGACGACCTGTCGAGCGCGCGCTTCTCAGCTTTCCCGCTGCCGCCGCGCTGGGTTACGGTCCCCTCAATGAGGATCTCGCCTTCTTGAATCTGTTCGAGGCCCGCGACACACCGAAGGAGTGTGCTCTTGCCGCTCCCGCTCGCGCCGATCAAGACAACGACGCTTCCGCTGGCGACGTCAAGGGTGGTGTCCTGCAGCACTGTTCTGCTGCCGTAAGCCATGCTGACCCGTCGGAGTTCAATTGCTTCCCTGGCTGGCTCGGCCGCTGTTCCGGATTCAGTAATGGTCATCGGATACTCGACTTTCTCAATCGCTTTTCAAGTCGACCCACGGCGCGTGTGAGGGGGAACGCGACGATGAAGTAGGTCACAGCAAGCAGCGTGTACACCTCGAGCGGGCGGAACGTGGATGTCGCCAGCTGCTGTGCCTGATACGTGAGTTCAGGGACCGCGATCACCGAAAGCAATGACGAGTCCTTGACGAGGCTCACGAATACGTTTCCCGTTGCCGGCAGCATCGAACGAACGGCCTGCGGAAACACGATGCTCCAGAAGGTCGTCGGGCGAGAGAGCCCGAGGACAAACGACGCATCGCGCTGTCCGCTTGGTACGGATTGGATTCCGCCTCGGAAGATCTCGGCGAGGAACGCGCCGGCGTTCAACGACAGGGCGATGACACCCGCCTCGATCGGCCCAAGCGAGATATTGAAGAGAATCGGCAGAACGTAGAAGATCCAGATCAGCTGGACCAGAGCCGGCGTGGTTCGAAAGAACTCGATATAGACGTACGCGAGGCCAGAGAAGGGCTGTCGGCCCGACATCCGCACCGAGGCAACAGCGAGCCCGATGACGTTGCCGAACACCAGTGCCAGCACCGAGACGAACAGCGTGTAGAGCAGACCACCCCCGATGATCTCGAGAGACTGGACGCTGAGAACTGTCGACCAATCCCAGACATAGGTTGCCGACGGTACGGCGAGGATGCTCACAGCCCGACCCTCCATTCCCTGGCGCTCACGTACGTCATGCGATCAACCCTTGAGAGAGTTTGCGACCGTCAGCGTCGAGTCAGCGAGCTTCTGCAGATCACCATTGGCCTTCTCCGCTGCAATGAACTTGTTGAGCGCATTGAGGAGGGCTGTGTCGCCCTTCCGCACCGAGAATCCGATTTGCACAGGATCGAGACCGTTGGGTGTGGACGCATAGCTGGGGATGGAGTCCAGCGAGAAGGCGTTCTTGACAGCGGGTGCCAGGTAGCTGGAATCCACCATCACGTCTGACCTGCCGGCAGTGACCTCGGTGGCCAGCGTGGCAACCGACGCGTTGGGCAGTGATCGGAGCGTCGCCTTCGGCAGGAGCTGCTTTGTTACCGTCTCCTCTGCCGATCCGGTGATTGTCGCGATGGTCACGGACGGCTTGTTCAGGTCAGCGAGCGTCTTGAACTTGGAGCCGGCCGGAACGAAGAACATCGCACCTGCAGCGCTCACCCCGCTGGTGAAGTCCACAGCTTGCTTTCGCTCGGGCGTGGCATTGATGGGCTGAATCATGTCGTACTTGTTCGACTGCAGACCGGCGATGATCGTCGTGAATGACGTCGGTACGAACTGAATCTTGACGTGCGCGTAGGTGCCGAACTTCCTCGCAAGGTCGGCCGAGAACGAGGTCCACTGGCCAGTGCTGCTGTCGAGGATCATGAAGGGCGGGCCCGCGGCTGCTCCCACCTTCACCACTGTGCCTGCGGCAAGCTTGCCGTCGGTGGATGACGAAGGTGTACTTGCTGAGGTGCTACAGGCGGAAATGCCGGCAACGACCGCTACGGCTGCCACCAGAACTGCAATGCGCTTAAGGGATTTCATTTCACTCCAAAGATTGAACTGACGATTGATTTGCGACCGATGAGGAGTCCGAGCACATCCAGTTGGATGGCTTCTTCACCAACGTCAGTCCTACCCGTTCAGTAATACCGAACGGGATTCTGTAATTGTGACTTCCCGGCCAAGGTATTCCCGTTGTGTTTCCAACAGATTTCCGGCTGTTTCCTGCAGGTTTAATCTTGACCCCCGATTGAATCTGCCTATCCAGGCTCAAAGTGGATGCACAAACACGGTGCTAGTGTTCGGTTAGACAGAACCCGAGTCTGGTGGGATGCTGATCCAGAGCTTGCTAAGGAGTACAAACCGTTGACTGACCTCGATCCCCGTTACGCGGTGCGCAGTGTTGCCCGAGCCATCGAACTGCTGAAAACGATAGAAAGGGATCCGACGGGGGAAGCCAGTTCAGTGACGAGCCTTGCCCGCACCCTGGGGATGTCAAAGGGAAGCGTGTATTCAACTTTGCAGACCCTCCTCGCACATGGATTGATCTCGGACCGTGGTGAAGGCGCCTCTCGCACCTATCGGCTCGGACTCGGATTGTTTCGGCTCGGACAGAGCGCGACCCGACAGTCGACGGTTGCCGACGTGACAGCCCCCGTGTTGTCGTCGCTGATGAGAGCCACCGGGCTCACCTCGCGGGTTGCCATGCTCGACGGCGACTGGGCGCTCGTGGTTGGTTGCGTGTACGCGCCGGGCGCCATCCGATTGGATCTGCGACTTGGCGAGCGGGAGTGGCCGCACTGCTCTGCCGTCGGAAAGGCTCTGATGTCGGTGCTGAGCGAATCGGAGGCGAGGCAAATCGTCAGTCGGCTCGGCATGCCGCGGCATACGAGACGGACAATCACGGACATCGACCAGTTCATGGCCGAACTTGAACTCACACGCCAACGCGGATACGCGGTAGACGACGAGGAGGATGCCGACGGCATCACGTGCATCGCCGCTCCTGCCCTCGACGCCGCAGGAAGGCCGTACGCGGCGGTGAGCATAACCGGACTCAAGGCAGACCCGTCACTCAAAGACACAAGTGCGGTGGCAGCTCTTGTGCGCAAGCATGCGGATGACCTGACGGCGCTCGTGCGCGGCGACGACTAGGTCATCGCGGTGAGTGCGGAACGAACGGTCGTCCGATCCCAGACGCGTCCCCACTTCAATTCCCTGACAACGTCGTATCGACCGTTGTAGCTGCGCGGCGTCATCTCCGCCAGCCTGAACAGGTCAGAATCGTTGATACCCTCCCGGATGGCTTCGCGCAGGAGATCGTCCCTATATGCGGGGTAATCCATCGCCCTCAGCAGCGTTGTCAATTCGGTTGAGATCGTCATAGCTCGCGCTCCTTCCATCCGGAAACACTTATGTTTTAGCTCCGAACGACGAAGAATTCAAGGGCTTCATGCGAGGCGTCAGCGGCGCGTGCCGGTCGAGTCTCAAACCCCACGGAATAGGATGTGTCTGCTTCGTCCGCTGCACGACCCGAGCTGTATACGGCACAGGCTTCATCGATGGCTCGTCGCAGGGACTGGGAAATGCGTTGCTTGTTTGGCCGAGAATTCATCGTCGGCCTGGGCGTCGCATCCCTGGTGCCTGCAGCCAGGGCGTGGAAATGGTCGCGTCAGATGGAGCTTCTGACCGTTCCACGACCGACCGGCAATTCGAAGGTCCATTCCGCCGGGCTGACCGCAGACCGCGTGTTGCTCATCGGGAGCGGCATGGCCGTCGGTTGGGGTGTCACAAGTCATGACGTGGGGCTCGGCGGTGCGCTCGCTCGAACGTTGACAGCTCGCACCGGACACGCGGTGGATCTTGACATCATCGCTGACCCGGGAATGGTGCCGGCGGCCGCCCTGCGGCTCTCTCGCAGCCTGAACCTGCAGCGATATGACGGGGTAGTCGTCACTGTCGGCGTGAACGCCGCGCTCGACATGACACAGCCATCCCGTTGGCGGCGCGACCTGGGCGAGCTGGTGACCGGTCTCGAGGAAGAGACGAGACCGGATACACGCATTTTCGTGGTCGGGATTCAACCGATTCGCTCGATCCCCACCTACGACGACGCGTTCGGCGGCATCGTCAATTTGCATGCCTCGCGGCTGAACAGCATCTCCGCGCGAGTCTGCTCGACCAGCGGACGCGCGACGTTTGTACCAACAAGCGCCCCGCCACCGGCAGCTCCACAACGGTTCCGCGACGGAAGCACCTATCGATACTGGGCCGATGAAATTGGCGCGATCGTTGCCCCGGAAATGGACAGGAGCAGGGAGGTTCGCGCAGCTGAATTCCCCTCGGCCGGCCTGGAATCGGCAACGCCCGAGTACGGCGTCATGAGCCGTGAATCCGAGATACGACTGGATTCGATCGTCAAGCAGGCTCTCACCATGTTGGGAGGGGCTGGCGCTGCGTTTGGCCTCATCGAGGACAGTCGCATAGTGGTCAAAGCTCGGGCCGGGACTGTGCCGGGCCAGGTCGACCTTGCAGGCTCGTTCACGGCGGCAACGTTCGCTTCTCGCGGAGCACTGATCGTGCCCGACGCCGCGGCCGACGAGAGATTTCGGTCCAATCCGAACGTCGTTGGAGACCTCGGAATCCGACAATGGGCTGGCTTTCCCGTTGAGTCGGCAAGCGGCAACCGGGTTGGAGTGATCTGTGTTTTCGGGCCACGACCAAAGGCAGGTGATCCGCGAATGGTTGAACTGGTGTTACGGCAACTCGCGCTGCAGATTCAGGATGTACTTCGCACGGTCTAGTTGGTCGCAATCCCGAGTCGCACTCGAAAGCTGGTCCTGCCTGTCTCACTCGTGACAGAAACCTCGCCGTGGTGCGCTTCAACGATTGCTCGCACGATTGCCAGTCCAAGGCCCGTGCTGCCGGCACGTCGCGAACGTGAGTCGTCGGCGCGCACGAACCGTTCAAAAATGGATGGAAGCAACTGAGGGTCGATGCCGGGACCGTCGTCGGTAATCTCGAAGCTCAATTCGCCCTCATCCAGGCGGTGCAGCGATGCCGTCACCGTTGTGCCTGCAGGCGTATGGATTCGCGCGTTCGTCAGCAGATTGACCACCACCTGCCTGAGCCGATCGTGATCGCCGTCGACGACAACCGGCTCTTCGTCCATGTCGATGAGCCACCGGTTCTCCGGTCTGATGGCTCGCGCGTCTCGCACAGCATCAGCCACAATTTCGGAGAGGTCAACCTCGCTGTGCTCGAGTTCCGGCTCGGTATCAATGCGGGCCAGCAACAGCAGGTCGTCGACAAGGGCAGTCATGCGAATGGTCTCGGATTCGATACGGTCGATGTTGCGCCTGAGGTCGGCCGGGGCGGTCGAATACTCGCGCCGGGACAACTCCGCGTATGCTCGGACTGTCGCAAGCGGTGTACGCAATTCGTGACTGGCATCCGCAACGAAACGCCGTATCTTCTCGTCAGCGGCCTGGCGCGCGTCCAGAGCGGCTCCCACGTGATTGAGCAACTGGTTGAGAGCCGACCCGACTCGGCCGACCTCACTTCCCGACACGATGTCCTTCGGAGTGACCCGCACAGAGAGGGGGACCTCACCCTTGTCGAGCGTCAGTTCGGTTACCGCGGCCGCCGTTGCCGCGACACGCTGAAGCGGCCGCAACGCCCTTCGGATGGTTGTTGTGGCGGCACCTGCAGCGACCAGCAGACCGGCAAGCGTGATGCCGCCGAAGACGATAATGAGCTGGTCGATCGTCGCCTGCATCGGCGCCAGCGGGAGCCCGGTCACGTGAACGGTGCCCGGCCGAATCGTCGCGCTGACCACCCGATAGGAGCCGAGGCTGGAGCCGAGGTCGCGGGTGTACGGCTTGCCATCCGAGGGAACTGCGCGCAAAACCGACTGGTCGTGGGCGCTCAGGTTCTGCTGTGTGCCGTTCTCGTCGATGTACCCTTCGACGACCACCTTCCCCTTGACAATGATGGCAACCGCCGTGTTTGCGGCCTGCCCGGGTGAGCCGACGAATACATCGCCCAGCGGGCGTGGGGAAGTCGTCGCGGGCCGCTGCGTCGGTGCTGGCGGAGTGATGCCCGCAGACGACAGCGACCGATGGGACGCCGCGCGAAGGTCATTGTCGAGTTGGGACAGCAAATAGCTGTGAAGAGCGAGCACGGTGGCGCCACCGATGACGATAATCGTTGCAGCGATGATCGCCGAAGTGATGCTGACGAGTCTCCAGCGCAGGCTGCGTGGCCGCCTCACGGGCTCTGCTTCAGAATGTAGCCAGCGCCGCGAACAGTATGGATCTTCGGATCGTCGTCTGAACCGATCTTGCGCCGCAGGCGCAGCACATACATCTCGACGAGGTTCGACTTCGTTCCGAAATCGAAACCCCACACGTGCGCGAGAATCTCGTCGCGAGTCAAGACGCGACGCGGATTACGCATGAAGAACTGCAGCAGGTCGAATTCGGTGCCGCTGAGCTCAATCGGGCTGCCGTCCCGTTGGGCCTCTCGATTTTGCTCGTCAAGCCTGAGGTCGCCGGACACCATCCAGTCGGCGTCGGCATCGGCGCTGATCACGTTCGCGGATGAGCGCGCGAGGCTGCGCGCCCGCGCAATAAGCTCGCCAATGCTGAACGGCTTGGTGACGTAGTCGTCACCACCGGCAGTGAGCCCCGCGATTTTGTCGGCGTGCGCATCCTTCGCGGTGAGGAACAGCACCCTGCTGTCCTTTCTGCCGCCACGAAGCCGGGCGAGCACCTCGACGCCGTCGACGTCGGGCAGCATGATGTCGAGGATGATGACGTCGGGTTCGAACTTGCGCGCGAGCACGAGCACGTCGAGCCCGCGATCGGTCGTGCGAACATCCCATCCGTCGGACCGGAATGCAATGGCGAGTGCGTCGAGCAGCAGCACCTCGTCGTCGACGATCAGAACCCGGAGCGCACTGCCGTCACTGCGTCGCAAGGCGGACGTCGAAGCGGGCACGAGAGGTTCGGAGTTCACTCTTCCCAGTATCAGGCTGAATCAGAGAATTGGCTGCGTAGTCTCATTGCAACGATTTATGAGATCCAAATTTGAGCCATAAAGCTTTCCAACACTGGTCAGTGATGCTCATGTCATGAAAATTAGTCGCCGCGTGTGGATAACCGTGGCTTTTGCAACCATCGTCATCGTCTTCGGCGCTGGCATATTTCTCCTCGTCGCACCGAGCAGCTCCTCGGCGGCGAGCACACAGCTGACGTCGACCGTGCAGCAGGGCACGGTGAGCACGTCCGTGACCACCTCGGGTAACGTCGCGCCGACTCGTGAAGCGAATCCGACATTCGCAGTATCGGGAACGGTCGCCAGGATCGACGTCTCAGTGGGGGACACGGTCAAGGCGGGCCAGACCCTCGCAACCCTGAGCACGACGACACTCCGTGCCACGTTGTCTGCCGATGAGACCACCCTCTCTTACGACGAGGAAGCTCTCAGCGAGGCGGAAGCATCTCTGACCTCGGCCGAGAACACGCCGACTACCGGCTCAAGTAGTAGTAGCAGCAGCAATTCACAGTCTGTCTTTAGCGCTCAGTCGGCGGTGCTCTCTGCAGAAGAGAAGGTGACGAGCCAGAAAGCACTCGTCACGCAGGACCAACAGAACGTCAACGACGCGAAACTCACGGCACCGATCGGCGGACTCGTCGTCGCAGTCAACGGGACTGTCGGGCAGTCAAGCGGCTCGCTCTCGAGCTCCACAAGTAGTTCGGCCGGGACCTCGGGCACATCGTCCAGTTCGTCGTCGGCATCTACGTCCACGTCGACGAGTACCGGATTCGTGACGATCGCCGATGTGGCCAGTATGTCCATTACGACGAATGTCGCGGAAGCAGACCTGTCGTCGGTCTCGGTGGGCCAAGCGGCCACGGTGACCTTCCCGGCGCTGACCGGGGTCACGGCCGCCGCAAAGGTGACGGCTATCGCGCCGACGGGTACGACGAGCAATTCGATCGTCACCTATCCGACGACCATCAAGCTCGACTCGGTACCGGCCGGACTTCGTCTCGGGCAAACCGCAAACGTGTCGATCACAACCAAGAGTTCCGCGTCGGACGCGCTTTACGTTCCCGCGGCCGCGATCACCACGCTGAACGGCGTCTCGACTGTCAAAGTCGTGAAGAACGACAAGACATCCACCGTGACCGTGAAGCTCGGCATCGTCGGTGACCAGGGCACTCAGATCAC
>JAUZFR010000187.1 GCA_030840335.1 Actinomycetota bacterium | reverse complement strand
CTTCCGAGACCGATTCCTTACGGCGTATGGTCCATAGGGTCAGAGGGCTGTGCAAGAGTCAAACGATAGTTGGCTGGCGTTCGGAAGGGCTTCCCATGGATGAGCAGAGTGCCGCAGGTTTCACCCCCGCAGGGTTTCATCAGCAAGCAGGCGTGGACGACTGGCGCGTCACCTCCTGGGGGCCTCAAGCCTGCTTTCGCACCAGCTCCCTGGCAGAGGCTGCGGGTCTGCTCCCCGCGATCGTCGACGCCGCGAAACTCTTCGACCTCGAGCCTGATATCGACCTGCGGAGCGAAGCCATCGTGGTGCGGATTCACTACCGCGGCGCGGACCACATTGCGGCGGGTGGACCTGGCTTCGCGGCCACCATCAGTCGAGCCGCCGCCGAGCTCGGCCTGATATCAGCACCCGAGTTGATCTCGACAGTCGACATCGCTGTTGCGCAGCATCCGGATGTCGACACCCGACCGTTCTGGAACGCAATCCTCAACTACAACAACTACTGGGCCACCGACTCGATCGATCCGCTCCGCCGCGGCCCGCAATTGTCTTTCCAGGAGCACAAACAACAGGGACGGGGTCGAACACACATCGACGTTTCGGTATCGCCCGACCTGGCACAGGCGCGCATCGATGCCTCCCTGGCCGCCGGAGGCCGAATGGTCGATGACTCGCATGCGCCTGCGTGGTGGACAATCGCGTCGCCCGACAATCACGGCATCGACATCGCCGCGTGGAACGACGTCTGGGAGTAGCCAACTGTTATCCGCGTCACTTCTTTACCGCAACACGGCGGCGACCGCGCTGATCTCGACGAGCGCGCCTGGCACGCCCAACCCCGCGACACGAGCTGCGGTCACCAGGGCCGGTTCATCGGACATGAGCTGCCGTGCGATCGCCCCGTATCCCGCCGCGAGGTCGACGCCGTCAACGAAGAGCACAGTCCAATGCACAACGTCCCCGAGGGTCGCACCGGCCGAGGCGAGCGCGGTCTTCGCGTTCGCCAGCGCGCGGGCAGACTGCACGGCCACGTCGCCCTCGCCGACGAGTGAACCGTCGGCATCGACCGCATTCTGACCGCCGACGTAGATGGTGGTCGCGCCGGGCGGCACTATGGCGACGTGACTGAAGGCGGGGCTCGAAACGAGTCCTTGAGGACGAATGCGCTCGATCGATGTCATGCCCAACGATCACACGAACAACCGACACGGCTCAGCGGGCGTCAGTACTCGTTCTTGATGACGAAGAACGATCCACGGATGACGCCCGCCAATTTCGACTTCTGGCGCGCGAACTTGAATCGCGTAGCCAGCTCCTCGGGAACATCCATCCCTTCGGAGAGCTTGAACCCGACCGCACGCTTTCCTGCGGGTTCAGTCCCGTACATCACGTTGATCGACAAGCCCGACTGATAGAACACATACGCCATCCGATAGCCGTCAACTTCGAAAGCGGTCACCTCGAGCGGCGGAGAGGCGATCACGATGCCGCGCTCGTCCGCGAGCACACGCTCCACCCATCCGAGCGTCTCCGGTTCGTCGGATGCGAGCGCGACAGCGAAAGCGTGACCGTACTTGTTCTTGTAGTACCGGGCCTCATTTGCCCGCAAGCCAGCAAGGGCGTCCGCGACCGGACTCGACTCAAGCCCGGTCGTCGACACATTCTCGAAATCAACGATCTGGCGCATGCATCCTCCCACTTCGACAACTCCGACGAGTGTATGCCTCGGGCTTGCACCGGACTTCTCAGATACTGCTCACTCGCGCTCATTCCAGTGCGCGGTGCATTCGTCCTGGGACATGATGTATCCGTACGACTGCCGAGCGATTTGTTCGAGGATCGGCAGCTCTATATCGGTGAGCCGCCTGATGTCGACACAGACCCTGCTGCTGGTGTGTTTGCCGCCTTGGGACTCGTTAGCACTGCTCGATAGCCTTGCGCTGTGGCAACCTGGAGCGACGTGAGCAGGCTCGCACTAGCCCTGCCCGAAACAGTTGAGGGGACCGACACGAACGGCTTCAAATGGGAAGTCCGTCGCAAACCATTCGCGTGGGAACGGCCGCTGCGGAAACGCGACCTCGAGGAACTCGGGGATGCCGCGCCCGCCGGCCCGATCCTTGGCGCGATGGTCGCTGATCTGAACGACAAAAGAGGGCTCATCGGCAGCAATCCCGAGATCTTCTTTACCATCCCGCACGTTGCGAGCTACCCCGCCGTACTCGTACTCATCGAAAAGGTGAGTCTCGACCAGTTGAACGAGGTACTCACGGACGCCTGGCTATGCCGTGCTCCCAAAAGACTCGCCGCACAGTTCCTGGCGCGCAACTGACAGACGTCTTGCGCATCGCGAATTCGGGATGTAACCTACAACCAAATGGTTGTACAACAGGAACTGACCGACGACGACGTGAATCGCATCTTCCGCGCTCTCGCTGACGCGACGAGACGGGACATCGTGCGCCGAACACTTGTTGCCGAGATCTCGGTCTCGCAACTCGCTGACGCGTACGCCATGTCATTTGCGGCGGTGCAAAAGCACGTCGCCGTGCTTGAGGAGGCGGCCCTCGTGACAAAGGAACCGCGCGGCCGCGAGCGGATGGTGCGGGGTGACCCGGAACGCATCCGCCAGGCACAGCGCCTTCTCGACCAGTTCGAACAACTCTGGCGGTCCAGAATCGACCGCCTCGACGCCCTACTCGAAGAAGAAGCCAACTAGAAAGGCTCGTCATGCCCGTCACCTCAGTCGAGAAAGACCTCGACCAGCTCACCATCACGATCGTCGCGGACTTCGCGGCACCGCTCGCACGACTGTGGGATGCGTACGCCGACCCGCGCCAGATCGAGCGCTTCTGGGGTCCGCCCACCTACCCCGCGACCTTTCTGCGCCACGACGCCGCGGTCGGGGGACGGAGCATCTACAAGATGACGGGGCCGACCGGCGACGAGCACTACGGATGTTGGGAGTGGACCGACGTCAACGCTCCGGAATCCTTCGATGTCATCGATTGGTTTGCGGATGAGAAGGGCGCGCCGAACACGGATCTTCCGGCGGTGCGCGCAACCTTTGCCTTCGAAGCCACTGACACTGGCTCGCGCCTCATCACAACTTCGCGCTTCGACTCGCTCGAGCAACTCGAGCAACTACTCGCCATGCAGATCCTGGAGGGGACGACGGAGGCAATGTCGCAAATTGACAGCGTCCTCGCCGACCTCACAGCATTCGCCGCAGATCGCGCAACAGAAGCTCAGATCCTCAGCGACACGCAGGTGCGTGTTGCCCGCGTCATCCATGGTTCCGTCGAGCAGGTCTGGCACGCACACAACGACGCCGAGCTCATGAAGCAGTGGCTGCTCGGCCCCGAGGGGTGGAGCATGCCGGTCTGCGAGATCGCGAAGAACGTCGGCGACAGTTACCGCTACGTCTGGGCGCCCGAGGGCGGCGGCGAGGGCTTCGGCTTCACCGGCGAACTCCTCGAGTTGGATGAGCCGTACCGCGCCGTAACTACCGAAGCGATGATCGGCATGGACTTCCCCGCGACCCTCAACGAGCTCAACCTGACGCCCGTCGAGGGTGGCACGTTGCTGTCGCTCGTTATTACCTACGCGAATGTCGAGGCACGGGATGCGGTGCTCGCGACCGGCATGACCGGCGGCATGGAGACGAGCTACGTGCGGCTCGAAAGGATGCTTGGGGTGGGCGTCAGCGCGTAGTGGCGCCGCCTCAACTCTTCTTCAGCTCTTCGGCGAGCATCACGATGATCCCACTCGGGCCGCGGACGTAGGTGAGCTTGTAGACGTCCTTGTAGGTCGCCACGCCGCGAAGCGGGTAGCATCCGTGACTTGCGGCTATCTCGAGGGCTTTGTCGATGTCGTCCACCGAGAAGGCGACGCGGTGCATGCCAATCTCGTTCGGAAGAGTGGGCTCCGTCTCGATCGCTGTGGGGTGGATGTACTCGAAGAGCTCAAGGCGACCAAGACCGTCAGGCGTCTGGAGCATCGCAATCTTGGCGTGATTGCCATCGAGACCGACGGCGGTGTCGGTCCACTCGCCGCTGACTGTGTCACGACCGACGACCGTGAGACCAAGGTCAGTGAAAAAGGAGATCGTCCCTTCGAGGTCGCGAACGGCGATGCCGACATTCTCAAGCTTGATGGACATGCAATGCATGCTATCGAGCGGGGGGCGGACTCACTCCATCTCCGAACAGGTCGACGAAGCAACGTCGCGGGGAACTACGCCTTGCTGACCGACGAGATCCGGGGAATCTCTCCTGAACTGAGGGGCGTCGACACGCGGCGCCATACTCTCCATACCCCGCCCGACCGCCTCCACACATCGGTGATGGTGAACGGTCCGCTGCGATCGACACCCAACACAACCGCGGTCTGATCGACCAGGTGCGTGTGGATGGCGAGGTCGCCACTCACGTCCCACTCGGAGAGCTGCGTGACCCACGCGGAGATGACGTAGGCGGGTAGCGTCGCCAGCCACTCAGGTCGAGTGACGCGGGCGAGCGTGGGAAAGAGCACGACGAGGTTGAAGTCGTCATCCATGAACGGCAGGACGGCAGCGGTGTCCCGGGCCATCAGCGCGTCGTACCATTGAGCGTCTACTTCCTGCGGTGTCTGTGACATGCGCGGAGTTTACTCTCCGGCAACGCCAACCGCAGAGCCTGAGCCGCCGCCTACTGAGCCGGCTCCAGATCGCGCGGTCACGCGGAGGTGCAAGTAGCTCGCAAGAGCTCTATGTGGATGGTCAGCCGAGTGAGGCGCTCGCTGCGCGCAGTTCGTTCAAGGCAGCCAAAGTGTAGTGCGCGAGTTCGTGGTCGGACTGATGGTCGCCCTCGGACCACTCGGCGTACCCTCGCGTGAACGCAAGGACACCCAGCTCGCCTGCGACGCGTGCCGTCGGGTCGGGTATGCCGCGGGCCGTGAGTGCGGTTGTCATGGCTGCCGCGAGCCCAACGCTCTTGAGGAGGTGGCGCTCCTGGAGTTCGGCGCTGGCGGCGATGGCCGCCTTCATGCGGGGGCCGAGTTCGCGGTTCATCTGGCCCATCGCGCTCGACACGCGCTCGAGACCGGCAGCGACCGCCTCGAGCGGGCTGGCACCGTCGGGCGCCTCGGCGATTCCCTCGGCCAGTAGGTGGCTGAGTGTCTCCTGTCCCGCCACCAGGATGTCGCGCTTGTCAGGGAAGTACCGGAAGAAGGTGCTTTTCGTGACTCCGGCGCGCTCGGCGATCTGCGTCACAGTCGTGGCGTCGTAACCCTGCTCTGTGAACAGGTCGACCGCCGCCACGACGAGTCGTTCGCGCGCCCCTGATTCCCACCTGGCCATGAATCCATACTAGTGATGGGACTTCTATTGCATCACTTCTGCAAAATGAGACAATTGTCCCATCACTCTGTTATAGTGATGAGATCATAGTCCCATCACTTTGAGGAGAGTTCCATGCATGTCTTCGTCACAGGAGGCACCGGCCGCATCGGCTCGGCCGTCATCGCCGAGCTCCTCGGCAACGGCCACACCGTCCTCGCGCTCGCTCGCTCCGACGCGTCCGAACTGGCCCTGCGGTCAGCCGGCGCCGAACCCCTCCGAGGAGATCTCGCTGACCTGAACGCAGTCCGCGCCGGCGCCGCGCAGGCCGATGGTGTGATCCATCTCGCATTCGCCAACGACTTCAGCAGTCCTGAGGCTCTTGCCCACGCGGTCGCTGAGGAGACCGCCGCTCTCGAGGTCTTGGCCGACGAGCTTCTGGGCAGTGATCGCCCCCTCGTCACGGTCTCGGGTACGCCATATGTTCCGGGACGCGCCTCCACGGAAGCCGATGCGTCGACCACTGACGGACCTGTCGGTGGTCGCAGCCGCACCGTCACGGCAATCCTCGACATGGCCCCGCGGGGCATCCGCAGCAGTGCAGTGCGACTGCCACGCACCGTGCACAGCGACGGCGATGGTGGATTCGCCGGCGTGTTGACTCAGACCGCGCGCCGAACCGGAGTGTCCGGCTATCCGGGCGACGGCACCCAGCGTTGGCCAGCAGTGCACGCACTCGACGCGGCCGTCCTTTTCCGGCTTGCCTTGGAGAAGGCCCCGGCCGGGACCTCCTGGCACGCGGTGGCGGACGAAGGTGACGCGGTCCGTGACATCGCCGTAGTCATCGGCCGACGGCTCGACCTCCCAGTCGAGACCGTGCCGCTGGAAACCTACGGCCCCCTCGGCGCCATCTTCGCCGCCGACCAGCCCGCCTCCAGTACCCACACACGAAAGACCCTCGGCTGGCAGCCGACACACCCGAGCCTTCTGGCAGACCTTGAGAACATCCAGGTCTGACAGCCATGCACACGGACGACGCTGGTCAGCGGAGCCGGCGGGCCCCTGCGCTATCAGTGGTCAGCGACTTCCTCGACAACGCGAAGGATCACCACTCGCTCCGGCATTGACCCCGGAACCTGCAGACCCGCGACCGCAAGCGCCCGTCCGGTGAGTATCGCGCCCGATCCACCTCTGTACCACGGCGGTGCGCTCCGACCAGTGTCAGGGGTGCCGACGATGACGGGAGCGACGTGGTAGCGCTTGTTCGGGTCGAGACCCGGCAGCGTGAATCGGCCGCGCGGCGAGAGGTCTGAACGGCCGAGGAACGCGAGAAAAATGAGCGCTTCCGTCTTGTCGTGATCGATAACTCCGTAGACCTGGAGCGTCGGATCGGTCTCCTCCGCTCGCACCAGATCACCGGTGTGCATAAGCGACCGGTGGTGCTTGTAAAACGCCACCCACTCCGCAAGGTCCCGACTCTCCTGCTCACTCGCCTCGGCAAGATCCCATTCGATACCGAAGTGCCCGAAGATTGACGTGGCTGCCCGAAACGAGAGCTCGTGCCGACGCCCGGTCGTATGGTTCACGCCGGAGCCGATGTGTGATCCGAGCAACTCCGCAGGGAGGAGCTGCATCGTCCAGCGGTTCATCTGCTGGCGCTCGAGAGGGTCAATGCAGTCACTGACCCAGACCCGGTCGGTGCGCTCGATGACGCCGAGATCCACTCGCGACCCGCCCGAGGAACATGACTCAATTTCGAGGCCGGGGAAACGGCGCTTCAGGTCATCCATGAGCCGATACGCGGCAAGCGTCTGGTTGTGCACGCCTGCCGCGCCGGTCGGGAACGTCCCAGCGTCGATAAGGTCGCGGTTGTGGTCCCACTTGATGTAGGTGATGTCGTACTCAGCCAGAATGCTCGACATTTGGTCGAGGATGTGTTCATAAGCGTCGGGGATGCCCAGGTTTAGCACCTGCTGGTGCCGGCTTCGGACGGGCAGTCGCCCCCCAGTTTGCATAATCCACTCCGGATGCGCCCTCGCCAGATCACTATCCTCGTTGACCATTTCGGGCTCGAACCACAGTCCGAACTCCATTCCGAGGGCGCGGACGTGGTTCACGATGGGCCAGAGACCGTCCGGCCAGATTTCTGCATCGACGGTCCAGTCGCCCAGACCGCGCCGGTCATCCCGACGCCCAGTGAACCAGCCATCGTCGAGTACGTAGCGCTCCACTCCTACCTTGGCGGCACGATCGGCGAGGTCGATAAGCCGGTCCGCATCGTGATCGAAGTAGACGGCCTCCCACACGTTGAGTGTGACCGGACGGGCACTGATCGGGTGGGACTCGCGCGACCGGAGGAACCGATGAAAGCGGTGCGCCTGATCATCGAGCCCGTTGCCGTACGCACCATAGAGCCATGGCGCGCGGTAACGCTCACCCTCCTCGAGACGAATTTCTCCTGGCAAGAGGAGCTCGCCGCCGCCAACCACCTGGAATCCCGTGGGGAGCCGTTCGGCGTAGTGCCGGTGGTTTCCGCTGAACGCGACATGAACTCCCCAGACCTCCCCCTCGGAGAATCCAAACCCGGGAATGCCGACGCTGAGGATCGTGGCCGCGTCCGCCCCGGTGCGCCCCTTTCGACCCTCGCGCTCGTGGATGCCCACAACAAGTTCACGACGCTGAGGAACTCGCTCCTTACTCCAGCGGCCGGCGAAGTCCAGAATCTGTCGAGCTCGGACGGGTATGGGCAGCGCCATGGTGAGGGCATCGACGATGTAGACGCCGGGTCCGGTGTTCGTCACCTCTGCTCGAACACGGAACAACCCGCTGGCCAAGAGCTCGATCTCGAGGACCAGGCCCAACCGGGCTGCGTCATCGTGGGCGTAGAAGGTCACGGCCGCTGCCCCCGTTTCGATGAGGCGGCCGCCTCCGGATATCTCCGCGTTGACGATAATCGACGTGACGGTGAACTTCGGCGACCAGTCGGCGCCGTCGCGATGTCCGGCAAGGCCCGGCTTACCCTCCCAACCGCCGTAGTGTTCGGGAAGAATCGCTAGGCGAACCGGCTCGTCGACGACATTTCCGTCTGGAGGCTCGATCGCCGCGAGACCGAGCGTTGCGATGTCGTCGGCACTTTGTGGACCGAGGAACGACCCCCAGTGCACAATCGCGGGCAGCCGGCCCTCCGTGGCGTCGAGGACAACACTGACCCCGGCGGCGGCGAGGTGAAAAAAGACATCGGGCGCGACCTCGGTCGCGGCGGAAGTGGGAAAGTTGGTGTGGACGCTCTGCATGGGACTCCGGTTGTGTATATGTCCTAACATAATGGACTAAGCTCGAAGAGTAGCTTCCGATGTCCAGAAAGCCGAGTCGCTCACCATGACCGTCCGCAATTCGAGCGCCCTCGATCTGATCACCATAGGTCGCGTGGGCGTCGACATCTACCCGCTGCAGGACGGGCACCTCGAAGACGTGTCGACGTTCGGCAAGTATCTCGGCGGCAGTGCCACCAACGTTGCGGTCGCCGCGGCGCGACACGGCCTGGAGTCCGCGGTCATCACCCGCACCGGCAACGACCCGTTCGGGAACTACATTCACCGGGAACTCCTGCGCCTCGGAGTGAGCGATCGTTTCGTGTCGGGTGTCGAGGGCCTGCAGACGCCCGTCGTGTTCTGCGAGCTTTTCCCCCCGGATGACTTCCCGCTCTACTTCTACCGACAACCCAAGGCTCCCGATCTCGTCATCAACGGATCCGAGCTCGACCTGGACGCCATCCGGGCAGCCCGCATCTACTGGTCGACGGTGACCGGCCTGTCCGAGGAGCCCAGCCGGAGCGCCCACCATGTTGCGTGGGATGCCCGCGGTCGATCGCCGCTCACGATCCTCGACCTCGACTATCGACCGATGTTCTGGGAGTCGCCGGAACTCGCCACCGCCGAGGTCGCCCGGGCGCTCGAGAAAGTCACGGTGGCCGTCGGGAACCGCGACGAGTGCGAGGTGGCCGTCGGCGAGACGGATCCGCACCGCGCCGCAGACGCGCTGCTCGAGCGTGGCGTCGAGCTCGCGATCGTGAAGCAGGGACCACGAGGAGTGCTGGCCAAGACCCGCGACCAGACCGTCGAGGTGCCGCCGCATCTCGTTGAGGTCGTGAACGGGCTCGGTGCCGGCGACGGATTCGGGGGCGCTCTCTGCTTCGGCCTGCTGAGTGGTTGGCCGCTCGAGAGGGTGCTCCGTTTCGCCAACGTCGCCGGCGCGATTGTCGCCGGCCGTCGCGAGTGCTCGACCGCGATGCCGACCACCGCAGAGGTGGACGAGATCCTGAAGGGGATCGCCTCATGACGACACTCGACTTCGCCGCACTTCGGGAGACGCGCGCGGCGCATCCCGAGCGGATCGCCGAGATGCTCGCCTCTCGCAAGCGGCGCGACGTGATTCGCGGAGACGGGCGGCTGTTTATCGTCGCCGCCGACCATCCAGCCCGCGGGGCGCTCGGAGTCGGCTCAAACCCCACCGCCATGGCTGACCGTTACGCCTTGCTCGAACGGCTCGCGGGCGCGCTCTCGCGCCCGGGAGTGGATGGCGTGCTCGGCACCCCGGACATCATCGACGACCTGGCCCTTCTCGGACTGCTCGACGACAAGATCGTCGTCGGGTCGATGAACCGCGGCGGGCTCCGCGGAGCCTCATTCGAGATGGATGACCGATTCACCGCCTACGACATCGATAGCCTCGCGCGAGACGGCCTGGACTTCGCGAAGACACTCCTTCGGGTCAACCTCGCCGACCCGGGAACCGCCGCGACGCTCGAGGCCACCGCGCTGGCGATCAGTAAGGCCGCCGCCGCCGGCATCCCGATCATGCTCGAACCGTTCCTCAGCGAGTGGAGCGACGGCGGCATCCGCAACCAGCTGACGGCGGATGCCGTGAGCCTCTCGATCGCCATCGCCGCAGGTCTCGGCAACACCAGCTCACATACCTGGCTCAAGTTGCCGGTCGTTCCCGAGATGGAGCGGGTGATGGCATCCACGACCCTGCCGACCCTCCTGCTTGGCGGCGATCCGACGGGCGATCGAGACGTCACCTTCGAATCCTGGCGACACTCTCTCGCTCTTCCCGGCGTGCGCGGACTCGTCGTCGGGCGCAGCATCCTCTATCCACCCGATGGCGACCTTGCCTCGGCGATCGATACCGCAGCGAGCCTCGTCCACGGCCACTGAACCGACCAGAAGAGAACTTCACCATGACCCTGCCCGTCCTCGCCCATTGGATCGACGGTGCCGAGCGCCCGAGCACCTCCGGCCGCACCTCCCCAGTCTTCGACCCGGCGCTTGGCGTCGCGACCAAACATGTCGCCCTCGCCGACAGGGCCGAAGTCGACGCCGCGGTAGCCTCCGCAAAGGCCGCGTTCCCCGGCTGGCGGGACCTCTCCATCACCAAACGCCAGCAGATTCTCTTCCGTTTTCGCGAGCTGCTGAACGAACGAAAAGAGGACCTCGCGCTCATCCTGACCTCCGAGCACGGCAAGGTGCTGTCGGACGCTCTCGGCGAGATCACCCGGGGACTCGAGGTCGTCGAACTCGCGACCGGCTTTCCGCACCTGATTAAGGGCGAGTACTCCGCGAACGTTTCGACCGGGGTCGACGTGTACTCCACCCGCGGCCCGATCGGTGTGGTCGGGATCATCAGCCCGTTCAACTTCCCCGCCATGGTGCCGATGTGGTTCTTCCCCATCGCGATCGCCGCCGGAAACACCGTCGTGCTCAAACCATCCGAAAAGGATCCGTCCGCCGCCAACTGGCTCGCGGAGCTCTTCACCGAGGCCGGGCTGCCCGATGGCGTCTTCAACGTGCTGCACGGCGACAAGGTCGCGGTCGACGGGCTGCTCGAACATGCGGATGTGAAGTCCATCTCGTTCGTCGGATCCACCCCGATCGCGAAATACATTTACGAGACGGCCGCCCGCAACGGCAAGCGCGTACAGGCACTGGGCGGCGCGAAGAATCACATGCTCGTGCTCCCGGATGCCGACCTCGATCTCGCCGCGGACGCCGCCGTCAACGCCGGGTTCGGCTCGGCGGGCGAGCGGTGCATGGCCATCTCGGTCATCGTGGCGGTCGAACCCGTCGCCGATGACCTAATCGAGAAGATCGCTACGCGGATCTCCGCGCTCACGATCGGCGACGGTCGCCGTTCGTGCGACATGGGTCCCCTTGTCACCGCGGCGCACCGCGACAAGGTCGCCTCGTACATCGACATCGCCACCGAAGACGGAGCGCGCGTGGTCGTCGATGGTCGCGGAGTCGAGGTCGATGGCGACGCCAACGGATTCTGGCTCGGCCCCACTCTCATCGATGCGGTTCCCGTCGAGTCTCGCGTCTACACCGACGAGATTTTCGGCCCCGTTCTTTCCATCGTGCGCGCTGAGAGCTACGAGCAGGGCCTCGCACTGATCAACGCCAGCCCCTACGGCAATGGCACGGCGATCTTCACGAACGACGGTGGCGCCGCACGGCGCTTTCAGAACGAGGTCGAGGTCGGGATGATCGGTATCAACGTTCCGATCCCGGTTCCCGTCGCGTACTACTCCTTCGGCGGCTTCAAGGACTCGGCGTTCGGCGACTCGAAAGCCTACGGTCTGCAGGGCTTCCACTTCTTCACCCGCGAGAAGGCGATCACCAGCCGCTGGCTCGACCCGAGCCACGGCGGTATCAACCTCGGGTTTCCTCAGGCATAGTCTCGGCTGAGCAGACTCACTCCACTCGACGAAGAGGATCATCGTGACGCACACCAATCCCGGGGGCTGGTTCTACCAGCGCGGAACACTGGCGAGGGATGGCTGGGAGGCGGTCGTCGACGCGAGCGTGGACGGATGGCGGTACACGGGCATCCGCATCGCCGACCTGAATCGGCGCGAGGTCGTGCTCTCTGCGGGCGCTGTCGAGCGGATCATCGTGCCGCTGAGTGGCTCATTCACGGTGCGCCACCGCACCGGGGTCGACACCGAGGAACTGCTGCAGACGCTTGAGGGCAGGACATCCGTCTTCTCCGGGCCGACGGATGTGCTGTACCTTCCGATCGACACCGGCGCGGTGATCTCGGGCCGTGGCCGGGTCGCAGTTGCGGAGGCCCCGGCCACAGTTGCGTACCCCGTCGCGTACACGCCAGCGTCGAAGGTACCGATCGAGCTGCGAGGCGCGGGGCGGTCGAGCCGCCAGGTCCACAACTTCGGCACGCCCGCCGCCCTGGCCGCCGACCGTTTGATCGTCTGCGAAGTGATCACGCCAGCCGAGAACTGGTCGAGCTACCCGCCGCACAAGCACGACGAGTCCGTCGAGGGCAGCGAGTCGAGTCTCGAGGAGATCTACTACTTCGAGACCGCCGTGAGCCGTGGCGTTCCTGCGCCCGCGGGGGCATCCCCGTTCGGCTTGTTCCGCACGTCGTCCTCGCCGGCCGGCGAGATCGACACCCTCGCAGAGGTACATACTGGCGATATCGCGCTGGTGCCATTCGGATGGCACGGCCCGTGTGTCGCGGCGCCGGGATACGACCTGTACTACCTCAATGTGATGGCCGGACCGGATGCTGACCGCGCCTGGCTGATCACGGATCACCCCCACCACGCGTGGGTGCGAGACACCTGGAACGGCCAGGATGTCGACCCACGACTCCCGTACACCGCGGATATCGCAACGCCGCAACCGGAAACACAGATTGGGACACCCGCATGACAACCCGTCGAATGACCGTCAGCCAGGCGCTGATCGAATTCCTCGCCCACCAGTGGACCGTCGACGGCGACCACCGCGAGCGCACCATCGCCGGTACCTTCGGCATCTTTGGCCACGGTAACGTCGCGGGAATCGGCCAGGCACTCGCGCAGCTCTCCCTCAGCGATCCCGACGTCATGCCGTATCACCAGGCGCGTAACGAGCAAGCAATGGTGCATGAGTCGGTGGCGTACTCACGGATGACCCGGCGCAGGTCGACGTTCGCCTGCGCAGCATCCGTAGGTCCGGGGGCAACCAACATGCTCACCGGGGCCGCGCTGGCCTCCATCAACCACCTGCCTGTGCTGCTGCTTCCGTCGGACACGTTCGCCACGCGAGTGTCCGACCCGGTGTTGCAACAGCTCGAACTTCCGCACGACGCGAGCATCAGTGTCAACGACGCGTTCAAGCCGCTGTCGCGCTTCTTCGACCGCGTTCAGCGGCCCGAACAGCTCTTTTCGGCCGCTCTCTCTGCGATGCGGGTGCTCACCGACCCGGTGGAAACCGGTGCCGTCACTATCGCGCTTCCAGAGGACGTTCAGGCCGAGGTCGTCGATGTGCCCGCCGAATTCCTGGCCGATCGTGAGTGGCGGGTGCGCCGGCCGCGCCCCGACCTCGACGCGGTCGCAGCGGCCGTGCGCGCCATCCGTGGATCGACTCGCCCGCTCATCGTCGCGGGCGGCGGCGTGATCTACTCGGATGCCGCCGCAGCACTTCGCGCACTGGTCGAGTCGACGGGCATCCCTGTCGGGGTCTCCCAGGCCGGAGTGGGCTCACTGGCCTGGGATCATTCCCAGCACCTCGGCAGCGTGGGCGCGACCGGCACGACCGCGGCGAACCGGGCGGCCGCCCAGGCGGACCTGATCATCGGCATCGGCACCAGGTATAGCGACTTCACAACCGCCAGCCGCACGGCGTTCCAGACTCCTGGCGTGCGGTTCATCAACATCAACATCGCGTCGTTCGATGCCGCCAAACACGGCAGCAGCATTCCTGTCGTGGCCGATGCCCGCCAGGCGATCGTCGAGTTGACCGCCGCTCTGACCGGCTACCGCGTAGCCGCGGGGTACGAGGCCGAGTACACCCGCGATAAGCGCAGCTGGGACGACCTCGTCGACGAGGCCTTCATCCCTCGCGGCCTCGACCTGCCCAGCCAGACCGAGATCATTGGCGCAGTGCAGAAGGCCTCGGACCCGCGCGATGTCGTCGTGTGCGCCGCCGGATCGCTGCCTGGTGACCTCCACAAGCTGTGGCGAGTTCGCGACGACCTCGGCTATCACGTCGAGTACGGGTACTCGTGCATGGGCTACGAGATCGCCGGCGGACTGGGCGTCGCCCGGGCCGATCCGACACGCGATGCAATCGTGATGGTCGGCGACGGTTCCTACCTCATGATGCACACCGAGATCGTGACGGCGGTCGCCGAGGGCCTGAAGTTGATCATCGTGCTCATCCAGAACCACGGGTACGCGTCGATTGGTCACCTGAGCGAGGACGTCGGGTCGCAGCGATTCGGAACGAAATACCGCTTTCAGGATTCCGCGGGCGCCAGCGCGCCGCCGGACGGGATGCTGCCGGTCGATCTCGCGACGAACGCGGAGAGCCTCGGTATCCGGGTGATTCGCGTTGAGCCGGGGCCGGATGCGATCGCGGACCTCGCTGCGGCGGTCACGACGGCCAAGGCCTCGGATCGTGCCACGCTCATCCACATCACCAGCGACCCGCAGCTCTACTCGCCCGACGGCGGGGGATGGTGGGATGTGCCGGTTGCGGCCGTGTCGAGTCTCGACACCACGACGAGCGCCCGCGCGG